>JAADGM010000077.1 GCA_013152375.1 FCB group bacterium | reverse complement strand
TTGGAATTATAATCTCATTATTTATTCTATTCTTTGTGTCAAGCTGCGATATAGAATCTGCTGATTCTAATGAAGGAACTCTTACAGTTTCTGTAATAGATAATTCAACTGATGATTCAGCCGTTCCGGGTATATCAATTACAATCGTACCGGAAGGCATTATTAAACAAACGGATTTAACCGGAAAATGTAGTTTTGAACTTGATCCTGGCGATTATTATGTAGATGCAGAAGTTTGTTGTATTGGCCCAGGGAATATTTCTTACCATGAACCTGTCACACTTACTTCTAATCAGACGACGGAAATAACACTGGTGGCTTGTTCGGCCTGCTTATAAGTAATTAACTATCTTAATTGCCATCTGACAATTGGCTGTATCGGACATGTGTGACCAGCAGACTGAAAACAAGGATTTACCAAAAAATGAAACACAAACCTGACAGGACGGTAATAACTCAAATTCCTCGTGCAGGTGATGAGGGGTCTTCACCAAAAAAAGGAGACCGTATGCGATTCTGTACAGTCATCAACTGCATGGACGGGCGAGTTCAATTGCCTGTAATCAGGTATCTGCAAAAACGGTTCAATGTTGATTATGTAGATTCCATTACTGAAGCCGCCCCAAATTTGATTTTATCGGAACAGAAAGATATGGCCTCAATTCAGTCGATTCTTGAAAGGCTGAAAATTTCAATTGAGAATCACGGTTCAGTGGGAATTGCTGTGGTCGGCCATCACGGTTGTGCCAAAAATTCGGCACCACGAGACGATCAAATTATGCACATCCAACAGTCAATGCACCTACTTCATCAAAAAAATGAAACTATCGAAATAATAGGACTGTGGGTTGATAAAAACCGGGAAGTCCATGACATTGAAGACACCTGTTTTCACCCAGACTCAAAAACTGCTGCTGGTGGAATGAGAAATATATTGGATTAAGTAACCATGCAATTATCTTTTTTATAGGAGAGCCCAATGTTTTACCGAATTGGAATACTGTGTGTTCTAAGCAGTCTTCTTTTATCTTATCTCAATGCATCGGTTTTACATGTGCCTGCTGATTACCCTTCGATCCAACAGGCGTTTGAAGATTCTCAGGATTATGACACTGTTTTTGTCAGCAACGGCATCTACTATGAGAATATTTCCTGGCCTGATAAACAAGGCATAAAATTAATCGGTGAGGATAAATCCGAGACTATCATTGATGGTAATGCATCAGGCAGAGTAATAGGAATTTTATATCAACCATATTATGTATCCGAACCATGGGATACAAACACTGTTATTCGGAATTTTACAATCAGAAACGGGCAAAATTCTACGGGCGCCGGGATTGGTGTTGGTAACTCAGGTCCACTCCTGGAAGATCTAATAGTCCGGGATAATCAGGGAGTTGTTGACTATGAAAATATGGGGATTGGAATATTCTGCTTATATGCTTACCCGGTTCTTCGAGATATCGAAGTTATAAATAATATAGTGCCAGAAGGACAGGAAGGGGTATACGTTTTTAGTCGTGGCGCCGGTGTGATGTGCGAAGACTCAAATGTCACAATCCAGAATATTCATATTTATGAAAATGTAATTCACGGGTCCGGATTTGGTGCGGGTTTAAAAATATCCTATTCAACCGTATTTTTATCAAATTCCATAATATCGGATAATACTTTATTTCCAGATAGCTTAAGTATCCAAACCGGAGGCGGTATACATTGTTCGTTTTCCGATATATATTTAAGCAATGTCCTTATACAAAATAATACAGCAATCATCGCCGGAGGGATAGATATGTTGCATTCTACCGGTTCATTTTCGGATGTGGAGATAAGTAATAATGTAGGTACTGTTTTAGCCGGTGGGATTCATGCTTCTACTTCTACCTTAATATTTGAAGATGTTCATGTTGACAACAATACAGCAGGACTATCAGGAGGTGGCATAAGTGCCCTTGGTACCGTTGAAATCAGAGCTCATGACTCATCAGTTTCGGGAAATACGGCGGAAGAAGGTTCAGGTGGCGGGATTAATTGCTCCGGGGGTTCTCCATCAGACTCATTAAAATTATCCGGTTTGGTCGTGAATGATAATAACTCTCAATCTGGAGGTGGAATTTATATAGCCAGTTTTTCAGATGCGTTTTATATAGAGATTGAGCGTATTCAGATTACCAATAATACAAGTTTCTATGGAGGAGGAATTTGCTACTCTTCATTAAATAATAATAATTTTATAAAGAATTGTACAATAAGTGGTAATATCGGATTTCAATACGGTGGTGGTATCTATCTGTTCAGTGATGGAACCACATATTTGGCCGTTATAAATAGTATAATGTGGGACAATTGGCCAAATGACATTGGTCTGTATGACTTTCTGTCGGATCCTTATGATATCGAGATTTCATATTCAGACTGGACAAATACCCTTGACGACTTTGATGTAGAACTAAATCTGATCGATCATGAGAATATTGATGAAAACCCATTATTCGAAATTGAAGACGGGCTTTATAATCTTTCTGCAGACAGTCCCTGTATCGATGCAGGAGATCCAAATTCTCAGCCGGACCCTGATGGAACGATTGCAGATATGGGCGCTAATTACTACCATCAGGAATATATTATCGGAGATGTAAATGGAGATTTTATCATAGATATACTGGATCTTGTAGGAATAATTGATATTATTCTGGGAGAAGAACCGACAACGCTGCAAGTGATCACAGCTGATCTGGATAACAGCGGGATAATAAATGTCCTTGATGTCATTCTGTTGATACAGATCATTCTAAATGGCGGCTAGAGTTTTTTAGCATAATATTCTTTCCGTAATATTCAATTCTTCTTCGATCCGCTTTTGAAAATGAACTACCCCGCCCTAAGCGGCCGTGCTTTAACCGAATCGTCTCGCCCTGTGTAGTTGGGCAATTGCCGACATAGACGGATTAAATCGATATGAGATCGTGCACGGCACAGGCTGTACCGTTAGCTATCCACTGCCAAAACTCCCTAATTTTACTGCATTGCCGGTGCTGAACTGGTACAGATTTGGAATGACGGATCAAACCGGAAGGAATCCATGACAGAATTTATACACAGTGGCGAGGAAAAGAAAAAATTCGTACAGCAGATGTTCGAGGACATCTCGCCGCGCTATGATTTTCTCAACCATTTCCTGAGTTTTGGAGTCGATCTGTATTGGCGGAGACAGTTAGTGAAAGGTCTCACACTTGAGAAAGGACAGCACGTGCTGGATGTGGCCACCGGGACCGGCGATGTGGGATTCGCCATCCTGAAAAGGTACACTGATGCAGCAGTAATCGGGCTGGATTATGCCTTCAATATGACCCTGCTCGCCCGGGAGAAAGCCCGTCGCCGTCAAACCGGGAATATCACATTTGTGCAGGGAGATGGAGAAGCACTGCCTTTCAGGGATAACAGCTTCGATGCCCTTACCATTTCCTACGGTTTCCGCAATATCGGCCACTATGAGGTCGCGGCCAGAGAGTTCCAGAGAGTGCTTAAACCTGGCGGCAAACTGGCCATTCTTGAGTTTTCACAACCCCGATCAAAACTTTTCGGCCATCTGTATCGCTTTTATTTTAAGCAAGTCCTGCCGCGCCTGGCTGGTCTCTTTTCCCAATCCCGGGCCTACCGCTATCTGCCGGAATCAGTGGAGGTTTTTCCACCGGATCGCGAAGTTGCCGGGATGCTGGTGCATGCGGGATTCAGCACGGTAGAAGTTCAGTCTCTCACTTTTGGAGTATCCAAAATCTATTGGGCGGTGAACGCAGACCAGTGAGCCAGTGCACTTGTGGGCTGCTTAGCCATTAATATTCGGCATTAAATCCAATAACCACTCCGAATATCCTCTCCCCCTGACAAGTGTGAGCCGGAGGGAGTCACTACCCCCTGATATGGAATAATGATCGCCAACTTAGGCTTCAGAGGCTTTCAACAACTGGCAAAACACGGTCATCGGATTATGATCAAAATCCCAAAGAGATGACATAGCTTCTCTGTACTTTTCCTGGCGCAGGTTGTTCGCCAGGTGGATTGTGCCGGATCTCGATTACACTGATTCACGGTGATAAAACTCCGCAGGGGTTGAATATGAATAGAAGGTAATAACCGGCGATCAACCCTGAAGGGGTTAAATAAAAACCGGTACATTTCAGGGGTCAGGATCGTATCCCCATTGGGCCAGGGCCTTGTTTCCGTTTTTTGCGTTCACCCTGCGTCGATGTGCAGCGTAAGTTGCGCTGATTCCGGCAGTCCCGGTCTGCGACGATAAAACCGAGCCACGCAGATCTCCAATTCGTGAAATCATAAACCCACCCCAAAAGCGAGCACCAGCCAGCCCAGGATGATAACCCCATCATATATCAAATTAGTCTTAATTTACTTCAGTGCGAATGCTTGTATTCATCATTTTGTTAGCTGTACAATCGGGGTGTGCTCCGAGACAGCTGCGCCCGTTGACCGTCCACACCGGGACACCCATCATCATCATTCCGGGTATCATGGGTACCCAGCTGGTGGACCCGGTCACCGGGAATATGGTCTGGGGCAAAATGATCAACCTGCGGGCTGTGGACCCCCATCGGGCTCTGCTGGATACGGCACTGGACGGCCTGGAACTGCCCACAGACCGGCACCCTATTACCGCCAACCGGGACCGGTTGGTTCCCAAATCGATCCTCACGGAATTTGAGATCATCAACCGCATCGGAGAAGTCAAAGTGTATCGTGATCTGGTCAACGCTTTCAGCCGATGTGGACTGAAACCCGGTGATATTGAGCGCTGCCGCCAGCAGGAGAATGTCTATCTTTTCCCCTATGACTGGCGCCGGGATCTGGTGGAGACGGCTCAGCTGCTGGCTGAAAGGATCCGCCAAATCCAGCAGGTTTCGGAAAATCCCCGGCAGAAAGTCACCATCATCGCTCACAGTATGGGCGGTGTGATTGCCAAATATTACCTGCTCTACGGCGATCAGGATGTTATTTCAGACTTTAAAGCTGATGAACTCCCGGAGCCTACCTATGCCGGCGCCGGGAACGTGAGCCGTATCTTCTATCTCGGCACACCCCATGACGGCTCCATGAATGCCTTGAAATCGCTTAATGAAGGCGAGTTTATCATGCCCTTCGTCACGGTGTCCAAATGGGCCACCTTCACCATGCCGTCCCTTTATGAACTGATACCCCTGCCCCAATATCAGTCCTTCATGACGGAGCGGGGCAAACCGGTCGAGCTGAATCTGTTTCGTCTGGGAGCGTGGGAAGCCAACGGTTTCAGCATTTTCAGCAGCTCCGACTGGAAATATTTTCAGAGGGAATGTTCGCTGCTCTATCCCCATGACGGCGATGAGAGATCACAGAGACTGCTGCTGGAGTTCGAGAGTTTCATCGGGGCCGCTCTGGACAGGGGTTTCCGCTTTCAGACCGCACTGCAGCAGCTGGATCAGGCCCGCCTGAGCACGGAACAGTATATTATCGCCGGCACCGGAGAGCCGACGTTATCGGCGGGACGAGTGAAGGGGAACCCCTCGAAAAATGGAGAGGGTATTCGTTTTGTGGATCACAAATTCATCAGGGAATCTTATTATTTCAACACTGACGGAGACGGCACGGTTTCTCTGGACCAGCAGTTGAGACATCTCCCGCCGGAAGGTCATTTTTTAACGGGACCATACCTCCATAAAAACATACCCAGCTACCCTGAAGTTCAGCAATTCATCATCGATCACCTGGCCCCCTGATACCCGTTTGGAGCACGGGCTCACCGCTGTGACAGAACTATGAATCGTTGCTGATATCAGGGTTTTGTTGCGGTATTCTTTCTGATCTGTCTCACTTCATCGAGTATCTGTACGAGAAGATCTGCATCGGATGTCGGCTTGGAGTCATCAGCACTTGCAGATATGGAAACCGGATGTAACGATTTTATTTTATTTCTCAGCTCGGTGTGGATCACATCATACTCCCTCAGACCGGAAAGACTGCCTTCATACCCGGATGCCGACGGTGACTGCCCGGCGGTCTGGATCTGGACTGAACCAATTCCCAGGAGACGTTCATAAAGTCCTCTCTTTAACACAAAATCCGTAATGGAGCGGTAGGGAATGTTCTGATACTTCTTGGTCAGAATACCTTTGTGAATGGTGATACGATCATCGTGGATGACATACTTGAGGTTTTTAATCCAAAAATAAATTATCGGAAATGAGACAATCCACAGAGCAGCGACGGACCCGGTGCTAACCAGCCAGATCACCTTCATGATAATTGGATCAGGTTCTGAAAAACTAAGTATAAACTGTATGACCCCTGCTGTCAGCAGACAGAAACCTGAAATGGTGGCAAGAACGAGTAATTGTGCCGTGTAGTATTTGTTGTCGGGATGAATTGATTTTTCCATGGTACCGATCCTTTCTTAAATAAGTTGGTATTAACCACAGGGGAAGCCCCTGGGAATTAATAAATCTTCTCTTTCGGCAATTGCCGGGATCTATTCGTTTTCACGGAATCAATGTTCAAAATATCGAGTGTGTCTGAAATCGGGCAGTGACAAAATGATAAGAAAGCCGGGCCTTTTGTCGCAGGCAGGTGGAAAGCCGACAACCTGACCGTCAGCCACAAAATAAATACGGTTTCGAGGGGTTAGTTTAGTGATTCCCGGGAATATTTAACAACCTTTGATTTTCCCGATGGTCCCGGGAAGTACCGGAATTAAGAGGATGTGCAGGATTGTCGAGAAGGCGGTCTTGTCCGCCGGAGCGTGATTCTACCTGCCGTCAACATCAGGAGGGGACGAAAAGGTGACGGGTTCTCTGGACACTCCAATCCGTTCATTTTCTCTCACTCAGCGCCGCCGATATGCCCTTTCCCTTCCCGCAGGACTACCAACTCAGGCCCTGTGAGATCGATGACTGTAGATGGGTCGGAGTAAGAAACCCCTTCGGAAAAGACCAGACTGATCTGGTTTGAAAAGCGGTCATGTATTTCCTCCGGATCGGAGATGATCATTTCCTCGTCCGTTTCAAGTGTTGTGGTGATGATGGGCGCACCCAGACCTTCCACCAGCTGCAAAGCGAAAGTATTGTCCGGTATGCGGATACCGATTGTGCGCTGCTTCGTGACCAGCATTTTGGGGACCTTGTTAGAGGCCGGCAAGATTACCGTGAAAGGACCGGGCAGGAGTTTTTTCATGATCTTGAAGGCATAGTTGGAAATATGGGCGTACTCTGCGATCTGCGTAAAATCTTTACAAAGGATGCTCAGAGGCTTTTTCTTGTCCATGAATTTCAGCGCATAGATTTTTTCAATGGCTGACTTGCAATGAATGTCGCAGCCGACACCATAAAGCGTATCGGTCGGATAAACGATCAGTTCTCCGTTTTTCAGGGCCTCGACAGCCCTTTGGGTGCGTCGCACTCCCGGAGTGTCGGAATGTATTTCAATCAGCATTTTAGGTCCTTTCTCTGATAACGGGAAAATTCCGTTAAGCGGATATTATCTCATTTAAACCTGTGCCATCGCATGATAAGCATCAATGAGGTCTGCGGTCAGCACTTTGTCATTTTCGAATTGCTCCGGTGCCGGAACGTGACGGGCAAATTTTGACAGGTCTGATTTTTCCAGCAGCTGAATCGTTCTTTGCTTCACATCCGGATCAAGCTTCATGACGTCCAGGTAATTCATTAATTCGGTGGTCGTCATCTCCAGCGATTTGATAAAAAACTCGTCCTCCAGGTATTTCCTGAAGATGCCTGAAAGTTCAAGATAATATTTCTCAGCCGTTTCACTCGTCAGCGGATAGGGAGACGATAATGCTTCAAGCCTGTTTTTGGCCAGAACATGAGGGGGATCAGGCGGTGCGACCCATTTTTCGGCTTTTTTCATGACCCTGACCCGGCGGCGCCAGAGCAGCAGGGCAATGAGAAAAGAGAGCAGGGCGCTCACGCCGTAGAGAAGCTGTATCCAGCCTTTTGTGAGATGCACATCCTGCATTCCCTTGATCTCCCGGATGTCCTTGGCCGAGGGGTCCAGCACGCTCATGATCTCCACCGGCAGAGGATCAGTTGATAAAGTAGTAATGAGTTTACCGTCTTCAAGTACCTGTACGGGAATCCCCGGTATCACGGTTTTGCCGGTTTCCCAGAATGTGATCACATAGGTTACTGAATTTTCCGTGAGTTGTTTATCAATGATCTGATAGCTTCCCGAATCTGCAGGCAGCTCTAAAAAATTAACGACCTGTCCCCCGGGGACTTCAGCAGTGACGGTCAACTTCACATGGTCACCAACGGTTATGGTGTCAGGGCTTATCTCCGTCTCGAGACGAACCTGAGTAAAAGCGGTTACTGTTAACAGCAGTGTCAGTAAGCAGGCTCTGATCATTTTCGGGCGGTACGGCGGTTGAAATAATTCACCAGCGGATCAATATAACTTTCGGCGGTGTTGATGGAGATCAGATCAATCTCGTTTTTCTTACAGAATCTGCGATATTTACTTAGGCGTTCCTCTACGGCTGTCCGCATCATTTCGGCAAACCGGGGAGACGTTGTGTCCACCCAGTGAAAGGACTGGGTCTCGGCATCGTGCAGTTTGACCAGGCCGATATTCAGCAGATCCAGTTCGGCCTTATCATTCAGTTGGATGCAAATGAGATCATGCTTATGGTTGACGAACTTCAGCAGGGATTCAAAACCATCGTCCAGAAAGTCCGAGATCAGAAAAATCACGGACCGCCGTTTGAGCATTTTCAACAGGTATTCCAGGGACCCGGTAATATCGGTTTTGCGGTCTTCCGCCTTGTAATAGATCAACTCCCGGACAACCCGCATGACATGGGCTTTGCCTTTCTTCGGCGGGATGAATTTTTCCACCTGATCGGAGAAAAGCAGCAGTCCTACTTTGTCATTGTTCTTGATGGCACTGAAACTGAGGATAGCGGCGATCTCTACCATTATGTCACTTTTCAGGGCCGAGCCCGTACCGAAATACCCTGAAGCGCTCACATCCACCACCAGCATTACCGTCAATTCGCGTTCTTCCTCGTATTTTTTGATATACGGTTTACCGGTCCGGGCGGTGACGTTCCAGTCGATATTGCGGATATCATCCCCGGGCATATACTCCCGGACTTCGGCAAATTCCATTCCCATACCCTTGAAGGCGGAATGGTACTCACCCCCGAACAAATTGTTCACCAGCCTGCGCGTGCGGATCTCAATGAGCTTGACTTTTTTTAATATTTCAGCAGGAATCAGCAAATTATTCAATTCTCCACTGAATTTCGCGGCTGATATAAGGGAGAATATTCCTCAGTTGAAAAATGTTTCAGCAGCCACAAATGGACGGAAATGTTAAGGCGGCACATGAATGGAGTGGCCATGGATACCGGTTTAGGGTGTGGGAACTGATTCGAAGATGCGGGTTATGATGTCTTCAGTAGTGACATCTTCGGCCTCTGCTTCAAAGGTCAGCAGGATACGGTGGCGCAGGATTGCCCGGCTCACGTCCCGGATATCTTCAGGGATGACATAACCGCGATGGGCTACAAAAGCCCGGGCTTTAGAGGCTGTAGCAATGAAAATCGAGGCCCTGGGAGAAGCCCCGAAGCTGATCAGCGGTGCCAGGTCGTTGAGACCGTACTGCTCCGGATCACGGGTTGCCATCACCAGGGAGACAATGTACTTTTGGATGTTCTCTGCGGTGTGGATCTGATCCACGACTTTGCGGGCACTGAGGATCTCGGCTGCACTCACTACCGGTTTTACTTCAATATGATTGGTGATATTACCCATCCTCTGGAGAATTTGCAGCTCTTCGGTCTCACTGGGATAATCAACTAAAATTTTGAACATAAAGCGGTCCACCTGGGCCTCAGGCAATGGGTAAGTACCCTCCTGTTCGATGGGGTTCTGCGTGGCCATCACCAGAAAGGGTTCATCCAGGGGAAAGGTGGACTCCCCAATCGTGACCTGACGCTCCTGCATGGCCTCGAGCAGTGCGCTCTGAACCTTGGCCGGTGCCCGGTTAATTTCATCCGCCAGAATAATGTTGGAAAACACGGGGCCTTTTTTAACCTCGAAATTGGCATCCTTCGGGTTATAGATCAGCGTACCCAGCAAATCGGCCGGAAGCAGGTCGGGGGTAAACTGAATCCTTTGGAATTGGGTGTCGATCAAACTCGCAAGAGTGCTCACTGTGAGTGTTTTGGCCAAGCCCGGAACCCCCTCCAGAAAGACATGACCATTGGATAATAAAGCAATCACCAGCTTATTGATCAACTCGTCCTGCCCGATGATCACGGAAGATAGTTCAGCCTTTAGTTTGTCAATAAAGGTCGATTCAGATTTGATCTTCTCATTTAATCCGGTAAGGTCAAAATTTTCCATTGGTGCACATTCCTCCGATTAATTTTCCCGTGTTCTTGAATTCAATTCAACGATTTTATCACTCACCTCACTCATTGAGTCCAATTCATACTGCACAGAAGGAACCAGTTCATGGTCCGGATACTGCTTGATAAAATTTTGATAATCTTCTAAGGCGTCGCTGTAAGCCTGAAGATTGTTAGCCTCGATGTAACCGATCATAAAAAGGGCTTTGGGAGCAAATTCAGACTCAGGATATTGGTCAATGACTTTTTGAAATTCTTCGATGGCGATCTCATAGTCTTTCACATCATTCAAATAAATCTTCCCTATTTCAAACTGCGCTTCGGCGGCTCGGGGATTTTCGGGGGAATCCTTGATCACTGCGCCAAGTTCAGTGATGGATTCTCCAATTTTTTCATTCTGCCTGAATTCCAGGGCTTTGTTGAAATGTTCGTCGACCGCGGCGTCATTTTTACTGCAGCCCATGAAGGCGAAAATAACTATTGCAAAAAGCATATATTTTTTCATCATAACCTCTTTCGTCTTAATAATAAATTGGTATTAACCACAGGGCAAGCCCTGGACCCAAAATCCCGGGGCAAGCCCCGGAGAATTAACCAAATCGTCCTGTCCGGCGTAGTCCGGCATTGCCGGATATAGACGGATAAAAATGTCACGAAATTTAAAGCATCGAAGCTACCCAATAACATGACAGATTTCCCAAAGTTCCGGATAAAATAGGGAAAATTTTCGAAAACCGGTTTTTGCAGCTGCCGGTCGGAAATAATTGTCGGGAATGGAAGGGTATCCCTGAACTTTAAAACATGAACAGCAGCGAGAGCAGGACGACCGGCTGCACCTTTTTTGCAAAAGGATAGGCCACATCGATGCGCGCCGGGCCGATTGGGGTTAGAAAGGTGACCCCGGCACCCGTGTCCCAGCTCCAGTTGGACAGGATGTCTTTATCAAATGAATCGGTCAGTTTTCCGCTGTCAAAGAAAACTTCCGCGCCGAGTTTTTTATACAGGGGAAACCGTACTTCGGCGTTGTACTGCAGCCGAATCAGCGCGCCGTAAGGATTGTAGGCTTTGGGGGAATTCCAGCCGCGCAGCGAAGTATTGCCCCCCAACCAGAATTTATCATAGAATTCAAGATCACTCTCAGTGCTTTTGGGGAAGATATGCAGATATCCCAGTTTTATTCGCTGTCCGAAAGTGCTGTTATTCCCGAGCGGGTAAAATTTCTTGATTTCACTGTCGAATTTCAGAAAATGTTTACTGCCACCGAGAAAGGTACCGTTCAAATCCAGCGAGATTGAGTAGAAATAACCCGAGGTCGGCATGATGAAATTATCCAGTTTCTGACGGAAAAAACTGAAATTGATCTTCCGGTCGAGCTCAAGGGAAGTGTTGACGACCGTGGTGTCGCCCTTTGTGCGGATGTCTTCGAGTTTGAATCCCCCCACAAAATTGTAGCTCTCTCCCTGTTTATAAAGCAGGGACATTTCAATCCCCTGGCGGCTTAACGCAAATTCATCTTTTAATTCTTCGTAAATATATTTTAATCGCACGGGTACCCTGAAACCAAAAAGCCAGGGATTGAACCAGTTTACATAAATATTCCACGGCAGGAAAGACATTTGCTGGTCCACCCGCACGCCGATCTGCCCGCCCAGTTCGATCCGGTTTGCGGTGTTAAAAAGAGCACCTGGCAGCCATTTCCCTTCAACCCCGATAACGGTGGCCGGGGGTGCTCCTGCACCGAGTGTAGAGGCTTCCTGTCCAATACCGAAATCGAATTGGACGTTTCGGGCATCATATTCGCGGACTTTGATATTGATGTTGACAAGGTGTTCATTTTCGGCCGCAACGACCGGATAGATCTCCACGGAACTGAACAGTCCTGAGGAAAATATGCGGCGTTGAGATTTTTCAATTTTCGAAATATTGTAAAGCTCTGCGGGTTTCACGATCAGTTCCCTGCGGACGTATTTTTCCGAAACCCTGGACAAACCCGAAATTGTTATGTCACCGATATAATAGGTCGCTCCTTCGGAAATGTTGATGCGGATATTTACCTTGCCGGATTGCACTTCGATTTCATCTGCAATGGAATTCAGCAATTTACCGTTTTTCAGATACTCGTTTTCGAGAGTCTTGATCTGCGAGGTCAGTTTGGCGGGATTGTAAACATCCCCAGCGCGGATATCCAGGATTTTCAGGATTTTCTCTTTTGTAAAGAGGTGATCGCCAAAAATCTGCAGGGAATTGACGGTATATCGATGCCCTTCGGAAATGGTCAGGTAAATATCTATAAACTGCTCATCCGACACTTTAATCTCCGATTCGATGGCTACATCCATAAAGCCTTCGGACTGATAAAAGGTCCGCAGTGAGATCACATCCAGCTTCAACGCCCGGGGGCTGTAAACGGACTGCTTGAATATGCCCTTGGGTTTGAGCCTGATATATTTTGTCAGGGTCCTTGCCGAAAAGGAGTCATTGCCTTTAAAAATAACACTGGACACGTACTGCTCGGCCCCGCAGACCAGACCGGAAAACAGAACCAATATCAGAAAACCACTGAGGATATTTCTGGGATTGCGCATATCAGTAGTCGATCTTGATCCTGTAATTCATGTGCGGCAGGCCATTCTGGTCCAGTCGGCCCACCAGCGACATGTTACGGTTAATACGGTATCCCACTTCGTATTCGTTGGTGATCTGATCCGAAAATACATCACTGCGAATATTCATGTATAATTTTTGTGTAATATTTTTTGCGATGGAAATATTCACATCTGCTTTATTGAAATCCGTGAGCAGGGCTGACTCACTTTCAACCTGAAAGCGGTCGATGGGACTGTGCTGAGCGATAAACTGTTCAAATTCATTTTCAATATAATTTGAGAAGAGCGTTTTTCCGGTTTCTCCGATATTGCCGTTATTGCCCGATCCGCCGGTGATAAGCAGGCGCAGGATAGCATCCTGTTCGTCAGAAGTAATAAAGCTTCCCGTATCCTCATCCCGGATCTCATAATTGGGATCATTCAAGGGCCCCCGGAAAAAAATCCGGTACTGATTGCCGTTCACGGACGTTAAAGCCTCAATATCGACCGTTGGGATAGTGTTGGACGGGTCCAGAAATATTGAGCCCGTAGTATTGGTATATTCGGTACCGTTCAGAATGAAGGTGCCGTTGATGATATTCACCGTTCCGGAAAACCGGAAATCGCTGTCTCCCATGGCGGTAATGGTCAAATCCCCATCCAGTTCAAATCCCTGAAGGAAACTGTTTTCCATACGTACAACATTATCCAGCGGTACATGGATATCGTAACCGAAAACGGGCCCTGTTTTATGACGGTTTATTTTCAGGGAAGCTTCCGAATGAAAATCATCCGTGATGAGAAATTCATTCGGCTTGGGTATAAACTGACCCGTGACCATGACCGTATCCCGTCCGGTAACGTAAATTTTGGCATCCCCTATACCAATGAATTTGTTTTCCGAACTTTTTAAGAAGAGGTCCTCACCCGTCAATTCCAGATTGTAATCCGGCCTGAAAAACTGGGACAGGTCCATACCGCCGGAAACTTGCAAATTAGGTGAATCTTCAGGTTTTTCATCTGTCCTGAAAATTCTCAGAATAAATCCTTTCATCGAATCCCATAGATTACTGTCGTCAACAGTCCCCCTGGACTTTCCATTCAGGTATTTAATCGTTAGCTTGTTGTCATCGATGGTGGCATAACCGTTAAGGCTGCTGAATGTATTGTCCAGGTTCAATACACTTATCCGGCCATTTTCAAGCACGACCTGACCGTTTCGCACGGGGTCCAGAAAAGTACCGGAGATGGACATCTGCATGGCAAAGTTCCCGGTGAGAGAATCCACTGATTCGATATATGGCTGTAAAAAATCAATCGCTGTGGCGGTACCCGTGATCATCAGGTCCATGGGCATATTTTTAGCGCTTTTTCGATCCGCCGTTACAAAATCAAAATTGGCAGGGATATAACCCGTCACTGTATAGGCGCCATTCTCGAGGATCGCTTTTACTGATTTGAAATAGGCTTTTTGATTCTCGTAAACAAAAGTCCCGGTGACCGATTTACCTTTGATCCGGTCAAAAACGGGCTGATCGATAGTGAAATTTCCCAGCATTTTGGGGCTGTCAGGTCTGCCGCTGATAGACAGGTCTCCGCTGATCATTCCTCTAGTGTCCAAACCCCAGCGGAAATAACGGTGAAATGTGTCCAGTTCAAAATTATCCAGTTTACAAATGACGCCCAGGGAATCGACGGCTGACACCAGGCTGCGCCCCGGTTCGAAAGAGAAGTTAATAATTCCGGCTATTGACAATTGCCCTTCGTGGGAATCGAGTGACAGGTCACTGATGAGGAGTCGGTTATTCAGAAATGAAAACTGCCCTGCCAGTTTGTTAAAGTCAAGATTGTCGAGTTTCCCGCTTGAGATGGAGACATCGGAAAAAACTCTGGGAGGACCTCCCGAGCGGCTGATTTGAAAACTGCCGTTTGCGGTTCCCTGAAAAAGTTGGTTGAACCGGAAGAAATCGTTCATTAATTGAATATCCAGATCATTTACATCAGTTAGAAACTGATAATTCAGCAAATTTTTAAATTCGCCTGACAGCCCTATAGTACCCTCTCCGATATTCAGAATGGTATTCCCCAGGGTGTAAACATCACCATTTTTTTGAAGGGTGAACTTATCAGCTCGAAAATCCAGGGTGTTCAAAACGCCGTAAAGAGAATCTACCTCCACGACGCGCAGCGAATCATAGATACTGCCGGAGAAAGTGAGGACATCCCCTTCTGAATTATGAGCCTTGATATTTTCTACATCAATGCGTCCGTTTTTGGCAGAGACGATAAACAGCACTTTATCAAATCTCTTTTTCACCAGTGACAGATCCCCTATGACACCGCTGATGTTGGTGTCGGAGATTTTCTTCTCCGGTGAATTATAATCAATATCACAAATCACTTTGCCGGTGGTCAACTTGCCGTAACTCATGGACTCTGCCCGGAGTAACGCCCGGAATTTTTTCTTTAAACCGGAACTTTCAAAGTGGAACTCTCCTTCGCCGGTAGTGGTGACCTCGGGTAATTTCTCCGTCAGGGTACTCAGCGTGAGGCCGGCGACCTCTAATTTCCCGGTAATCACCATATCCCGCTGCGAGGTCACCTCGAGATCGGAAATAATTCCGGAATAGTCCGTACCGGAAAAAGCTAGTGTATCGACATTTACCAGTTTACCGTCACTCCAGGCCAGGGTACCGCGGATAGTGCTGAAACCGAATTCGTTTACCGTAACTTTCTGTAGATTTACTGTGGCTTGCAGAGACTTCAGCAGATCCCTGCCGATCAGTGTAACATCTCCACCGAAATTTGTGTAGAGGGAATCTCCGGCGATGGTTACACTGTCAATCCTGCTGGAGATATCCCAGTTTCTGGTTTTCAGGTCAAACCGGCCGGAGGACCTCAGACTGCCGGTTTCATATTCACAATAGCTGGTATCAATCGTGAGAACATTTTCTGCTATATGCCCCTGGCCATTCATATTTTTGATTTTGAATTCCCCGTATTTTGTGTCCCCGCCGAATCGCACTTCCACCCGTCCGGAGTCATTATTGATAAATCTGACCATGGTCCGGGCAATGAGGGACTTCCCACGATAACGGGTGTACACATTAAACGGGTTGATCTCCAGATTTTTCCCGCGCAGGGTGAGAATCGACCCATCCAGAAAAACCGGGTCATCAAGTCCCTCTGTTTGAAGATCGGCCGTTTCAATTGTAAGGGTGGGACCATAGGCTGTCGTGAGACTCCCTGTAAGGTTCAACTGCAGATCCGTCCCGCGGTAGCGGAGGGTGGCCCGATCAATTTCCAGCCGGTTGACCGCAAAGGGAAATCGCTCATTTGAAGAATTTTTCTTGAGCGAGTTGAATTTTATGATTACCAGCGAGTCAAGATTAATACCGCAGTCCGTTAGAGTCAGTTTGTTGAAGTAGATCCTCCCGAACAGCAGATCTCTAAGGCTTATATTGGCGGTACTTTCCCCTGCATATCCAATAAGTTCCGATTCTTTGTGTAATTCGATCTCGTTGAAATGGAAACCCTTAAGGAAATTCCCGCTGAAGGATTCGATTGTTATAGTGAGCTTTGAGGACCGGGGAAACAGAGCAGTGGCCTTTTTTTCGAGGTCTCTGATGAACAGGGAAGGTTTCAGTAAAAATAAGAGAATGGTTCCTGCAATAACAGCAATTATTGAGAGTGATATCCCGGCAAACCATTTTCTTATCCGTTTTTGTGACATTACAGTTGTACGAAATTACAGCGGTTTAGATTCTGAAAAAAAGAACGGACAGCAATAACTGTCCGTTCTAAGCAAAATGCGTGAAAATCAAAACCGGTTATTTTTCGTCCACTACCTCGAAATCAGCATCTTCCACGTTGCTGTCGCCACTGGTTTCTGATTTTGCAGACTTGTCTGTTTCCGTTTTGGTATCACCTCCCTGCTGCTGGGCCTGCTGATAAAGCGATTCGGAAATCTTGCTCCAGGCCTTGTTCAATTCCTCCATGGCAGCCCTGATGGCATCGGTATCAGTTCCTTTGTTAGCTTCTCTGATTTTTTCGATGGCTGCTTCCAGTGTCTTTTTATCATCACCAGACAGTTTATCTCCCAGATCGGAGATCTGTTTTTCAGTTTGATAGATCAGCTGATCCGCCTGGTTATGGGTTTCGACGGCGTCCCGTTTTGCTGAGTCTTCCTTCGAATGTTCTTCAGCATCCCGTTTCATCTTTTCGATTTCTGCCTCGGTAAGACCGCTGGAGGCTTCGATACGAATGTTCTGCTCTTTTCCGGTAGCCTTGTCTTTGGCGGAAACATTCAGAATCCCATTGGCATCGATATCAAACGTCACTTCGATTTGCGGAACCCCCCGGGGTGCCGGAGGAATACCGTCAAGATGGAAACGTCCCAGGGATTTATTATCTATGGCCATTTGTCTTTCACCCTGAAGCACATGTACCTCGACAGAGGGTTGATTGTCTGCAGCTGTGGAAAAAACCTGGCTTTTCTTGGTCGGGATGGTCGTGTTCGCATCGATCAATCGTGTGAAAACCCCCCCAAGCGTCTCTATGCCAAGTGACAGTGGTGTCACATCTAACAGTAAAATATCATCAACTTCTCCGGCGAGAACACCACCCTGAATGGCTGCACCGATGGATACAACCTCATCAGGGTTAACTCCTTTATTGGGAGTTTTATTAAATATCTCTTTTACGATTTCCTGAACTTTTGGAATTCTTGTGGAACCTCCGACCAGTATGACTTCATTGATATCGTCGGGTTTCAGTCCCGCATCCTTCAGCGCTTTCAGACAGGGCTTTTTTGTCCGGTCCAGCAGTGATGCGATCAAGCCTTCAAATTTTGCACGGGTCAGTGCAATGTTCAGATGCTTCGGACCGCTGGCGTCCGCGGTAATGAAAGGCAGGTTTACATCGGTCTGCTTATTCGAGGATAATTCGCATTTGGCTTTTTCTGCCGCTTCACGCAGTCGCTGTAGCGCCATGGGATCTGACCGAAGATCAATCCCGTCGGATTTTTTAAATTCATCAGCGAGCCAGGTTACAAGAGCCTGGTCAAAATCGTCACCCCCAAGGTGCGTATCGCCATTAGTGGATTTGACCTCGAACACGCCCTCGCCCAGTTCGAGAATCGAGATATCAAATGTACCGCCACCGAGGTCGAATACCGCAATTTTTTCATCCTTCTGCTTCTCCAGTCCGTAAGCCAGAGCAGCTGCCGTTGGTTCGTTGATGATCCTGCGCACGTTCAGCCCGGCAATTTTACCGGCATCTTTAGTGGCTTGTCTCTGACTGTCGTTAAAATAGGCCGGAACCGTGATAACTGCGTCGGTGACTTTTTCACCCAGATATTCCTCAGCGGTCTGCTTTAATTTCTGCAGTACCATGGCACTGATCTCCGGTGGATCATAGGTTTTGCCGGCGACCTTAATTTTGACGCCACCGTTTTTCCCTTCGATGATCTGGTAAGGCATTTCGTTTATTTCGGTGCCGACTTCTTTAAAAAGACGCCCCACAAACCGCTTGGTTGAAAATACGGTGTTTTCCGGATTGGTTACCGCCTGTCTTTTGGCAGGTTGTCCCACCAATCTGTCACCGTCTTTTGTGAAAGCAACTACAGATGGTGTTGTCCGTCCACCTTCACTGTTTGTGATAACGGTGGGGCTTCCGCCCTCCATTACAGAAACACAGGAATTCGTTGTCCCAAGATCTATGCCAATGATTTTGCCCATTTCTTCTCCAATTATTAACAAATTTTTTTATTCAGTTGACGTGACGGTCATCAATAATAATGCCGGAGAAAGGATTAAGCCTTTTTGTCAGTGAGAATAAAAATATGCTCGAAATTGACAGAGCGGTATCAGGGGTTGAGGAGATTCTCCGCGGGTTTCTGTTCCGGCCGGGTTGTCTGTGTAATGATGATTTCGCCCCGCACGGCTTTGACGGTGATGGTTCCGGAGTCTATAAACTCACCACCCAGGAATTTTTCAGAGATTGCATTTTCGATCCGGTTCTGGATGACCCTGCGCAGAGGTCGTGCACCCCATTCTTTATGATTCCCTTCGGCAATGAGCAACTCCCGGGCACTTTTGGCAATCCGAAATTTGATATTGCGGGATTTCAGATTTGCCCGAATATCCGCAAGCTGCAAATCCACGATCCCGAAAAGATCTTCTTTGCTAAGCTGGCTGAAAAGGATGATGTCATCCAGGCGGTTTAAAAATTCGGGTTTGAACTTAAGTTTGACTTCGGCCATAATGTCTTCGTTCAATTTCTTGCGTTCGGAATTTTCCTGGTCGTTCTCAAAACCAAAAGATGTCGGACTGAAACTCTTCGTCCCCAGATTGGTCGTCAGGATGATAATCGTATTTCTGAAATCAATTTTTCTGCCGTAACTATCGGTAAGCTGACCCTCATCCAGAACCTGCAGCAGTATATTGTACACATCACGGTGCGCCTTTTCAATTTCGTCAAATAATACGACGGAATAAGGATGACGTCGAACACGCTCCGTTAATTGTCCTCCCTCTTCATATCCTACGTACCCGGGTGGGGCACCCACCAAACGAGACACATTATAGCGTTCCATGTATTCTGACATATCGATTCGAACGAGGGAATCCTCATTGTCGAACAAATAACGGGCGAGAACTTTGGCCAGCTCAGTCTTCCCGACGCCCGTGGGGCCGAGAAACAGAAAGGACCCGATGGGACGCTTGGGATTATTAAATCCGGTTCTGGCCCTGCGGATGGACTTTGTCAACCGGCTGATGGCCTCACCCTGTCCGATAATCCACTTTTTAAGTTCGTGGTCCATGCTCAGCAGCCGTTCGTTTTCGCTCTCTTCCAGTTTATTCAGGGGAATGCCCGTGATCATCGAGACCACACCGGCCACATCTTCGGGGGAAACGACAGGCTGGTTGTCCCCGCGTTCTTCATTCCAGCGGGTTTGCAGTTCTTTTTGTTTTTCCAGGAGCTTTCGTTCCCTATCTCTTAATTCAGCTGCTTTCTCAAATTGCTGGTGGCTGATGACCTGATCCTTTTCACCACGGATTTTCTGAAGTTGCTTTTCGATTTTTACAATAAAATCGGGCACGAAGATATTGTTGATGTGTACTCTCGAGCCAACTTCGTCCATTACATCGATGGCTTTATCCGGCAGAAATTTATCACTGATGTAACGGTCACTGAGTTCCACACAGGCAGTGATAGCATCATCGGAATACAGGATCTGATGATGAGCTTCATATTTGGCTTTAAGGCCGGTGAGAATTTTTATGGAGGCCTCGATCGAGGGGGGATTTACAATTATTTTTTGAAATCTTCTTTCAAGAGCGCCGTCTTTTTCAACATGCCGCCGGTACTCGTCCAGCGTAGTGGCGCCAATGACCTGAACTTCTCCTCTGGCGAGAGCGGGTTTGAGCAGATTGGCAGCATCCAGAGAGCCTGAGGCGCTGCCCGCACCTACCAACGTATGCAATTCATCAATAAAAATGATAACGTCTTTTGCGGATTCCAGTTCTTTCATCAAAGATTGCATTCTCTCTTCAAACTGTCCGCGATATTTTGTACCGGCAATAAGGCCGGCAAGATCCAGCGCCTTCACTTTCTGTGACCAGAGGATTCGGGGAACGGACTTGTTCAGAATTCTCAGCGCCAACCCCTCCACTATGGCCGTTTTGCCCACACCCGGTTCCCCGATCAACACTGGATTATTTTTCTTACGCCGGGAAAGGATTTGGGCTACTCTTTCTATTTCTGCCGTCCTGCCGATGACGGGATCCAGTTTTCCTGTTGAGGCTAATTTAGAGATATCTCTGCTGAACATATCCAGCGTGGGCGTGGCAGATTTTTGTTTTTTTGCAGACTGACCCGAGGGCTGGGATGAACTTTTCACATAACTTAACAGCAATTCGTAATCCAGTGAAAAAGATTCCAGAATCTCGGCAATGATTCCATCCGTTTCCCTGGCGATTGCCAACAGCAGGTGGATATCATCAACGAGATCATTTCCCATCATTTCGGCTTCCGTGACCGTATTTCGTAAAATTCTTTCAGCCCTGCGTGTTAAGGGCAAATGACCCAGTGTGATGGTGTCGCCCATTGGTTTGGCTTTGGCATCTATCATCCTGCGCAGGTCCGTCAGATTTACGCCAACCGAAGTCAGCAAATCTGATGCTTTACCCGGGCCGCTTTTGATGATCCCTAACAGCAGGTGTTCTGAACCAATGAAACTCTGGCCGTAACGAATGGCTTCGTCTTTGGCGAATTTCAGGATGATCTGAATTTTCTTTGAATAGTTACTTTTCATCAATTCCTTCGCTTATCCTTAACTTAATTTACCACAATCAAGCGATAAAACCCTATCGGCAACATCCGCCACTGTCCTGTCATGGGTGGCAATTAAAAACGACTGATTGAACTCATCCCGCAAATTCGTGATCAGCTTCAGCAGGAGAACGCTGTTACCAAGATCCAGATTACCGGTGGGTTCGTCCGCCAGCACGAGCCGGGGAGAGTTAACGAGCGCCCGCAGTAAAGCAACCCTCTGTTTTTCACCACCGGATATTTGTGAAGGGTAATGTTCCGCCCTGTTTTCGAGCCCCATGAAGTTCAGCAGGTCCAAACCGCGTGACTTTGCGTCTGCGGGTTTTGTGCCAATGAGTGTCTGCGGAATGAGGAGATTTTCAAGCACGGTAAATTCAGGCAGCAGATGATGATATTGAAATACAAATCCCAGTTTTCGGGCACGAATGGAGGACAGGTCCTGGGTCATATTCACGACATGGCCTTCGAATTCAATGGAGCCGCTGTCACAATTGTCGATCAGTCCCAGGATATGGAGCAGGGTCGATTTTCCGGCGCCGCTGGGCCCCATGACAACTACAATTTCACCGGGGGAAATTTCCAGATTAACCCCGTTTAAGACCTGAATTTTCTCAGCCCGGGTCCTGTAGGTTTTACGGATATCTGTTGCTTTGAGGATCATGATGGATTTGTCCGGTTAATACGATCGTGGAAACGGATTTGTTTCATTCTGTCTCTTTCCCGGCAATCAATCCGTGAGTCAACGAACATAATCAATGGCTTTTACCGGGTGAAGGCTTGCGGCTTTACGAGCCGGGTAAATCCCTGCAACGATCGTGAGTATCAGCGAAATGCCGATCACCAGCAGGATCTTTCCCGGCTGAAGGATCAGGGGAAATTCTGCCAGCGGAAAGGTTGACATAAAAGATTTAAGCAGATGAAAATGTCGTTCCGCCTGGACGGCAGCCCACGCAGATAATGTTCCCAGCAGGGCACCGCACAATCCGGTGATGAGGGCTTGGGTAAAAAAGATCCATGCGATCCTTTGCCGGGTAAATCCCAGAGTCTTCAAAATTCCAATGCGGGCAATCTTGCGCATGACCGACATACTCATGACACTGAGGAGATTAAAACCTGAAATGAAAACAATCATAAATCCAAAGATCGAATAAGCAATTTTCTCAAGACGCATCGCTGATAATAATTCGCTGTATTCATCCTCCCAGGTAGAATACTGAAATGTGCCGAAATCCGAGTGGAACTGTTCTGCCACATCTTGTGTGAACTCAGTATCCAGCAGAAATTTTTCACTGCTGCTGTGATGGAAAACCGCTCGGCCTGTCTGTAAGGGAATCACAGCGGAATTAAGATCAAAATCCACTAAACCGGATTCAAAAATATCAGCGATATATAATTTTTTTCTCGGCGGGATTCCAGTAGTTAGGCTGATATCGAGAGGTGACACCAGATCCAAACCGGAGGCCCGGGAGGCCCCTAACCGGTCTGCAAGACCACTGCCGAGAATTATCACGTCTGCCATTGTATCAACAGCAGCAATTTTCAAATGGGACATCACATAATTGGGGAAATCATCCACGGCTCTGATTTGAACCAGTCGGAACAGGTCATCTTTCACCAGGACTCCGTTACGGTCAATTGCCCGGTAAAAAGTAATTTGATTTTCTGTGAGAAAATTCGCTAATTCGGCCTGTTCACCGGTTGTGGAGTTTCCAAGGTCGATGACAGCAGCCGAGGAGAAATCTCTTAGCTTTCCGTAGATATCACTCTCCATGCCGTCCATGATGGCAAAAGTGAGGGTCACCACCAGGGTCCCGAGGAACACACCGCCCACCGGCAGGAACACAGACCAGCTTGTGCGGGATGAGATTCCTTTCCGGGTTGTGAACTTCCAGATAAACTTCCAGAAATTCATTCGTACCTCACTGCCTCTGAGGGTTGTATGTTTTTTGCCTTCAGACAGGGAATATAGGACGCTGCCAGAGACAGGAATAACGCCACTGCCGGGTATAGTGCAATATTTTCAACGGACCAGTGAACCGGCAGGTATTCCAGAAAATAGACATCGGAAGACAGCGAAATAAATTTGTACTTAACCTGCAGGGCCAGGAAAATAACACTGCCAGCCAGGCCTAATGAAGCACCTGCCAGGCCTATCACAAAACCTTCCGTTAAAAAGATATTTCTGATATGTCCGGAACTGAAGCCTATGGTTTTCAGGATTCCAATGTCCCTCGTTTTCTCACTGATGATCATCCACAGAGTTGAAGAGATATTAAAAATTGCCACCAGGGTAATAAAGATCATGACCAGTTTTATGGGCAGGTCATAGATATTCAGCCAGTTAAAGAGCGTCGCATGTCGTTCGAGCCAGGTGGAGGTGATGTAGGGATAGCTGCCGATTTTCCCCAGTATTTGTTCGTCGATCTCAGCGATTCGGTCGGGATGCTGAAAATTGGCAATGATCCCCGTCACACCATTATCTGGAATAAAAAATTCCTGAGCTGAACGCAGGGGTATGAAAGCGATGATCTTGTCATATTCGGAGAACCCCGTCTTAATGATCCCGGTTACGATGAATCTCCTTGCTGACAATGAATTTTCAAAAACCGTCTTCTCCAGATCAAAGATAATGACGCTACTGTTGATCTGCAGACCCAGCTCTTCAGCAAGGCGGCTTCCCAGGATCAGTTGATCCCCCGCCGTAAATTCCAGCGACCCTGCACTGATAAATTCATCCAGATGGAAAACAGGGATGAGAGATGAATCCGGAACACCATACAGGAGAATACCCTCAGTCGAATTTTTTTTCCGCACCATTGCCCTTTTTTCAATGTATGGAATAGCTGTTTCAATTTCCGGGAGAGTTTGCAGTGAATCCTGTATCGTCACATATTCCTGCCAGGACAGGGCAGGATCCTGACTGTGAGCATACTTCTTAATACGGATATGACCGTCAATATCAGAGAGTTTTTTCTGGATCCGGTCCGAGAATCCTGATGAAAAAGAGGAGATAATATTTAAAGAAGCAACGCCCAGCATGAGTCCGATTATGCTTAATAACGTCGTAAAAGAAATGAAGCCAAAAGTATGTTTGGACCGCAGATGTCTGAAAGCAATATACCGGGAGATGGTCAACTTAAATTTTCTCTTAATTTAGATAGGTAATTTAATGGGGTGGTCCGGTAATGTTCTCACAATTCTCTGTAAAATTTCCCGAAAAAATTTATCGCCTTCCGGTACAGGACCCTCGAGTGAAACAGGGATGGAAATCAGCTTTTAAGGCTGGGATAGATCTGTACCTGTTCGATGGTTCGGGCAGAGGCCTTCTTGATGATGACTTTTCCGATGGGCAGGTAGAGATGTTCTCCACGGTAAGGAATACGTCCGATCTCTTCCATAATATAGCCTCCCAGTGTTTCATAGTCCCCTTCAGGGATAAGCGGGCCGAATTTCTCATTGAAAACATCCCAATTCAAGGCAGCGCTGGCGATGATGGAGCCGTCTGGCATCATTTCAGCCTTGTGTTCGTCCGCATCAAACTCATCTTCAAATTCACCGAAGAGCTCCTCAAACAGATCTTCTGCGGTTACCAGGCCGGCTGTTCCGCCATGTTCATCCAGTACGATGGCCATGGCGTGGTGGGCAGTCTGAAATTCCGAAAGGGTATCCGTCACCGGTTTTGAAAAGGGGATGTGCAGAATGGGCTTTAGAATATCGGCAATGTTTTCCGGATTATTAAACATATCATAGACATGAATGGCACCGATAATGTCATCAAAATCACTATCGAAAACCGGTAATTTTGAATGCCCCGAATCAATGAAGATCTGCAGGGCTTCCTCCAGAGAATTGTTGATGGAGACGGCGGAAATATCCGTTCTGGGTGTCATGGCATCCGAGACGACGGCTTCTCCGAATTCAAACACGTTGGAGATCATTTCCTGCTGCTCCCGTTCCATGGTTTCAGGATCGCTGATCTGTTCGTAAACATGCTGCAGGTCATCTCTTTCCTCCGCCAGTTCTTCAGCACTTGAAATGGTTTTGGAGTATGAAATCCAGCCGGCTTTATAGAGCAAAAAAATTACCGGGTAGAAAAGATACCGGGTGGCAATCAGAATGGGTGCCAGAATTTTTAGTCCTGAATTCGCATGCTCCCGGATGATCGTTTTCGGGAGGATCTCCCCAAACAGCAGAATGGTTGCCGTGATCATAACCAGCAGCACCGGATAGGAAAAATAATCCTGCAGATAAACCGTGGCGAAAGAGGTGGCCAATATATTTGAGAGATTGGTTCCAAACAGAATTGTCGCCAGGTATTCTTCCCTGGCCTTTAAGATGGAATATCCCGAAGAGGCTCCTGTACGGTTCTGCTTGATCCAGACTTTGAACTGGAGCTTATTCGCCGTGATCAGGGCAATCTCAGAGCTGGAAAAGATAGCTGAAAATATAAGACCGATCAGGGCTAAGTTTAAGGCGAGCATATTGTGAAAATTAATTTCATAAGATGGAAGAAAAATTACCAGTAAGTATAAAAACAATCAAAGGAAACAGTTATGCCTTTGGTGGAAAAAATCACTGAGAGACGAAATAAAAAATCCGCAGACATTGATTCAAAGTCCATTCGTGACATTCTCGAACTGATCAATGCGGAAGATGCAACAGTGGCCGGGGCAGTGGAAGGAGCCATTCCACGAATCGAAGATTTTGTCCGCTTAACCGTGAAGGCGCTTAGCAGCGATGGCCGGCTTTTTTATGTGGGTTCCGGCACGAGCGGCCGGTTGGGCGTTCTGGATGCAGCCGAGTGCCCGCCGACGTTTTCCGTTGAGCCGACACTGGTTCAGGGAATCATTGCCGGCGGCGAAAAAGCCCTGGTGCAGTCGGTTGAAAATGCAGAAGACAGCCTGGCAGAGGGGAAGGCTTCCGTGGAAAAGGCGGCGGTGACTCCTCAGGATGTAGTGCTTGGAATATCCACCAGTTCTGCGACCCCTTATGTGCTGGCGGCACTGGAAAGAGCTGCCGAAATGGGCGCTTCAACGGGCTTGCTGATCTGCAATGAAATGGCAAAACCGGCGTATATTGATGTCCTTATACCGGTCATTGTCGGTCCTGAGATTATCACCGGTTCCACCCGCATGAAAGCCGGTACGGCAACCAAACTGGTTTTGAACATGATCAGTACAACCACGATGATCAAACTCAACAAGACCTACGGCAATCTCATGGTTGATTTGAAGGCGCTCAATCAAAAATTGTGGGACCGGGGAACGAGGATCATCCGTGAATTTGTACCTTTGGATTATGAATCCGCCCGGGAACTGTTAATTTCAGCCAAAGGTGAAGTCAAAACAGCGATCGTCATGGCCTGCTGCTCACAGGATTACGCATCTGCTAAAACCTCACTCGAGCAATGCGGTGGTTCTTTGCGCAAGGTCATCGGTTGAGAGGCTCATCGCACCGGTATGTCCTCCTCCCCACCGTCTGTTAACCAATCCTCCCTCACAGCCCTGGGGCTCATGTCAGGTACTTCCATGGACGGACTGGATTGTCTGCTGTGCAGGATCCGCCTTTCCACTGATTATGAGTTTGCCTATGAGGTGTTGGATTTCAGAACATATCCCTATTCGGATGAAACCCGCAAGCTGATCCGACAGGCCCTAAAGGGAGATCATCAACAGATTGAGGCTGCCCATCACCGGTTGGGGGCTGTTTTTGCAGCTTCTGTGAAGCGCTTTCTGCAAGGCCGGAAAATCGACCTGGCAGGTTCTCACGGGCAGACGGTTGCCCATGAGGACGGCGTATCCACTTTGCAGATCGGAGATGTAAAACCTTTAGCCGAATTGCTTGAAGTTCCCGTAGTTTATGACTTCCGTACAGCAGACATCATGGCCGGCGGCAATGGCGCTCCTCTGGTTCCTTTTCTGGACTGGCTGCTCTACCATAATTTATCTCAGCACACCCTCACCCTGAACATAGGTGGAATCGCCAATCTCACCCATATACCGCCCCACAGCCGGCGCCGTGATGTCTCTGGCTTTGACACAGGTCCCGGTATGGCATTGATCGATGAAGCAGCCAAATATTTCTATGGGACTGATTGCGACCAAAACGGCATGTTTTCAGTCAACGGAACCACTGACGAAAAACTGCTCTCAGGGTTGATGCATCATCCTTTCGTGGTTAAAAAACCTCCAAAATCCACCGGCCGGCATGAGTTCGGCCCTGCATATTTACAGAAATTACTGAAGTTGTTTCCGGATATTCCCCGGAAAAATTTCATGCGGACATTCGTCGCGTTCACTGCGAAAAGCATTTCAGCGAACATCACAAACCACCTTAAATTTCCCGGGGATAATTCCAGATTGGTCTTAGCGGGTGGCGGAGTGCGGCATCCGATCCTGCTGCAGGAGCTGAAGGATGCCCTTACCATTGAGGAAATCCTTCATTCCGGCGATGCGGGTCCAGATGGAGATTTGAAAGAAGCCCTCCTCATCGCAGTGCTTGCAGTGGCAAGACTGAAGCGTCTGCCTGCAAATATGATTGGCGTCACTGGTGCCCGCCATGAGACCGTGCTGGGCAAAGTATACCCTGTTTGATCGGACGTGTATGAGGTAAAAGACCCTTACGGCGGAGTTGGTAAGAGATAAAATGATCAGAAAAAAAGGAATGGGTGTCCATTATGAACACATATATCTTCAGAAAATATGATATCCGGGGAATTGTCAAAGAGGACTTCACGGACGACGTCGTCCTGGATTTAGGCCGGGCCTTTGGGACCTTCATCATACGGGAAGGCGGTTCAATGGTCGCTCTTAGCGGGGACATCCGCGATACGTCGCCGGACTTAAAAAAACTATTCGGTAAGGGTCTCATGGAAACGGGCGTGCATGTACTCGACATGGGCATCATTCCCACACCGGCCAATTATTTCAGCATGTATCACCTGGAAATTGCCGGGGCCGTTCAGATTACCGGAAGTCACAATCCACCTGAATTCAACGGGTTTAAACTCTCCTACAAGACGAGAGCCTTTTATGGTGATCAAATTCAGGAATTGCGGAAACTCATCGAAAAAAGAGATTTTGAAACAGGCCGGGGGACGATAGAAGAACTGCCTATCCTGGAAGACTATCTGAGTATGCTGCGGCATAAGATCAGGATCAAACGTCCCCTGAATGTAGTCCTCGATTGCGGCAACGCCACCGGCTGCCTCACTGCCCCGCGCGTCTTTAAAGAACTGGGCATGAATGTGACCGAACTTTACTGTGAGGTCGATGCTGCTTTCCCGAACCATCACCCCGATCCCACAGTGGATGCAAACCTGACCGATATCGTGGAACTGATGAAAACCGGTCAGTACGATTTTGGTGCTGCCTATGACGGAGATGCCGACAGGGTCGTGATAATAGATAATAAAGGTGGTATTATCCGAGCCGATAATATGATGGCGCTGTTTCTTCCAGAGATCATTGAACCTGACGACGCAGTTGTCTTCGACGTGAAATGCAGTCAGGCTCTGGAGGACATGATCCTCAAGTACGGCGGTCGTCCCATCATGTGGAAAACCGGCCACTCCCTCATCAAAGATAAAATGAAAGAAGAACATGTCAAGTTTGCCGGTGAAATGAGCGGCCATCTGTTTTTTGCGGATGATTTTTACGGGTTTGATGACGCCGTATATGTTTCCCTCCGAATGGCCCAGAAATTATCTCAGACTGATACACCACTATCTGAGATGGTCCGGGAAATCCCGGTTTACTACTCCACTCCTGAATTGCGGATGGACTGCCCGAGTGATGAGGAAAAATTCAGGATCGCCCGGCAGGCGGAGGAATATTTCAGCGAAAATTTTGACTGCATCACAGTCGATGGCGTTCGGATTAAATTCGGCGACGGTTGGGGACTCGTGAGAGCCTCAAATACCCAGCCGGTAATCGTCTGCCGTTTTGAGGCTCAAACACCCGAGCGGATGGAAGAAATCAAAGAGCTGGTACTTTCCAAATTAAGCGATTTCGGCACAATTACGATTGATGGAAAATAGCCGGCACGAAAAATTCAGGGATCTGATCAATTCTGCCATCGCCGGGATCTATCCCTCCGGCCCGGTTTCCCTCACCGAACCTATCCATTATGTGCTTACAGGAGGGGGAAAACGTCTTAGGCCCATCCTTACCCTCATCTGTGCCGATGCCTGTTGCGGAGATTATCACCGGGGGTTACCCGCCGCCATTGCCGTTGAAGTGCTGCATAATTTTACACTGGTGCATGATGATATCATGGACGACGACGCGCTGCGCCACGGCCAGAAAACAGTCCACGAAAAATGGGATCTTGGCAGTGCTATTCTCACCGGTGATGCCATGGTTTCACTGGCTTTGAAACTGATCCTGAAGTGTGAAAACCGCACGCGCCAACTGCTGGACAGTTTCACCGAGGGCTTGCTCAGAGTCTGCGAGGGACAGGCTCTTGATAAAGAGTTTGAGACGCTGGCTTCCGTCTCGCTCAATGATTATATCGAGATGATTGACCTGAAAACGGGCCACCTGGTGGGTTTGGCAGCGGAACTGGGAGCTATCTCGGCGGATGCCCCGCGGGATATTCAGGTGGCACTGAGGGATTATGCACGTCTGATCGGCAGGGCTTTTCAGGTTCAGGATGATTTGCTTGAGGTCTATTCAGAAGCCTCCAATATGGGAAAATCTCTTAAAAGTGATCTCATCCTGGAAAAGAAAACATATATCCTGATCCAGGCAATGGAACGACTGCCGGTGGAAACACACCAGGCCATAACACTTGCCAAAGAGGACTATTCAGCCGGGTTGTACCTCCTTCGCAACCTGTTGAACACATCCGGCATCACCGGCAATACCCAGGATTTTATCTCCATGACAATTCGACAGGCGAATGAATTACTTACGAAAATTCCGATTGACACCACTGAATTGAGATATTTCAGTGACATCATCACTAACAGAAGGAAATAGATCTTTGACAAATTTTCCCAGGTTAAAATCAAAATATGACGGCAGCGATATGCATGCTGCCATTGCCGGTTTCCCGGACCAGATCAGACTGATACTGAACCAGGTCGATACCTGGAAAATTGAAATCGCACCCAGGCAATATTCAACCATTTTGATTCTGGGGATGGGCGGCTCTGCCATAGGGGGGGACCTGCTTAGAACCCTTGTGGGATCCCAATGCAGACTTCCAATCCTGGTGAACCGGTCCTATGTGATCCCAGCCTGGGTCGATGCGTCCACATTCGTGATCGCATCCTCGTATTCAGGCAATACCGAAGAGACCTTGTCCGCCTTCTCCGCCGCAGAAAAAAGCGGAGCTCATATCACAGTACTTTCGACGGGAGGAAAAATCAGTGATCTGGCAGAGAAAAAAGGGTACGACCTCATCAAAGTCCCGGCCGGACTGCAGCCCCGGGCCGCCCTGGGATATTCGCTCGCAGCTTTAACCGGCATACTTATACGTTCCGGTTTCATTGCCGGCAAAATACGGTACGAGCTTGATAACGCTGCAGAAAAGGTGAAGCAGAATGCCGCTGAACTGCAAATTGAAAGCGAGGGGAATTTTGCCCAGCAGATCGCAGAAAAAATCCACCGGACCATACCAGTGATATACGGTACTGCAGGTTTTTCGGAAGTGGCGGCGCTGCGCTTCCGGGGACAGCTGGCGGAAAATTCAAAAATGCTGGCCTGGCACTTTGTCCTCCCCGAACAGAACCACAATGAGATCGAGGGCTGGACCTGCAATGCAGAACTGCTGAAAAATCTGTCGCTCGTCTGGCTGGCAGATCAGGATGATCACCCGCGGGTCTCAAAACGCAGAGAGATCACCAGCGGCCTTTTGAAGGATAAAACTGCCTGCGAGATCACCCTTCAGACTGAAGGTACCACTCCCCTGGAGCGCCTTCTGAAATTGATCCATCTTGTTGACTGGATAAGTTATTACACCGCACTGCTGAATGAAACGGATCCCACACCTGTGAACAGGATCATGTTGTTGAAGAAAAAGATGTCAAATTGAACGCTTTGTTTCTATTCGTATTTCAAAATAAATTTCATCAGTCGTCATGTTAGAAGTTGAAGTCATAAGAATCTCCTACAACAACCCTGACCGCGGTTATGCCATAACACTCAAAGACATCGGCAGTGAACGCATCCTGCCCATAATTGTCGGTGCCACGGAGGCTCAGGCAATTGCCCTGGCTTTTGAGGGTGTCGAGATGCCGCGCCCCCTCACACATGATTTGCTTGTGGATGTGATCACGGCCCTGGATTCAGATGTTACGCGGGTTTTAATCACCCACCTTTCCAAAGGAACCTATTTCGCGAAAATCGTCCTTCAACATGAACAGGATGGGGAAATCACCATTGATTCCCGTCCCAGTGACGCCATTGCGGTAGGCCTGCGGATGAATGCTCCCATCTTCGCCAGCGAAACTCTGTTAAATGGTATTACTGAAACCAAATCTAAAGCTCATGAACCGATAGACACACCGGCTGACGATTCTGCAGTGGAAGAAACCCTGAAGAACCTTCAGAATATCTTACAGATTGCCATTGAAGAAGAAAATTACGAAGTCGCGGCCAAAATCCGGGACAGAATTTCTTACCTCGCTAAAAACTAAACACCTTCCGGTCTTGCCTACAATCCGGCTCTGATCATTTTAGGGAACATCAATACTTAAACAGGGAGCTCCCAACGAGGCTAGGTTAAGCCCGACTGTTTCATACGATGAAAATAATTTTTGGTTTCCTTCATCACTTTTGGTGACAGGAACAACGCAGACACCATGGTAGGAATGGCCATCAATGCGAACATACCATCCAAAAAATTGATCACGACATCCAATGAGACGAGGGCTCCAAGGATGATAGCAAGCACGTAAACCTGCCGGTAGGTTACTTTATACCGGGTACCGAAGAGAAAGCTTGTGCATTTAGCGCCGTAATAAGAATATCCTATCATCGTTGAGAGACTGAAAACGAACACCGAGAAAATCAGAATATAACGCCCTACTACCGGCAGCCCCAGAGAGAATGCCTGAGTCGTGAGCGTGACACCGTTGGCCTCTGACCCCTGCCAGACGCCTGCGGAAAGAATTACCAGGGCAGTAATGCTGCATACGAAAATAGTATCGATGAGGGGACCCATCATAGCCACCATGCCTTCCCGAACCGGTTCACTGGTTTTTGCAGCACCGTGAGCCATAGCCTCAGTCCCTATCCCCGCTTCGTTGGAAAACGCTGCCCGGCGAATTCCGGTAATGATCACCGTCCCCAGGGCACCACCCAGGACGGCATCACCGGTGAAGGCATCCCTGACGATGAGACTGAAATATCCCGGCAGATCAGAGAAATTTCTAAGGAGTACGACAATCCCCGCCAGCAGATAGAGCGTGACCATCATAGGCACCATGCGGGCCGCCACATAGCCAATCCGCCGTATTCCGCCGAAAATCACCGCTGCCACTAGAACAGCGGTAATCACACCAATGATAAATTTATCCCAGAACAGGCTTCCGATACTGATATTCCCCGGAATAAAAATTTCATCCACAATGATCTGGGTCAGTTGATTTGACTGGAATAAGGTCAGACAGCCGAATAAACCGGCCACACTGAACAGGACAGCCAGGGGCTTGAATCGACGACCCATTCCTTCCATGACAACATACATCGGTCCGCCCTGTATCTCCCCCTGATCATCCTTCCCACGATACATAATCGAAAGTGTGCAGGTGAAGAATTTTGTAGCCATTCCTACAATTGCGCTTATCCACATCCAGAAAAGTGCACCGGGTCCGCCGGTATGGATGGCCACAGCCACACCGCTGATGTTCCCCATCCCCACCGTGCTGGCCAAAGCACTGGACAAAGCCTGAAAATGATTGATCTGTCCCGGCTCATCGGGATCATCAAATTTTCCCCTGACAATCTGAAGGGCATGCCCCAGGTATCTGAAAGGAATGAAACGGGAATAAATCGTAAAAAACAGTCCGCCGCCCAATAACAGCACCAGCAGGGGTGTGCCCCACATAAAATCCGCAAAACCGGCAGACCAGGTTTCAAGCATTTGGAGAATATTTACAGTTTCCGGCATATAACATCCTATTAATAAAGCCGAAATATAGGATTTTCTCCGGATGGAGATGTAGGGAAAATTATGAGCCGGCGGTGTTTCGTTTCAGTGTTCGCATTTCCTTTTGGGTAAACTCCGATAAAGTTTTAATATTTCTCATGTTTCTAAACCGGTTACAGTATGATTCGGACACATCCAGACAACTTATTATCATTTTAAGGGTATTGAGTTGAACTGGTTACAAAAAGATCCTCTGGCGAAACTCCGCATAAAATACAAACTGCCGCTGAGCTTTGTCATGGTGAGTTTAATCGCTTTTGGGCTGGGTGGATTTCTCATTATTAAATCCGTCCATGCCAGCCTGTCCAGAGAAATCCAGACCCGTCTGAAAAGTGAAACAGTGGCCCAGGCCTCTGTTTTCGATCAGCATCTGCTGCTGCTGGGGCGGCGCTCACAGGATTTCGCATCGGACGGCTTTATCCGGACACAGACGGAACTTCTTGAAACCGACCCGCAAACGGAGTCAAAAACGAAAGAGCGTCTGATAAATCACCTGCTGATCAATAAACTGCCCATCGTTGAGGAATTCTCGAACCTTCTGGTATTTGACAACAATTCAAATCTGCTTGTATCCGTGTTCCCGTCCGATGACCGGCTCCGCCGTATGCTTTCAGCAGGATTGGGACAGGATACATTGTGGTACAGTCCTCTGTTTCAATCTGCAGCGGGGAATAACGAGCCGCAATTTGCCATTGTGACTCCTCTGATCAATATTCATCAGACACAACATATCGGCTATCTGGTGTGTGTCGTGGATTTCCGCAGTGTTATCAATTACATTTCAGGCCAATATCAAAAGGCCATGTCATTTTCAGATGTGGAAAAATATCTCTCTTTTATCGATCAGACCGGCAGTGTTCTCGATATTCCCTGGTGGACATTGAATGAACGGGAAAATGTCGCGCTAATCGATCTGAACCTGAAGCGGCCTACTGAGGGTTACGCCCCGGGAGCAAATTCCCATGAAGGCCGACACATCTGCAGAGACGGCGAGGATATGTTTGGCTACAGTTTCCCCCTGAAGTATGTTAATTGGACGATCCTGGTTGAGTTGGGAACTTCAAGTGCATTGAAAACCATCTCTGTTTTGGAAGAAAAACTTTTTTTCGTCGGACTGCTCATCGCTCTTTTGATCCTGATTGCCATGTACTTCCCGGTACGGTTTCTCATACAGCCTCTAAGTGAGCTTGAGACGATGGCTTTTAACATCAAAGAGGGGGATTATTCCGCCCGGGTGGTAACGGATTCAGAAGATGAGATCGGTGACCTTGCCACCAGCTTCAATCAGATGGCTGAAGCGCTGGAAGAAAGAACGCGGGTACTGAAAAAAACAGCCGCTGACTTAACCGAACGTGAAAAAGTAATCCGCATTCAGCACGACCGTTTGAAAGCGGTTGTGAATTCGATGAATGACGGTTTGATCCTGCTCAACAGCGCCGGTGAGATCGTGCTTCACAATCAGGCCGGTGAACCGCTGATCGCTTATTTGAATTCACCTGATAAACAGCTCGAAAAATTCGAATGCAAACACCCTGAAAAATCAACTGCCAGAGAATGCGTCAACTGCCTGATGGATATTTCGTCCATGCAGGACTGTACAGTAAAAATGGAAGAGCGTTTCTTTGAAATTCTGGCCACGAAGCTGCCGGCCATGAGCGGAGGTGCGGGGAAAATACTGGTGGCCAGAGACATAACCGAAAGAACGCTGATGCACGATAAACATGCCCGGCAGGAACGCCTGGCAGTGCTGGGAAATATGGCAGCAGTGGTTGCCCACGAAATGAACAGCCCCCTGGCAGCGATTTCCATGTATAATCAGATGATGATGGATGAATTCGACCAGGACTCCCAATTCACCGAACACGTTGATGTCATTCGAAGAAATACGGAAACCTGTCGTGAAATCATCACAAATCTGTTGGATTTTGCCCGAACTCCCACACTGAATATCAGCAAGGTGGATATCCATGAGGTCATTAATCAAACCATACGCCTGTTGGTCCCGCTGCATGAAAAGGCTAATATAGCCGTTAAATTGTATCTGGATGCGGAACAGGCGGAAATCGAAGGGGATTTAAGCAGGTTGAAACAGATCTTTGCCAATATTATCCTGAATGCCATTCAGGCTGTGAAAGAGATTGGAGGTCAGGTCAGAATTCGGACTTCCAACGATGATGACAGGCAGATGATAGTTATTGACGTTGAAGATACCGGACCGGGGATCGATCCAGCCATCGTGAAAGATATTTTCAATCCTTTTTTCACCACACGAGGGAGTGATATGGGCACCGGCCTGGGATTATCTACCGGAAAGCGGATTGCCGAAGCCCATGGCGGCTCGGTGATTTTGTTACAGAACAGACCCCGTTTTACAGTATTCAGGATTGTCCTGCCCTTTCGATACCAGGGGGGCGGAGAATTCGGCCATCACAGCCCAGGGGAAAAAGGAGCTTTGAGATGATTCTACTTATTACAAAACCCGATTGCAGGAGATTATGAAAAACAGGCCAACACAGCTAAAAATAAGTCTGGAAGCATTGCGGGTTCTGGTCGTAGATGATCAGGCCGATGTCCGCCGGGGACTCCAAAAACTGATATCCACCCTGCACTGCTCTGTCGATATTGCAGCCAGTGGTGAAGAAGCGGTATCACTTTTAGAGCAGGACTCTTATCACATCGTTTTTACAGACATTAAAATGACGGGAATGTCCGGGATAGAATTGCTGGACTGGATTACCCATCATCAGTCCGGCGTTGAGGTTATTATGATCACCGGATTTGGTACGATCGAAATGGCCGTGCACTGCCTTCAGAACGGTGCCGCTCACTACATCACAAAACCGTTTGACAATCAGGAGATCCTGCGGTTTGTGGAAAGAGCGGGTTATCAGATCCTCTCACGTAATTATGCTGCCGAGCGGTCAAAGAAATTCCGGGGGCATTCCATCATCATCGCCGAAGATCAACTGATGTTGAAGGTGCTTCAAAGTGTTGAGCAGGTTGCGCCCACATCGGTGCCCGTGTTAATTGAAGGCGCCAGCGGCACCGGGAAAGAACTTGTAGCCCGGGCAATCCACGAGAAAAGCAGTGTCCGCCAGGCTCAGTTTCTGGCCATCAACTGCGCGGCAATTCCCGATACGCTGCTTGAATCCGAACTCTTTGGCTACCGGAAGGGGGCCTTTACCGGCGCACATACGGACTCGAAAGGCATCTTTGAACAAGCCGGCGGCGGGACCATTTTCCTCGATGAAATTTCTTCAATGTCACCTAATTTCCAGAGCAAATTGCTGAGAGTGCTGGAAGATAAAATCGTCAGGCCGCTGGGTACGCAGGAAAATCGAAAAGTGGAATTCCGGCTGATCACAGCCTCAAATAAAGATCTGACATCCCTGGCTACAGAGGGTCAATTCCGTGATGACCTGCTCTATCGGATCCAGGTTGTTAAGATCAAACTGCCAACCCTGAATGAACGCAAGGCCAGCATACCGGCGCTATCCGAGTATTTCATCACCCGATTCACGGCGGAATTATTCGGTGCAGAGGCCAGACCTCCCCGCCTGACGCAGTCTGCGATGACATCACTCATTAACCACGACTGGAAGGGAAATGTAAGAGAACTTGAGAACACCATCCAGCGGGCGCTGGTGATGTGCAACCGGGAGAAGATCCTGCCCTCTGACCTGGGGATAGGTACCGGCGTTCTTTCCATTAAAGAAATCTTCAGTGATTTCCCCTCCTATGAGGCAGGCAAGCAGGATGCGATCGCATCCTTCCAGAAGCGGTATCTGCGCAATGCCCTGGAAAAAACCAATGGGAATATCACCCATGCTGCCGAACTATGCGGACTCACACGGGCCGCATTCCAGCGGATCATGAAAAAAATCGATTTCAGGTAGTCTCTTGCACCGTATCATGATAGAAGTTTAAAAGGACCAAACAGCTGTCGATAGACTTTCCCCGGAGCAGATGAAAAGTATCCGGTTTGAGTTTCTTTAATACTTTCTTCTGCCAGGTTTAATCTTCTGCATACCTTTGTATGCAACAGTATAACCCCTTATCAAATATCAGGATATTCAAATTCTAGTGGATATGCAGCATTTTCCGGTATGCACCGGTGTGGACTTACAGGATTTAAAGAAGTCACCGGAGCCATAGCCTTTGATAGATTTATCCAAATATTATTATTGAAGTAATCTGTATTTTTCAAAGAATTTGAAGCCCCGTGCAAACTTCAGGCACAATAGTTGTCACTGCCAAAGTAATGAAGAACCGAATTACATGCTAACATTTTTTGAGGGGTTCCCATCATGAATTTAAAGATAGGGTTATTTTGTCTTGCCGCCTTGGGCATATCCGTCGTTTTCTCACAAACTGATCCGGGTCAGTATTTTAAAGCGAATTGTAAAGTCTGTCATACAATCGGTGGCGGCAGGCTCGTTGGCCCTGACCTGAAGGGAGTTGAAGAACGCAAAGACCGGCCCTGGCTGGTTCAATGGATCATGGATCCCGCAGGGGTCCTGGCCTCGGGTGATGCCTATGCCGCAAAACTGCTGAGAGAGGCCAATGGTGCTGCGATGACACCGGCGCCCGGCATTAATGAGACCCTTGCCGGACAGTTGCTGGATTACATTAAAACACAATCGGTTTCGGGTGCTGCTGTCGCTGATTCCTACGTACCTCCTACCTTTACTACCGACGATATAATTGCCGGTAAAAATCTATTCCTCGGGAAAAAGAAGTTGGCAAACGGCGCCGCTCCCTGTGTCTCCTGTCATAATATTAACAGTATGTTCGGACTTGGCGGCGGCAAACTTGGGCACAATCTCACAGGCGCCTATAAAAAACTCGGTGAGGTGAGAGGGCTTACCAACTGGCTTAAATTACCTCCGGTCCCAACAATGAATCCCATCTTTTCAAAACGCCCACTGACTGAAACTGAAATAATCTCACTCACTGCCTTTTTGAAAAATGAAGCCGAAACTGCCAGTGCCCCCACACTGGCCTCAATAGCCAATTTCATACTTTACGGCGCACTTGCGACCCTGCTGTTGTTTGTGCTCATCGGGGGCATTTGGAACCGCCGGTTTATGGCGGTGCGAAAACCCATGGTATCGGCTGGTAAATATTTTATAAAATCCACAAAATAAGGGTAATCCCATGACTGAAAAATCAAAAAACGGCTGGATCAGGGACGATGTGGTCCCCCATCAAAGACAATGGGAGGAATTCTACCGAAACCGTTGGCAGTACGATAAGATTGTCCGAAGTACTCACGGAGTAAACTGCACGGGGAGCTGCACCTGGAATATCCATGTGAAAGACGGTATCGTCACCTGGGAAATGCAGGGTCTGGACTATCCTAAACTCGAAAGTTCGCTCCCGGCCTATGAACCCAGGGGATGTCAGCGGGGGATATCCTATTCCTGGTATCTGTACAGCCCGTTACGGGTGAAATATCCTTATATTCGCGGAATTTTACTTGATCTATGGTCAAATGCCAGAGCATTGTACGAAGACCCGGTTGAAGCCTGGAAGTCTATGGTGGAAGACCCGGTCAAGCGGAAGCAGTGGCAGGTTGCCAGGGGTAAGGGTGGTTTTCGCCGTACCAACTGGGATACCGTGTTGGACCTTATTGCCGCTGCGAATATTTACACGATCCGGAAATATGGTCCAGACAGAATCACCGGTTTTTCACCGATCCCGGCCATGTCCATGGTCAGCTATGCTGCCGGTTCGCGGATGCTGCAGCTCATGGGCGGCGTCTCTCTGTCTTTTTACGACTGGTATTGCGACCTTCCGAACGCTTCTCCCGAAACCTGGGGCGAACAAACGGATGTAAATGAATCCGCCGACTGGTATAATGCCAAAATGCTGGCGGTGATGGGTTCTAATCTGAACATGACCCGCACACCGGACTGTCACTTTGCCGCTGAATCCCGCCATAACGGAACCAAAATGGTGGTTTTTTCACCGGATTTCAACCAGGTGGCCAAATATGCCGATGAGTGGATGTCCATCAACGCCGGTCAGGATGGCGCCTGGTGGATGGCCGTCAACCATGTCTTGCTGACAGAATTCCACCATGAAAAGAAAACTCCCTATTTTATCAACTATTCAAAACAATTTACAGATTTGCCCATGCTGGTGGAAATCAGCGAAACCGACGGAATTTACACACCGGGCCAATTACTTCGCGCCAACCGGTTGACTTCATATAAAGCCGAAAATAATGGCGATTGGAAATTTCTCATGTGGGATTCAACTACTTCCTCACCGAAAATGCCGAAAGGAACCGTGGGGCACCGCTGGGATACCAATCAGGGCAAGTGGAACCTGGAGCTGAAGGACAGTGTGGACGATTCACCCATTGACCCAACCCTGACTTTTCTGGATCAGCACGATTCGGTTGCACAAGTGAAGTTTGATGATTTCGGAAATGATACTACGCGCACCCGGGGAGTCCCGGTCAAAGCGCTCAAGACGGATTCGGGTGAAACGGTACTGGTAACCACCGTATATGACATCATGATGGCGCAGTATGGCGTAAATCGCGGACTGGACGGCGACTACCCCGTTGATTACGAAGACCCGGACCTGCCCTATACACCGGCATGGTCTGAAAAATATACCGGACTGTCCAAAGATAATCTGATTAAATTCGCCCGCGAGTGGGGTACGACCGCCGAACTGACTAACGGTAAGTGCACGATCATTATCGGTGCAGGGATCAATCACTGGTATCATGGAAATCTCATGTATCGTGCGGGTATCCATGCTTTAATGCTGTGCGGATGTGTGGGTGTTAACGGCGGCGGGCTGGCACATTATGTGGGACAGGAAAAACTGGCTCCCGGGGAATCATGGGGAGCCGTTGCTCTGGGTAAAGACTGGTTCGATGGTCAGCGCCTGCAGAATGCCCCCAGCTGGCATTATATCCACACTGACCAGTGGCGTTATGAAAAAGAATTTACCCAATATCATTCAGTACCGAAAAATAAGGACAAAAATTGTTTTGCCCGGGGTCATGCCGTGGATACGCAGATCAAAGCCGTCCGGAACGGCTGGCTGCCCTTTTATCCACAGTTCAATAAAAATCCGCTGGATCTGGTCAAAGAAGCCATTAAAGCTACCGGCTCATCGGACGAAAAAGATATTAAAAAATACATTGTGGACCAACTGAAAAAACGGGAATTGAAATTTTCGGTGGAGGACCCTGATGCCGCCGAAAACTGGCCCAGGATCTGGTACATCTGGCGGGGAAATGCCCTCATGTCCAGCGCCAAAGGTCATGAATACTTTCTGGATCACTATCTCGGGACGCATAAAAATCACATCGGGGACAGCAACTTTGCAAAGGACTCCGTAAAAGAAGTCACCTGGCATGATAAAGTCCCGCAGGGGAAGATGGACCTGGTGGTTGATCTGAATTTCCGCATGGATACATCGGCCCTGTACTCCGATATTGTTTTGCCGGCCGCTACCTGGTATGAGAAAAATGATCTGAATTCAACGGATATGCACAGTTTTATCCATCCGCTCTCGGAAGCGGTGCCGCCGGTCTGGGAGACCAAAAGCGACTGGGATATTTTTAAAGCAATTTCCAAGCGGTTTTCCGAGCTGGCCGAAGCCCATTTCCCGGATAAGGTTACCGATGTGATCGCCGCAGCTCTACCCCATGATACGCCGGCGGAGATTGCGCAGACTGAGATCAAAGACTGGATTACAGGAGAGATTGAAGCGCTGCCGGGAAAAACGATGCCCGGTTTGAAAATCGTCCAACGGGATTACCGCAATCTCTATCACCAGTACATATCCTTCGGAAGAAAGGCACGGGACAACGGTATTGGCGCTCATGGCACCGGTTATCAAATCGATGATTTTTACGATAAAATGCTGGAAACCGACCCAACGGTTGAATGGGAAGGTGAGAAGTACCCCTCTTTGTTCAAGGATAAACACGTATGCAATCTTATTCTGCACCTGGCCACGGTAACAAACGGTGAGTTGTCATACCGATCCTATAAGAACATGGAGAAACGCGTAGGGCTTCCTCTGGCTGATCTGGTTGAAAAAAGCCGCGACTTCCGCGTATCTTTCGAGGATATTATCGCCCAGCCCCGCCGATTTGTGAACAGTCCCATGTGGTCAGGACTCGTCACCGACGGAAGGGCTTACGCTCCCTTCACATATAACAAAGAAAAACTGGTTCCCTGGAGAACGCTCACCGGCAGGCAGCATTTTTACCTGGATCATCCGGGATATATTGAATTCGGTGAACATGTACCCACGTATAAACCAAAACCCACCGTAAAGCAGTATTCGGACATCCATTTCAGCAAGGAGGAGACTCAAACCAAAATGCTGAATTACCTTACGCCACATGGGAAATGGCATATTCACTCCACCTACGGAGACAACCACAGAATGTCAACACTTTCCAGAGGTGTGGAACCCCTGTGGATGAACGATAAAGACGCTAAAGATATCGGGATCAATGATAACGATTGGGTCGAAGTCTATAATGACAATGGGGTAGTTGTGACCCGCGCCTGTGTCAGCGCAAGGATACCCACCGGTATCTGCATTCAATATCACTCTCCGGAGCGGACATTGTCAGTACCGAAATCTCCCATGCGCGGGAATCGCCGTGGCGGCGGACATAACAGCCTCACGCGTACGCGGCTGAAACCCAATCTGATGGTTGGTGGTTATGGTCAGTTCACATATCATTTCAATTACTGGGGACCCGTGGGGAATAACCGCGATACCCATATTTTGGTCCGTAAGCTCCCGGAACTCAAGTGGTAAACAGATAAGGAAAATAATTATGAACATTCGCAGTCAGATTTCAATGGTCTTTCATCTCGATAAATGTATCGGTTGCCACACCTGCAGCATCGCCTGCAAGAATATCTGGACAGACCGTAAAGGCACCGAGTATATGTGGTGGAATAATGTCGAAACAAAACCAGGGACGGGCTTTCCGACAAAATGGGAAGACCAGGAAAAGTACCGCGGAGGCTGGGAAAAAGACGGCAACAAGCTCCGGCTTAAATCAACCGGTAAGGCTCGAATTGTGGCAAATATTTTTCATAATCCCAGCTTACCCACCATGGACGATTATTACGAACCCTGGACTTATGATTACCAGAATCTGTTCAACGCACCCCAGGGAGATGACCAGCCCACGGCTCTGCCCAAATCGATGGTCACAGGCAAATATATCGATATTGAAGCCGGCCCCAACTGGGACGATGATTTAGGCGGCTCACCTCTCTATGCACAAAATGATCCAAACCTCAGCGCCCTGACCGAAGAACAGAAACAGCAGTTGTTTGCCATTGAGAGGCTGGTCTTATTTTATTTCCCGCGTATCTGTAACCATTGTCTTAATCCTGCCTGTGTGGCCTCCTGTCCCTCGGGGGCATTGTACAAACGGGGTGAAGATGGAATCGTACTGATCGATCAGAACCGGTGTCGGGGATGGCGATCTTGCGTGGCTGCCTGCCCGTACAAAAAAACCTATTACAACTGGACCACCGGAAAATCGGAGAAATGTATTTTATGTTTCCCCCGCATCGAAACCGGTCAGGCACCGGCCTGCTTTCATTCCTGCGTCGGCAGGATCCGCTATCTGGGAGTTCTTCTGTATGACGCAGACAAAATTGAGACCATGGCGGGGAAAACGGACCGCGAACTGGTTGATGCCCAGCGGGACATGATCCTCGACCCGTTCGATCCTGAAATTATCCGGCTGGCTGCAGAAAACGGTGTCCATGAACACACAATCCAGGCTGCACAGGAATCCCCCGTCTATAAATTCGTTAAAGTCTGGAAATTAGCCCTGCCGCCCCATATCGAATACCGGACCTTCCCCATGCTGTTTTATGTTCCCCCGATGCTCCCGGTAATCTCCTCTATGGACGGTGAAGCCAGAAAAAATATGGCCGACGGAATTTTCCCTGATTTTGACCAGGCACGGGTACCCATTGAATTTTTAAGCAGCCTTTTCTCAGCCGGCGACAGTGAGAAAATGAGATATGTTCTGAAAAAAGAAATGGCTGTCCGGACCTGGCGCCGGGCAAAGACAGTGGGTGATATCTCCCTGGAAAAAGCGGCCGGGATGCTCAAATCGGCCGACTGCACAGTGGAAGAAGCCGAAAAAATCTATCATCTTACGTCCATTGCCACCCTCGAGGACCGCTTCGTCATACCACCGGCACACCGGGAAGAAGCTATCGAAATGCTGAACGATCCGCTTGAGTACAAGCAGCATGCCGGGTTTGGTTTTCGTGAAAAACCAGTGAGAGGACTGTAATCCCATGGAAATGACCCGGACTGCGCAGTCCTGTTATCGGCTGTTCGCCACCGTCTTTTCCTATCCGACAACTGAGTATCAGGAAGCCGTCGGTTCTCTCGCAGAGTCAGCGGGATTGTCACCGGAGGTTTCCGGTATGCTGGCTCGTTTCAAAGAGGCCGTCGCCGGGTTGAATTTGGCAGGACTCGAGGAAGCCTTTACCTATACTTTTGATCTGAACCCCGACTGCTGCCTGGAACTGGGCTGGCACCTCTACGGTGAAACTTATAAAAGGGGGGAATTTCTGGTAACAATGAGACAGTATCTCAGAAATTTCGGTATTCCCGAAACATCAGAACTGCCCGACCATCTCAGCCATTGTCTGCTGGTGCTTGAGAACCTCAGTCCCGATAATGCGGTTTCATTCACCCAAACCTATATTAACCCGGCTCTGGGAAAGATCGTAAACGCTGTCCCTGAGGACAATCCATATCGTTCATGTATCCTGGCACTGCAGACACATCTGACAAAAAAATATTCAATAAATGAGGATTGACCATGACGTATTTTAGCATGATACTCTACGGAATATTGCCCTATGTGGCGGTGTTCACGTTCATCTTTTTCTCAATTTACCGTTATATCAGCCACGGGTTTTCCTATTCCAGTCTCTCTTCGCAGTTTTTGGAAAACAGGGTCCATTTCTGGGGGCTCGTACCGTTTCATTTCGGTATCATCTTTGTGCTTTTGGGGCATCTGGCGGCGTTCCTGCTTCCCGGGCAGATACTCGCCTGGAACAGCGAGCTCACCCGCTTATACATCCTCGAAATAAGCGCTTTCATGGGAGGCCTGTTCGCGCTGGCGGGAATACTCGCAATCTTCCTGCGCAGATGGACGAACCCCAAAGCGAAAATTGTCACCAGCCGCATGGACTGGATTGTTCTGTCTCTGCTTTTCCTGCAGATCCTTTCCGGATTGGGGACGGCGGCCTTCAATTCCTGGGGGAGTTCATGGTTTACAGCCATTGCTAATCCTTATCTTGTCTCACTCCTGCAGTTGAATCCCCAGATCAATTATATCACTCCGCTGCCCTGGATCGTGCAGCTGCATATCGTATGTGCCTGGACGCTTGTATTGCTTTTTCCCTTTTCACGGCTCGTGCATGTGCTGGTTGTCCCGAATCCCTATCTCTGGCGGAAACCCCAGATGGTTCGCTGGAATTGGAACCGAAACCAAAGGTTCATTTAAGTTCAATTCTCTTCAATTATTACTCATAAAAGGACCAATACACTATGAACAAACCTGAACTCATTGACTTCAGCCAGGAAAGAATACGGGTTTTACACTACACGTGGATCGCCTTTTTCATTACGTTTTTCGTTTGGTTTAATATGGCTCCCGTGGCCACGACGATGCTGAGGAATCTCAACTGGCTCACTAAGGAGCATATCAAAGTCCTGGCCATCTGTAATGTGGCGCTCACCATACCGGCGCGCATTGTTATCGGTGCGCTCATTGACCGCTACGGACCCAGAATCGTATTTTCCGGACTCATGGTCAGTATGGCTATTCCAGTTTTCTTTTTCGCATTTGGAAATTCCTTTACCCAGCTGCTCATTTCCCGGTTGATATTAGGGTCCATCGGTGCCGGATTCGTAGTGGGAATCAAAATGGTCGCCAATTGGTTTCCGCCAAAGATGATCGGTCGGGCTGAGGGCTTTTACGCCGGGTGGGGCAATTTCGGCTCGGCCTGGGCGGCAATGACCCTGCCCTGGCTGGCAATTCATTTTTTCAACGATTTTCTGGGGTTGGATGGCAATTCCTGGCGTTATGCCTTAGCGATCAATGGTCTTGTTTCCCTCATCTACGGTATCTGGTATTACTTTTTGGTTACAGACGGACCTACCGGAAAACAGATCAACAAAACAAAAAAGACGGAACCTATGACCGTGTCCTCTTATGGTGACCTGATCCAGTATCTGGTATGGTCTTTTCCCCTGGTGGGAGCCATGGGCATCCTCGCCTGGCGTATCGGTAATGTGAGGGTTGAAGGTGTGCCTCTTATATCGCATACCGTCCTCATGGCGGTATATTGGGTTTTGGGGCTGATCTATCTGGCGCATGTGATTAAAGTGCTTCAGATCAATCTGCCCATTTTAAAAGCCGGTGTGCCCGAAAATGAGAAATATCACTGGGGGAGTGTCGCCGCATTGAACAGCACTTATTTCGCCAATTTTGGTGCCGAGTTGGCTGTGGTCTCAATGCTGCCAATGTTTTTTGAAACTACTTTTACCAATCTCACAAATTCCGCCGGAAGTCTGATCATGACACCTACCCTTGCCGGCCTGATCGCGGCGTCATTTGCTTTCGTCAATCTGTTTGCACGGCCGCTGGGGGGCCTGATCTCTGACAGCATGAGCAACCGGAAGCGGACCATGCTCATCTACATGGTGGGGATCGCACTTGGATTCTTCGGCATGGCGCAAATCGGTAAGTACGGCCCCGTTGTGGACGGCGTTCAAACCATCATTCCCATGTTCAACGGTATTTGGTGGCTCGTGGTCTCCGTGTTCATCACCATCCTTTGCTCCATGTTTGTACAAGGTGCCGAGGGGGCGACCTTTGCGGTCATCCCTATGATCAAGCGGCGGATGACCGGTCAGATCGCCGGAATGGCCGGGGCCTATGGAAATGTCGGGGCGGTTTTCTATCTGGTGCTGTTCTCACTGGTGGATTCCAAAACATTTTTCCTGGCCATTGCCTCTGGTGCAGCCATCAGTTTTCTGATTTGTTTCTTCATGCTGGACGAACCTAAAAATGCGTTTGCTGAAGAATAAGACTCTAATTTAACAATGTAAAGGAAGCATAACATGTCTCAAATTAATATTACTGAATGGAACGTAGAGAATGATGACTTCTGGCAGGCCACCGGAAAGAAAATCGCCAACCGGAATTTATGGATCTCAATCCCCAGTCTGCTGGTTGGATTCGCGGTCTGGCTTATGTGGGGGATCATCTCGGTCCAGATGCTGAATCTGGGATTTCCTTTCACACAGTCCCAGCTTTTCACGCTCACTGCAATTGCCGGATTGACCGGCGCTACGCTCCGCATCCCCAGTACATTTTTTATCCGGATTGCCGGTGGCAGAAATACCATCTTTTTCACTACAGCACTGCTCATGATCCCCGCCTTCGGCGCCGGGATATTTCTCCAGGACAAAAACACGCCCCTCTGGATATTCCAGCTCCTGGCTTTTCTGTCGGGATTCGGTGGCGGCAACTTTGCTTCCTCCATGAGCAATATCAGTTTTTTCTACCCAAAAAAAGTTCAGGGTACTTCTCTGGGGCTTAATGCGGGACTGGGGAATTTTGGGGTGACCACCATGCAGATACTGGTTCCGCTGGTGATGACTTTTGCCCTGTTTGGCGGACTCTCCGGCGATCCCATGGTGCTGGTGAATACCAGTGGGACACTCATCGGCAAGATCCCTGCCGGAACCAATGCGTGGATCCAGAACGCCGGATTTGTGTGGCTGATTTTTCTGGTGCCGCTGGCATTTTTCGGATGGTTCAAAATGAACAATATCGTTTCAGAGGCCGTCACGCCAAATCCGGGGAGCCCGCTAATGGCATTTGCCCGGATCAGTTATCTGCTGCTCATAGGTTTTCTCACGGCGGCGGTGGGACTATATTTTATTCTTCCCGCCCCCACCGGACTGCAAGGTGGAAGCTGGTTCACAGACGCTGTTTTGAAGAATAAGTGGATCATTTTGCCCCTCATCATCGGATTGACCGTCTTCTTAATGAAGTCCCTGTCACCGGGAGCGATGAAAGAAAATCTCAAGCGCCAATATAAAATTTTCAATAATAAACACACCTGGGCGATGACCATTATTTATACCATGACATTCGGGTCATTTATCGGGTATTCTGCAGCATTCCCACTGGCGATAAAGGTAATCTTCGGTTTTACGCATGTTCCGGGACCTGACGGAACACTTGTCCACAGCGCCATTAACCCAAACGGACCCAGTGCCCTCATGTTTGCCTGGATGGGACCCTTTATCGGAGCACTCATCAGACCCGTCGGCGGCTGGATATCGGATAAGGTAGGCGGTGCAAAGATCACACAGATCGTTTCTGCAGTGATGATCGCCTCCGCTCTGGGTGTAGCATATTTTATGTCTGCGGCTTACCAGTCGGCCACTCCCGAGCAATACTTCTTGCCCTTTTTTCTCCTGTTTATTGTTTTGTTTACCGCTACCGGTGTAGGGAACGGCTCAACCTTCAGGACCATTGCTGTGGTCTTCAACGAGGAACAGGCGGGACCTGTTCTCGGGTGGACATCGGCCGTTGCTGCCTACGGAGCTTTTATCATTCCCAAAGTTTTCGGGGAGCAGATCAAGGCCACCACACCGGAATATGCGCTCTATGGATTCACTATTTTTTACACAATCTGTCTGGCTCTGAACTGGTGGTTCTACATGCGTCCCAACGCCTATGTAAAGAACCCCTAAAGACCTTCAAGTACGGTCTGGGTTGAATGGACGTGACATCCCCGATACTTTTCGGGATGACTCCGGGAGGCATAGGTCTGTTGCTTCTGACAGACTTACACATCGGTGTGGTTTCAGAAAGCCAGTTCAAGACGATCTTATGACGATCATAAGCTGCACATCAAACCTCCGTGCGGCTAGCCGGAAATCCTTTATTTCAACCCAACCTCGATGTATAGCGTCAGGGTGCCGCGTATATATGTCAGTACCATTTATATCCATCAGGATATATGGACCACGAGATATTATTTGCACAGCATCAAAACAGAGTTTTAATTTCTAACAACGATATTAGAATTAAAATGGCACTTATCTCACAGCGTTCAATGTATGTTATCTCCGCCCTGCTGCTTTTGCTTAAGGAACCCTTCGGCAAGACCGTTTCGGCCAATGCCCTGGCAGAAAAGCTGAATGCACCGGCAGCGTATCTTTCCCAGTCCCTGGCCAGGCTTATCCCCATCGGGATCCTGGGTTCCTCACGGGGGAAAACCGGCGGCGTATATCTGAAAAAAACACCGGACAGCATCATGATCTTCGATGTAATTACAGCAGTTGACGGTGATAAATTTCTTACCGAATGTGTCATGGGAATCCCCGGCTGCGGCGATAATCTCGAGGAATATTGCCCCTTCCATGACCAATGGAGCACTTTTAAGGGGGAGATCATCCGCTGGCTTCAGACGACAACCTTTGAGCAGGCCGCCTTGCTGTCTTCCGACGAATGGTTCAGAGACCGGATGAAATTCCCTGGAATCAAATCAACTAACAATTAATCAAACGAGGAGAAAAAATGAAAACAACCCAACACAAACTTTTGAACATCAGGTCTGCGGTGCTGATGTGCGGTATGCTGCTGACGATGCTGGCAGCAGGGACAACCCCCGTACTGGACCCGGCTTTGGAGATCGATGACCTGTCGGCGAAATGCATCGCTTGTCACAGCAAAGAAAATATCGCCGTAAAACAAATTGAAGCCTGGGGCATCAGCGCGCATGCAGCCAATGAGGTCGGCTGCTATGAATGCCATTCCGCGAAAAAAGCTGATTTTGACGCCTTTACCTGCGAGGGCAGTGATATTCTGGTTGCCAAGCATCCCACGCCGAAAGACTGCGCCGAATGCCACGATAAAGAAGTGGCAGAATTTAATAACAGCAAGCATGCCCATCAGTTTTGGCTGTTGGCAAATGCCGACCGGGCAACATTCGAAAATCCTTTAAGTACCCGGAATGGCTGTGAACAATGCCATCAGATCGGTAATCTCTGGCCCGACGGCAGCGTGGGTGAATGTGATGCCTGTCACCCCAAACACAGTTTTGATATTGCTGTAGCCAGACAGCCTGAGACCTGTGGCGAATGCCATATCGGTCCGGATCATCCGCACATCGAAATCTACAATGAATCCAAACACGGGAACATCTTCAAGGCCAAGAGCAAAGACTGGGATATGGGGTTCAGTTCTAAAGACAATGCTCCCATCCCCATTGAGGCGCCCGTTTGCACAACCTGCCACATGGACGGTAACGAATCCCAACCCATGACCCATAATGTCAGCGCCCGGCTCGCCTGGGAATCCCAGGCTCCCTGGAGTTTCAGAACAGTGTGGGACGAGAAGAACCTGGGTGACTGGCAGCAGAAAAGGGATAATATGGAGGCCATCTGTCAGAGCTGTCACGCCCCCGGGTTTTATCAGATGTACCTGCTTACGGCTGATCTGGTGAATTTGCAGTACAATGAAATGCGACGGTTCTTTGTTTACTGGACCAAAAAACTGACCAAAAACGGTCTCATCAATCAAATTCAGGCTGATGATAAAATGATGTCTAATCCGGTTTTAAACGGCTGGGATGAGGAGCCGGAGGTCCTGATGTACAAGGCCTGGCACCACGAAGGGCGGAGATTCAGGCACGGTGCCGAGATGATGGGCGCTGATTATACTCAGTGGCACGGGGTGTGGGAGATCCAGCAGGATATGGTTGAACTTCTCACCTGGGCGGCTGAACACGGAGACGCTGAGGCGGAGGAGTGGGTAACTTCAAACAGTCCGGCAAAATTCACGCCTTACGCCCTTTATGATGTTCCCGGAAATTCCTGGGGCATCGGAGCCATGACGAACACGACACCATATGTTTATAAAGCTTACGACGATTACTGGGAGCGCGTCAAATTGAATGTCCAGGCCGCTTACGAGAAGGGACTGCTCTCCAAAGACCAGTGGGACTTGTGGCTGGATCGTTTTGAAAACCGTGATTACTACCTCGGCACTCAGTTTACGAATAACAAGGCTGTTCAGAAAACATGGAATTTCTACAAAGACAGGAAAGCCGTGGACGGCAAAGCCATGAAAGAACAGGTGATCAATTTCAAATTACCCGGCCAACCTTATTTTGAGGAAAATAAATAAAACCATTTGATCACCGGATGATGGAAATAAACCAAAAGGGCTGCTCATCGGGCAGCCCTTTTTATATCCTGTCCATGGCTGCACACTGCCTGGCCCCATACAGCAATCAGGGTCGCAGGCAAGACCGGACGCTGCCGGTGAGCAGCCGGCCAAACAGGCTATTCCAAATGTCCGTCAGGTAATATTCTAAACCGCCAGGGCAGTTTTGCATCCTCACCGGCATAGTCCACACCTATGCGGGAAGAGGCAACAATATCTTCTGCAAGGGGATCGACGCCCCGGTCTTCTATCCAGATGACATCGCCATCAAGGGGAGTCCCCGAATAACGGTAATGCAGTCCCAATGCCCGGGCCAGAGAGCCCGGTCCTGCACAGAGTGAAGTTATCGCCACGGTTTTACCCCGTCTGTCGAGCATGGTCTCGATCCCGTCCTCGGGCTGCAGAGCCCGGATGAGTACCGCATGGGGTGTTCCTTCAACATTGGTCACGACATTGAACAGGTGATGGATCCCGTAACACAAGTAGATATAAGCCCGTCCGCCTTTCTGGAACATGACTTCAGTGCGTGCGGTACGGCGGTTGCCGAAGGCATGGCTGGCCCGGTCTTCGGGACCACGATAAGCTTCGGTTTCTATGATCATGCCGCTGGTGAGATGGCCGTCAAAACGGGTCACCAGAAATTTTCCTAAAAGTTCTCTGCTGATGAGAAGTACGTCTTCCCTAAGGTAAAATGACAGAGGTAAAATGGTACCCTTACGGGAGTGTTGCAGGTTATGGCTTCGATTCATCAGTTAATATTTGCGGATCCTCAGGTGATAAGCGGATATCATCCATATAAGCTCTTGCTGTTCCGCCGGTATTATCAGAATCCGCCATGATCACGAGTCTGGCAGCGGCTGTTGGCAGAGTGCCGAAAGCAATTTGATAATCTTCGAGCAGGTTAACTGTCTCCGTAACCCAGGCATCCGCTTTTGCCGCCGAATGCTCCAGCAGGATCATCATCGATTTATCAGTATAGGAATTCGGGATGAATTTCCGGTTGTGGGCGTGGTTGGCCCAGATGTAATTCAAACTGCTTTGGGGCGGGTATTCTCCGTACAATAACCGGGCGGCTTTATAGCGCAGCTTCTTCAGGGTTCCCGCCCGGGCCGGTTCGAAGGGGAAAAAGATATAAATTCTCAAAGCATAGTCGTCCGTATCTCTCGAGCTGACATCACCCGCTTCAAGGATGTTTTCAATTTTCCAGCGCCAGCTCAACCAGGGCGTTTCAAAAACGTTGATTGTGTCGTCCAGGATCAACCCCGAAGCCGAAGCATGCGTTTCCGCCTGCAGGACGGAATTTCCGTTTTCAGAAGCAAGGGAGTAAATTGAATGGTCCGCTATACCCGGGAAATACAAAGCCTTCCAATGAGTCAGTGTGCTGAAATCCTCATAAAAGCTCTGCCCGACGCCCAAGTGCAGGAAAACCACCACGTAAATGAGTAACACGCGTCCCTTCACCATACTGAAAATCAGAACTGACTGATATCCCGGCCAAAAATCATATTCAGGGCCCAGTCCACCACTACTTTGATCTTATTGCGCCAGCGGACAATACGCGTGAGATAGACCGAGCGCCAGAAGAGCCACGCCA
>JAADGM010000059.1 GCA_013152375.1 FCB group bacterium | reverse complement strand
TGGTTTCTGCTTGTTATTCACATTCATCCGGCCTTCGCCGGATGCAGGGCAAACCCTTCAGATTTAAACCAATCCGGCAAATCCGTTAATCCGCGTAATCCATGGTTCAGACAGGATGGCGTTCAACCCCTTCAGGGTTGCGAACCTTTCTACATGCTTCTCTATTCATATTAAACTCATTCGGAGTTTTCTCAACGTGAATCAGTGAAATCGAGATCCGGCATAATCCACTTGGCGAACAACCTGCGTCTTACGAAATACCCCGCTTAAAAAGCATCGTTTGCACTGGGATGATCCATGCTAAATTTCCCCCATGAACAGTACACAAATCCCTGAGTTGCTGTCTCCGGCAGGGACCTTCAGTAAATTGAAATACGCTTTGGCCTATGGCGCTGACGCCGTCTATGCCGGTGTACCAAAATTTTCCCTGCGCACACGTGAAAATGATTTTGTAAAACAGACCCTGAAAGCCGGCATAGATTATACCCATCGCAGGGGAAAGAAACTATATCTCACATTGAATATTTTTGCCCACAATGTGAAAATCGATGCATTCGTCAAAGAACTGGACAAAGTGGCTGCACTGAATCCGGATGCCCTCATTATGGCCGATCCCGGGCTGATCAATATTGCTCTGAAACGAGTGCCTCAGATCCCCATCCATCTGTCAACCCAGGCCAATGTGACGAATTGGACCTCGGCAGCATTCTGGCGGGATATAGGTGTTAGCAGGATCATTCTCTCCAGGGAATTGCGTCTGCCAGAAATCGCCGAGATACATCTGCGGGTTCCGGATGTGGAACTGGAAACGTTTGTGCATGGGGCGATCTGTATTGCCTATTCCGGGCGCTGTCTGATCACCAACTACCTGAACCACCGCGACGCAAACCAGGGGACCTGCACCAATTCCTGTCGCTGGAAATATCGCCTTGGTGTTGAGCAGGGCAGTTTAATCAATACAGAAAAAGAACAAATTAGCAGGTTTGACGGCACACACCCTGCAGAATCCTATTTCGTAGAAGAACCGGAAAGATCGGGTGAGCATTTTCCCATTTCGGAAGATGACAGCGGAACTTATCTTTTCAACGCCAGAGATCTCTGCGCCGTAGAGTTGCTTGACCAGATCAGCAGTGCGGGTGTGATGAGTTTTAAGATCGAGGGGCGCACAAAATCAGAATATTATGCCGCCCTCACAACGCGGGCCTACCGAAAAGCTATTGACGATCTGGCCTCCCACAGACCTTTCGACACCCAAAATTTGCAGGACTTGCTGGCCCTGTCCAACCGGGGTTATACTACCGGATTTTACACGCGTAACCCTCGTGAATACGGCGAAAATTACCATGATGCCCGTTCAATTGAACTGACCCATAAAGCGGTCGGGATAAATGCAGAATATGACAGCGGCTCCGGTCTGCTCTGGTTTGAACTCAAAAACCGTCTTGAAAAGGGAACTTTGCTGGAGATCATTACCCCTACAGAGCTTCAACAGACTACCGTTAAGGAAATCGTTACTGAAAAGTCTGCTAAGGTGGAAGTCGCTCATGGGGGCACCGGTCGAGTGGCAATCCCCTATGGGGCAGATCCGGGTCCCTTTGCTATTCTGCGTCGGAAACTATATTCTCAGGAACAAGCGCAACTGATAAAATCAGGAATCAGAATAGCGGGAGATTCATAAAATATTTTTTCAGGGGTTTGCGCTTTTTACAGGGATCTTTACCGGGGATCTGACCAGCGCATCTTCCTTCCACTCAATCATTACCTCACGGGCTCCAAACCCTTTTGCCAGCACCTCAAGGGTCTGTTTTGCAGAATTGTGCACCTCCGTCTGAACTTTCTTGACAAATTCATCCGCCATGAGAGCTGCCTGATGTTTAGCTTCGGCCATGAGATTGTTTTTGGTTGATTCATTGAAACCGCCGTCAAAGACACGATTCACGAGATCCGGTAAAAGCCAGGGCAGAATTTGAGCCTTTTGCTCATCATAAATGTGAATATCCTTGATGTGCGATTCATACTGACAGGGCGGAAGCGTCAACCGATAAACATCTTCTCCAAGGAGTTCAATCGTAAACTCGGGACTGTGGAGGTCATATTTGAAATCGATCTCAAACTGAAAGATCATGGCAATTTTTTTATTGGATGCCAGCCACTGCAGGTATTTTTTCCCAATCTCGCCGAACCAGTGTTCGGTGGTGGTAATGATCTCTTTGGTAATGATCTTGAATACGACCAATTCACCCACCGAACGAAATTTTTCCAGTGTTGAGTACACTGTTAGAGACTGTTTTGGATTTTTTTGACTGGATTTTCGCAGCCATATAAACCCTACAATGACCGCCAGTAAAAATCCGGTCAACCCTGATATAAAAATGTTTTCCATAGTAGTGTTCGCCTGTTCGGTTAGGATTCGGTTAAGAGGAGTCGCCAATATCCGCAGGTCCGCTTCTCGTACCTTCACGGATTTCGCCGGGTCGTAATAACCCCCTGTGCCGATCTCCTATTTGTGCTGTAGTTTTAAATGCTGCACGAGGAGCTTTAAGCCCTCGAGATAGCTGTTCTTTCCCAGTCCTGTCACATGTCCCACACAGACATTGGATATGACGGATAACTGCCGGAACTCTTCCCGGCCATGTATGTCCGTTAGGTGGACCTCAACGGCGGGAATTGTCACGGAGGCCAGGGCATCCCGAATGGCATAGGAATAATGGGCATAAGCGGCCGGATTGATGATGATTCCGTCAGCCCACTGCCGCTCATCCTGAATCGCATCTATAATGTCTCCTTCGTGATTGGACTGGTAAAACTTAAAGGAATGGCCCGTTCCGGCGGAACTTGTTTCCAGCCAGGTCATGAGTTCGTCCAGCGTATCGGTTCCGTAAAGTTCGGGCTCACGGATGCCCAGCAGATTCAGATTCGGTCCATTGATTACGAGTATATTCATCAGAAATTCCTCCGGATTTGACAAAAAATTATCATCTTGAATTAAAGTTACTTTCTCTTATGAAATCAGGTTTTTAAGTGCTTCAGCTATTTGTCCGGCTGTAATATCCTGGCTGATTTCAGCCTTTCCCAGTTTCTCCAGTAATACGAAATTTAACCGCTCATGGTTGTGTTTTTTATCGTGACGGATGTGAGCAAGGATCACATCCGGGTCTATCCGTCCCAGCTCAGGCAGAGGTAACTGCCAGACGGCTTCACGCAGTTCGTGCCAATCTTCGCCGGAGAGACTTCCGTAGTGATGGGACAGATAGCCTGCTGCCAGCATGCCATAGGCCACTGCTTCGCCATGGCGGAACCCGGTTTTTGACAGAGCGGTCTCAATTCCGTGTCCGACGGTGTGGCCGAAATTGAGGATGCGTCGAAGCCCGGACTCTTTTTCATCCTCCGAGACGACCTCGGCTTTGATGGTGCAGGCGGTTTCGATCGTTTCGATTAACGGAGCGTGCTCCACCAGGGCAAGGAGTTGCGTAAGGTTGTTTACAGTATCTCGAAAAAAGATTTCATCACGAACAGCACCGCATTTGAGGATTTCCGCCATACCTGAAACGATCTCACGTACCGGCAGAGTACGCAGAAAATCGGGATCAATCAATACTCCCAGTGGCTGGTAGAAGGTTCCTACCAGATTCTTTCCGCTGGCGAGGTTGACGCCGGTTTTCCCCCCCACTGAAGCATCCACCATGGACAACAGCGTGGTGGGTACCTGGAAATAGCCCACACCGCGCATAAAGGTTGAGGCGACAAATCCGGTGACGTCCCCCACAACGCCTCCGCCGAAAGCGATAAAAGTAGTGCTGCGGTTGCAGTTCTGTCTCAACAGCTGGTCATAGATCCGGTTTACATTGGCGATGGTTTTTGAGCTCTCACCCTCCGGCATGGTGATGCATACAATGTCAAAGCCGCTGTTTTTCAGGCTGCTCAGGATTTCTATGCCGAATTGTTCGTACAACCCGGGATGAGTGAAGAGCACCCATCTCTGACCCCGATTAAACGGTTCCAGCAGCTCCCCGAAACTGCTTTTCAGACCCTTTTCGATCCGAATTGAATAGGAATGTGTGGAAGTTCGAACTTCAACCATCAACCTGAACTCCCTCTAATTTTTCGAGAACAGAATCCACTACCTCATCTGTCGTCAGAGCATCCGTGTCTACAATAAATCCTGCGGTGTCGGTGTAAAATGACCGCCGTTCAGCCGTGAGTTTTCGGAGTTTGGCTAATAGGTCCCCCGGGCCGTGAAGCTTGGGTCTGTTGGCGATATTTCGGATCCGGCCCGCGAGGACTTCAGGGGAGGCCTTTAAGAAAAAAGTATGGCCCATTGTCTTTAGCAGGCTGCGATTTTCCGCAGTCAGGATAATACCTCCTCCGGTAGCCACAACCATTTCAGGTTGTTCAGAAACGGCCCTGAGGCAAAGAGCCTCTTCCTGACGGAAACGGTCTTCCCCAAGATATTTGAAAATCTGAGGAATACTCATTTTCATTGTTTCCTCAAGCAGGTTATCCGTATCTGCAAATTGCCGCTCCAGACGCTCCGCCAGCAGTTTTCCCACAGTCGATTTCCAGCTGCCCATCATGCCGATGAGATAGATATTCTGTTTCCGTGAGTTCTCCATCATCATCTGGGTTCAGTCAATCAATCGAACGGCCCGCGATCGACCTTCAGCATCAATGAGTTCGAGTTTATTCACGGTGAGACTTCCGGTGAATTCAAAGAGAATATCATGGGGTTCCAGTTCGCCTGACAATTGGCTGATGGAGACCCCGCCGCCATTTTGATCGAGGTTGATCCCCTGTGGCCAGCTGTTTTGTTTAATCGTAAAATCTCCGCTGACTTTCAGGTACAGATAGGTGAATTTATAGGAGCAGGTGATGGTGACCCAGCTCTTTGCTACCCGTATGACCGCTTCGTCAGCCGGTTTGGGGATGGAACCGAGATCCGTTCTGTCTTTCAGCTGCTGTAAAGCCCCGGACAAGACTTGTTCCATCTCGCCGGCAAAAATTTCGGAACGCAGGGTCCGGACACCCTTCAGCCTGAGCCCGTTAGTGATATCCCAGTCATCCGAGGAGACGACCAGCCAATCCCGGGGGTAATTGTTATGTTCAAACAGCAGCCTAATGGCCTCATCGGCCTCAATACCCGGTGAAGTAAATGTCACGACAATTCCCTCCTGACGGGCACAAAGATTCCCGAAACCCTGACCGTCAAAGAATACATGAAATTCTATATTGCGGTCCTTCAACGAGCGGTAATCGGACAGCCTCAGCAGCAGTTGATCTCTGGCCAGCTCGGGGTCGCCGGACAGAAATTCGCGAAGTTCCGGGATCTTATGGATCAGGTTATAACCGTCAATGATTATTTTTTCCGGCGATTTCATCCGTGAAAATTAAAGGTATTTGGAATTCATAATTTTAAAAATCTTTCGCTTTAGCCGGACAGGGCAATAAATTTACTTATACAGCCGCAAGACGGTTCAGCAACATAAGCGTATAGACGAAAGATTGTATAATGATTAAAATCCGGAACCTTTCGAAGCAATTTGGTGATGTGAATGCCCTGAAAAAAATGAACCTCTCGGTTCAGCCGGGTGAGTTTTTCGGATTACTGGGACCTAATGGAGCCGGTAAAACAACAACCGTCAATATTCTGAGTACTCTTCTGAAACCTGACGAAGGTTCCGTAACTATCAACGGACTGGATTTATTGTCCGATCCCCGCGGCGCGAAGCGGCTGCTCGGCGTCGTTCCTCAGGAACTTGCTTTGTATGATCAGTTATCAGCAGCTGATAATTTACATTTTTGGGCCGAACTGTATGGTATGAAGGGGGTCAAACTCAAGACCCGCATTCGGCAGCTGCTGGAACTCATGGGGCTGGCTGACCGGCAGAACGACCGGCTGGCAACCTTCTCAGGCGGGATGAAACGGCGTGTAAACCTGGCGGTTGCATTGCTGCACGATCCGGATATTCTGTTTTTGGATGAACCTACTGTGGGAATTGATGTCCAGAGCCGGCATCGCATTTATGAGATTCTCGGAGAACTGCACCGTGAGGGGAAAACCATCGTTTACACTACTCACTATCTGGAAGAAGTAGAGCGTCTCTGTGAGAAAATTGCCATTATCGATCATGGCGAGATCAAGGCTGAAGGGACACTTGAAAGTCTGCGGCAATTGGTTCAGGGAGAGTCTGAAGTATTGGTTGTGCTGGATGACAGTTCAATCCAGACCGCCACTGTGGAACCCCTGCCCGCGGATGTCAGGCTCATGGATGAGGGTTTACTTGCCACCGGAGATGATGTGAACGACCTTGTGCAGAAACTAGTTACCATCTGCTCTGCCAGGAACTGGAAAATACGGGATATTGAATTAAAGACTGCCAGTCTGGAGACTGTTTTTCTCCAGTTGACGGGAAAAGAACTGAGGGACTGAGAATGATAGCAATTGCCCTGAAAGATTTGAAGATCATATTGGGAGACCGCAAAGCTTTGCTGCTGTCTTTTCTGCTGCCTATTTTCCTGGTTGGGCTGTTTGCCTTCGTTTATGGCAGTATGGGCGGTCCCCGTGAGGAGCATCCTGTAAAGCTGCTGATCACGGATCAGGATCAGACGGACTTATCAGCCGGCATCGTGGCCAGGCTGGATTCGCTGAAAAGCATCCGGCTGACCTCCATGACTCTGGAAGAGGCTCGTCAAAAGGTTACCCGGGGAGATTACCCGGCGGTTCTGGTTTTACACAAGGGATTGGCGGATTCAATCTCTGCAAATCGTCCTGGCGTATTGGAGATGCAGTACGACCCGGCCCGGGAATTGGAGATGGGACTCCTGCAGCAAGCCATCCTGCTGCCGCTGTTTGAACTCATCGGCAGACCCGCACTGCAGGAAATGATCTTTGAGGAGGTCCAGGGAGATTATCCAAGACTTGACCCAGGCCTGATGAAACAGATCAAAAACAACATCGAGAAAAATTTTCGCTCCGGTAAAGTTTCACAGGTCCTTGAAAATCGCAATCCCATTATCATGACCCCGTTAATCCCTGTGGAAAGAGCCAGCTGGGCCCTGATACAGGCGGTTGCCGGTACTGCCGTGATGATGCTTCTCTTCAGCGTGGCAGGCCTTGGAGCAGGACTTCTGGCAGAGAGGGAAACCGGTACCCTGAAACGTCTGCTGATTACGCCTTTGCACCCCATGCATATATTGTACGGCAAACTTTTGTCAACTCTGGTTGTCTCCGTCCTGCAGCTGGTTGTGGTGTTTATCTTCGCCTGGCTGGTGTTTGGACTGGACTTATCATTGAATCCACCGGCACTGCTCCTGGTTGCGTTTACTACGGCTTTTGCCTGTGCCAGTTTTGGGATTTTTCTGGCGGCTGTCTCAACGTCCCGAAAGCAGGTTGAGATGCTGTCCACCTTGATTATTTTGATAATGTCGGCAATTGGCGGGAGTATGATCCCCCTGCCCATCATGCCTGCCATCATGCAGAAGCTTGCTGCAGTCTCCGTAAATTACTGGTCAATTCAGGGGTTTTTTGATATTTTCTGGCGTGAATTACCATTATGGGAAATTTTACCGAGAATTGCTATTCTTTTCGGTATAGGTGTTCTGCTGATCACCCTGGCCAGAGTGTTTTTCAAACGGAATCTGGCAAGCCTGGTTTGAAGAAATTTTAAGCAAATTCATTTCAGAGAGGAAGCCCCAAAGAGGTTTCAATCCATCTGCACCGAACGTGAGGATTTGGTGAATTCACCGGGGCTTGCCTCGGAATCCTGGGTCAAGGCTTGCCCTGGGGTTAAAACCAATTTTATTAAAATAAGATGAAGAAAGGAAACCATGTCTGATAATAAATCCAGGCGAAGCGACTGGGCTGTAATATTGGGTGTTTCCAGCGGCTTTGGTGCCGCGACAGCCCGGGCATTGGCAAAACGGGGTCTGAACATTTATGGAGTTCACCTGGACCGCCGGTCCGCAATGAAAAAGGTAGATGCTCTGATTGCCGATCTGCGTAAGGAAGGGGTGGAAGTTGTTTTTCACAATATGAGCGCAACAGATCCGATCAAGAAAGAAGAAGTGATCAGGGAGCTGGAGACAAAAGGTGACATCCGCGTGAAAATTTTACTGCATACACTGGCTTTTGGGGGCTTACGGCCTTTCATAACCCGGGGGGCTGAGCAGATCATTACCCAGAAACAAATTGATATGACCCTGGATGTCATGGCAAACAGTCTCGTGTACTGGGTGCAGGACCTGTTCAAGGCGGGCTTCCTGAAAGAGGGTAGTCACATTTTCGCCATGACCAGCTCAGGCGGACATAGTCAGTGGAAGAACTATGGTGCCATCTCCGGGGCGAAAGCGGCTTTGGAATCCTACTGCCGGCAGCTGGCACTGGAACTCAGCCCCCACAAAATCGCCTGTAACGCTTTACAGGCCGGCGTTACGGATACCCCGGCGTTGCGGAAAATTCCGGGAAATGAAGAAATGATCCGGCACGCTTTAAGAGTCAATCCTGCAGGCCGGTTAACCCTTCCGGAAGATATTGCAAAAGCGATCGCCATGCTGGGATTATCAGAAGACACCTGGCTTACGGGGAACACGATCCGAGTGGATGGCGGAGAGGATATTACCGGGTGAGGACCGGAATTTTCACAATCTGTTAGTTCTACTCCGGGGTTGTATAAATGCCCTGATGAAATGAAACATCCGGGATACAGCAAAATTCTTGTCTGCACAATTCACGACCCTGACGACAGCGGGATTTATAAGAATAAAAAAAGATTCCGACAATGCCGGAATCTTTTTTATCTGAATAGACTGAGACCGCTGAGAACTAACGCGAGATTGTGATCCCGGCATTAAAGGTCCTGGGCAGGCCAAGATACACTTCCGCATCATCGGCCTTGTGGTTGAGACCATTGGCCGTATAAGCATTATATCTGCTGTTATCGACGGCGTCCTGTATGTTTATTTCATCAAGTAAATTGAAGATGTGGAAGAATAATTTTATCTTTGTCCCTGCAATTTTCAGTGGAACTTTGTAGTAACCGTGCACATCAATCTTGGCAAAACCCGGTGCTTGCCAGCTCTGGGTCCTGTCCGGGTCAACGCCAGGTATCACGATGCGGCTGGCAGGGTCCCAATCTGCATAATGACGATCATACCAGTTCAGCACACCCTGAACGGTTAATCCTTCAAACGGATAAAACAGCGCTCCCAGGGCAATGATGGTTTGAGGCATATCACCGACTTTCAAGCCGTCAACGGCATAAGTGTAATCGGTTGTTGAACCGTCATCATAGTTTTTATATGTTCCTTCGGCATCACCCTTGAATTCCCAGAGTCCGAAAGAAAGGGCCGCATCAAAGCGGATCATATCAATGGGTTTGTAGGCAATTTCAGCTTCTATTCCCTTATGGTTTTGGCCGAGACCCGTCAGGAAAATAATATCCGTTCCACCCGTGGACCCGGTCCCGGTGTAAATAAGCCGAGTTAAAGAACGGTTTTTCCAGTCAGTGTTGTATAGATTGAACTTTGCCGTTACCAGTCCGCTAAGGGCTGTGTAATTAAGACCTATCTCAGTACTGATGAATTTTTCATTTTTAGGACTTGTTGAAAGAGTCAGGTCAAAATCGTCAATTACCGAATCAAAAATAGGCACTTTTTCAACAACTCCCAAATTACTGAAAATATCTATTTCATCTGACAAATGAACGAGAGCCCCTCCTTTGAACTGTGTGCTGGTTATCCAGTTGGATTTGATAAGCAATTCGCCGGAAGCTGTGCTGTCATATCCTGCATGATTCAGAGCCTTTCTAAAATGATCAGTATAACTATACACAATACCGGAAATTCCGAACATACCATAGAAAGAGTAGAACAGGCTGTTATATTCAAACTGACCGAATGTACCGATCCAATCTACTGTATTGGTGTTGTGATATAAGATATAATCGCCCCGGGTGACTTTAGCATCCTCATAGGTTTCGTCAAATTCATTATATAGCTGGGAGTACCTGGAATCAAGGTCGGCACTGTTCTCGTATCTTCCGTTGATCGCATACGTTCCCCCAAGCAGGTCCCGTACTTCACGGGCATGTTCGATCTCGGCTGTACGCCAGTCAATACCAAATTGGAATTTCAAAGCCTTACTGAAGTTATAATTCAATTTGGAGATTGCTCCCAGTGTCCATTGGCGATTGATGCTGTTTCGGAGATAACCAACGGCCTCATTGGCAGGTTTTGGATGATCTTTCCTGTTCAATGTATCGATGTTAACGGCAATCGTTGCATCCCAATTGGCAATTCTGGAAGGTTCTGAGTCATAATCCCAAACGATATCACCGAAAGTTCCGGAACCGCCGCCGGAACCGCCTGAGTAGTAAAACAGGGAAGAAAGGCGGGTATGTTGATTAAGGGTCCAGAACCAGTTCAGATTCACCTGAGGTTTATGGAAATAATTTTCTTTTTCGTTCAGATAATTGGCATCATGCCGCTTGATTGTACGTGCACCGTACATGTAATAATACTGTTTACCCGTATAAGTTGGGCTGACAGTATTCCAGTTTTCATTATAAAAACGACCACTGGACGATTGAGGGAACTCTGCAATGGCTGCGGGGTCATAATCCTTTAAACTTTTAGCAAAAGTGCTGTCATAGGATGCAATATTCTGTTTGTAGCGATTCTGACCATGACGCTGTGGGGCGCCGAGAGCATAGAGTTCAAGCCTGTGTTTCTTGTTAACTGCGAGACTAACACCAAGATAGTAAGCCCAGGCATCCGTCCAGGTTTTATCTATCAGACCTTCGCCGGTCTTTCGCACTACAGTGGCCCCAAAGGCCAGTTTATCGTTGATCAGCCCGGAATGATAGGAAAAAGTTGATTTTTTAAAATTTCCGGCACCGGTTTCCAGCTTAACTTTGTAGCCTCTTTTGTGACCGGCAGGATCGGTAATGATGTTCATGGTTCCGCCGATGGAGGGCGTTGCCAGATTCACGGCGCTGAGACCTCTCTGCATCTGAATTGAAGAAGTTGCATCGGCCACACCATCCCAGTTGGACCAGTAAACCCAGCCATTCTCCATATCATTGACCGGAACACCGTTGATCATAATGGCGATATTTCTTTGATTGAAGCCCCTGACATTCACGCGGGCATCCCCGGCACCGCCACCATTTGTTGTAGAATAGACACTGGGTGTAGTATTGAGAATCAAGGGAATATCCTGTGAACCCAGACGAAATTCAATATCTCTTTTATTCAGATTTGAAAAAGCAACGGGAGTACTGCGGTCTGCTCGTGAAGCCATAACTTCGAGTTCTGATAAATTAAGTGTTTTAATTATCAGCTCGAAATTCATTTTCTTAACGCCGGTAACCGTAATTCTGCGGGATTCTTTCTCAAAGCCGATTACTGACACAGTGATGATGTAGGTGCCATTGGGAATATTGGATATCTGGTATATTCCCTTAGCATCTGTAGCGGCACCAAACTGGGTGCCGTCCAGGGTTACATTGGCACCCTCCAAAGGCTTGCCCGATTCTATTTCTGTAATTTTCCCGGTTACCGTGCCTGCAAACAGGGATAGCTGAAGGATTGTTATCAGCAGAACTAGTTTTTTAACGATGCGAGTCATTTAGTTCTCCCACAAATTGGTTTAATCCGTCTGCGCCGGGCGAGACGAACTGGTTAATTCCCCACCGTTCGCGGTGGAGCAGTTCATTTGTCAGTTATAAAATTCCATACTTATTACTGCAAGTTTGCTGTCGATTTTCTCCACGATGAGGTGAATTAATATATAAGCTTCAAACATCAGGAACTGATATTTATCCGACTCCTTTACAGGGAGCCGGATAAATCATAGAATTATGACAGAATAAAAAGCCCCTACAGAAAACTGTCGGGGCTTTTTAAGATCAACCGGCTGATATTAGAATAAGATTGAAATACCTGCATTAAAGGAGCGCGGTGTGCCTAAAAATACTTCAGCATCATCGGCTTTATGATTTTTACCGTCGCCGGTAAAGGCATTGTACTTACTATTGTCAACCGCATCCTGTACATAGACATCATCGAAAGCATTGAAGATATGTGCAAAAAGCTGCAGTTTGGTTCCGGCAAAGTCAACTGGCAGGTCATAGGACATATGCAAATCGACTTTGGAATAACCGGGTGCTTTCCAGCTCTGTGTCCGGTCAGCAGCAGCTAATTCGTCAGCGCTGATGGTACCATCCCCATCGGTATCTTCAACTTCCCGAGATGTCGGATCCCAATCGGCATAATGATTGTCGTAGGAATTCCAGACACCCTGGACAGACAAACCCTGAAATGGGAATACCGACACGGCAAGAGCCATACTTTGCTGCGGCATGTCACCTACTTTCAGGCCTTTAACAGCATAGAGATATTCTGTTGTCGTCCCGCTCACATAATCTTTGTAATCACCCTTGGCATCATTAACATATTCCCAGTTTCCTGCAGAAAAAGAGGCATCAAGGCGTAACATTGGCATCGGTTTGAATGCTGCTTCAAGCTCAACTCCCTGATGTGTTTGGTCCAAACCTTTCAGGAACAGGATATCCGTATCACCGCTTGACCCCTGTCCGGGTTCGATATTTATGGTGACCGTTCTGTCAATCCACTGAGTGTGATATACGTTAGCTTTAACCGCTATTTTCCCGTCACTGGAATGATAATTCAAGCCCCCTTCAACGCTTTGAAAGATTTCGTTGGCGGGGTCTGAAGCGATGGTACCATTATTGTCATCAATTACGGCATCAAGAATCGGAGCCTTCTGAACATAACCAAGGTTGGCGAAGACATCAATGTCGCTGGTGACATGGTACATTCCGCCACCCTTAACCTGCATGACGGGAATGGGGTCCGGATTCAAATAGAGCTCGCCGGAACTAATATCGGGACTGCCATCTGATAATGTATCTGCAGTTGTGAAATGATCTTTAAATGAATACTCAATCAAGGACCATCCAAGCATTCCGTATGCAGAATACAGGCCTGTGGCATACTCAGCCTGTCCGAAAATCCCTATCCAATCCACAGTGTTCGTGTTGTGATAGTCGATGTTATCTCCCAGTTTTTTCTTCTGTGAGTCGGACGTTGTGTCAAACTGATTCCCTGAATAGGTAAAGTAATTACCACCCATTAAATCACGAACTTCACGGGTATGTTCGATCTCGGCCGTACGCCAATCAATACCAGCCTGGAGTTTTAATTCATTGTTTACATCATAATTCAATTTTGAAATTGTACCGATGGTCCACTGACGGTTGATGCTGTTTCGCAGGATACCGACGGATTCACCGCCTTCTGCATCTCTGGCGATGGCTTTTTTATCAACATAGACCGTATCAAGGGAACCCGAGTTGTAATCCAGCAAAGTATTCCAATCTCTTGTCCAGGGTGAACTCCCGTAGTAGAACTTATAATTCTCATCTCCGAGTTTACCGTCTGCATCAAGGGTAGGAATCTTTCCATAAGTACCGGTTCCACCACCTGATCCGCCGGACCAGTAAAGAATGGTTGATAATCTCATTTGATCATTTATCGTGAGGAACCAGTTCAAATTAATGAGCGGTTTATGGAAGTAGTTTTCTCTCTCATTGAGATAATTAGGATTGTGACGCTCGGTGTTTCCGGATCCAAACAGTCCCCCTTTGCCGTACATATACCAATATTGTTTACCGGTGTAATTGGAATTAATAGGAGCCCAATTTTGATTAAAAAGACGGCCGACGGTACTGCCGGCACTGTTTGAAAATTTGGCAAAATATTCATCCCAGTCACTGGTACCGTCTTCATCTGAGTCAGCATCTTTCATCCCTTTATCAACGATTGATTCGGCAAACTTCTTGTCATATGCTGCTACATTTTGTTTATAAAGATTCTGGCCATGACGCTGGGGGGCACCGATTGCATAAAGCTCAAAACGGTTGTTTGCATTCAAGGCGTAGCTGGCACCAAAATAATAGGCCCATGCATCCGTCCAGGTTTTGTCAATAATCCCGTCTGCTGTTTTCCGGACAATGGTTGCACTGAAGGCATACTTGTCAGCAATAAGACCCGTATTGAAGTTAAGTGTGGTTTTGGAAAAGTTGCCTAAGCCTATTTCGCGTTTGAATTTTCCGCCGCTTGAATGCGCTGTGGGATCTGTGATGATGTTCATGGTTCCGCCGATGGAAGGCGTTGCCAGATTCACGGCGCTGAGACCTCTCTGCATCTGAATAGATGAAGTTGCATCACCGACACCATCCCAGTTGGACCAGTAAACCCAGCCGTTTTCCATATCATTCTGTGGGACACCGTTGATCATAACCGAGATATTCCGTTGGTTAAAACCACGAACGTTGATGCGGGCATCACCGGCACCACCACCCTGTTGGGTAGCATAAACGCTCGGTGTGATATTTAAGGCCATAGGAATATCCTGTGAGCCCAGACGAAATTCCATTTCAGTTTTATCGATTTGTGAATAGGCTACCGGTGTGTTCCGTGTAGCTCTGGAAGCCAGAACTTCCAAATCGGATAAGTTTAGTGTTTCGATCGTCAATACGAAATTGACATTTTTGATTCCGGCCACTGCGATTTTTTTGGAAGCTTTCTCAAAGCCGATCACAGAGACTGTGATGGTATAGGTCCCATCCGGAACATTAGAAATCCTGTACATTCCGTTCGCATCGGTGGCAGCGCCAAGCTGAGTGCCCTCGATCGTCACGTTTGCACCTTCTAACGGACTTCCGTTATCTGCTTCCGTAACCTTACCGGTAACCGTACCTGCATACAGGAACAGCGGTAGTGTCAACAGCAGTAAGGTCAGTGTTTTAACAATACGTGTCATGTAATCCTCCGTTTTATTGTGTTAGAGATAGTTTAAAGCTAAAGACTTCTATTTAAATTTTATTAGGATTGCTAATAGTTATACTCCTAAAACCGGAAGGGAAATTATGAATATTTTACCCAACTCTCAAGGGAATATTTTTGTGCCGGGACTATTTTTTTACCGAATTTCAGTAGGACGAAATATGACGGTCATTCCCTGTAAATAAGAGCCGAAATCGATATTAAGAAGAATCCTGTCTAGCAATCACTGCATTGCATCGGACAAGGCGGTTAGGCTTGACTTCCCGGGCCGAACTCTGACGCCCCGGCTCAGGGACTGCATCCGGATCACCACTAATTTATTTAACCAAACGGTCAATAAATATTTTGACGATTAACCGGATGGTCAATAAATTAGCCCCATGGGCAGACCCCGTAAATCAGATAAAATAACGGATCTCGAGATGAAAGACCACATTCTGGCCGTGGCGGAAGAGATCTTTGCAATAAAGGGATTTGCGGCAACCACCACCCGTGAAATTGCCGCCAAGTCAACGGCCAATAAAAATCTGATCTTCTATTATTTTGGCAGCAAAGCAAACCTGTACACCTCGATCCTTGAAAAAAATATTGCACCGGTGATCGACAGTCTGCTGCAAATTCTGTCGGAAGAAGGCAAGCTGGATAATAAAATTGATTCGATTATTGAAACATATTACGAAGCCTTTGCCAGAAATTCCGCGATCCTGCCATCCCTGATGGCACGGGAACTGGCAGCCGGCGCTCCGTTCTTTAAAACTTTCATCGCCGGCAGAATAGATACTATTAAACCAGTGCTGTCGGTCGCTTTTCAGACTGAAGAAAATTCATTCAGCACCTATTTTAAGCTCACGAATATCATCGCGGTTACCCTCTTTTCATTTTTAATGCGGCCCGTTCGGGAGATGATAGCGGACCATGTTCATATTCCACCCCCCGGTGACGACTATGTCCGGGATCAGATAAGACAATTTACTAAATTTGGAGTACTTGTGTGAAAAACTGGCTTTCCGATCAAGCGGTCAATTATCCCAAAAGAACCCTGATCCTGTTAATTCTGTTCACTCTTTTCATGGGACTCGGTGCCAAGTGGATCATTGTCGATGATGATGTGATGAAACTGGTTCCGGAGGACATGGAATCCCGGCGTTCGTGGGATGCCATTCTGGATGAATTCGGCAGCCATGAAATGATTTTCATTGCCATCGGGGATGAGGGGAAATCCATTTATAACGACAGCCTGCTGGCCACGGTTTATGCCCTGAGCAGCGACCTGCAGGCCATCCCTGAAGTTGATGATGTGATCAGCATTTCCACTATTGACCGGATGGATTCGGACGATGGATTCATCAATATTTCAGAGCTGCAGCCACGTCCAAACCTGTCAGCGGATGAGCTTGCAAGCATCAAAAGCTATCTTGATCAGCATCCTGAAATGAAAGTCAGATTAGTTTCGAAAGACGAGAACTACGCCAACATCGTGATCATTCCGGTAGCAGGTGTCGATAACAATACTTTTCGAAATGTCGTCGTAAAGGTGGTCGATACCTATCACGGTCCGTTTGAACTTCACATCGGCGGGCATGCTTATCTTACGGGGACGATCCCGGTTCTCATCAGGGAGGATGTCATGAATCTCATGCGTATGGGAATTCTGATCATGGCATTGATACTCCTTGTTAATTTGAGAAGTTTCCCCGCAGTGGGCATGGTTTTTTCGGTCATTCTGTTATCGCTGGCAGCCATGATGGGTTCCATTGGCTGGCTGACCCTGATAACCGGTTCCGATGGATTTCATTTTTCCATGTTGAACACCTCCATGCCGATTATTTTGCTGACAATCGCTAATTCAGATGGCGTCCACATTCTGACCAAATTTTTTAAAGAATTACGGATATCCGGAGACAAAAGAGAGGCCATTAAAAAAACGATGCACACATTACGCATGCCGGTTTTTCTCACCAGCGCAACTACCGTGGCGGCATTTCTGACACTTCTGAGTTCTCCCATCAGCCAGATGATGGGATTCGGCATTTGCATCTCTGTGGGCATCATTTGGGCCTGGCTCCTCTCCGTCACCTTTTTACCGGCTCTGATCACCTTGAAGAAATGGAATATCAACTCCAAAGCCGTTGCCCGTACCAGCTTTCTTGAAAAAACAGTGGATCACTTCGGCAGCCTCGTGATTAAATTCCCTAAAATCGTGCTGACCTGCGGTGTACTGATCGTCTTAACAGGACTATGGGGACTGCGCTATCTGAAAGTCGAGGCCAATATTGTGACCTTTTTCAAACCGGGTACAGAAATGCGGGACAGCATCGAGTTCATGGACCGGGAACTTACCGGGACCATGGATCTGGAAATGCGGGTTGAAGGAGACCTGAAAGACCCGGCGGTACTTAAAGAAATGGATGGTATCCAGAATTTTCTTGAGCAGTATCCTGCCGTATCGACAACAATATCCATCGTGGATATCATTAAACAGATGCATCGCACGGTCATGGATGATGACCCCAAGTATGACACCATACCGGACAGCCGGGATAAAGTAAATAATCTGTTCACTCTGTATGCTATGTCCGGAGACCCGGATGATTTCAGCTCCCTGGTGGATTACGATTACCAAACAGGTGTCATCACCGCCCTGATGAAGAATATCTCAACGACCGAGATCATCAAATTTGTCAAATCCATCCGCGAATATTTACGGGAGCATACAGACAGCCGCCTCAGCGTGACCATTACGGGTATGGTCGTGATCCTGAAAGATATGGTTCATCTCATCATTAAATCGTCCTTCATCAGCATAATTTCATCTATCGTGATCATCTTCCTGATCCTCTGGGTTGCCTTTCGCAGAGCCGTATGGGGACTTTTATCGGTTATCCCTCTCACATCGGCAGTGATCCTGAATTTTGGTCTTATGGGACTTTCCGGCATTTACATCAGTCATATTACGGCGCTGCTGTCATCTATCATAATCGGTGTAGGGGTGGATTTTGCCATTCACTATGTCTCTCAGTTCCGGGCGCTTATCGGGACCGGGATTTCACAGGATGAGATCAGCCAGGAAGCGATTAACGATGTGGGATACCCCATCATTCTGGATGCTGCTTCAAATATGGGTTTCGGAGCCCTCCTGTTTTCTCTTTTCATTCCCATTCAATACATTGGGGGTCTGATGATCTTTGCGATGATCTCCACTTCTCTTGGGACACTTACTTTGCTGGCATCCCTTACGGAGTTGATTAAACCCAGACTGTATAAATTAAGTGCCTCCCGCCAGCATTTGGCCGATTCTGCATGAAAAAATATTTCACGTCAAAATCTACGGTTCTATTACAGACGGTTCTGTGGGCAACTTTATTAAACCGAACGGCATTTGCGCAACCGGGTCTTGCCGGAGCAGATACCTGGGCCTATCAGTTACAGAATATCGATATACAGACTGTTGCAGATAACGAGAGTTTTGAGATGATCGTAATGGATTATTCTGCCGATGGATCGGACGAACAGAAGTTCTCCGCCGGGGATATCGCCACTATTAAGAACAGCGGAAAACTTGCCATTGCCTATATTTCCATAGGAGAAGCGGAAGATTATCGCTTTTACTGGCAGGAAGACTGGTTGACCGCCCCCCCTGAATGGCTGGGTGAGGAGAATCCGGACTGGCCCGGCAACTACAAAGTGAAGTACTGGTATCCGGACTGGCAGAATATCATTTTCACCTACATCGATACGATCTACACACAAGGGTTCGACGGTCTCTACATGGACCTGATTGACGCGTATTGGTACTGGATGGAAACGGACCGCAGGCGCCGGTTTATATGATCCAATTCGTACAGGCCATCAGAGACCATATCGATCAGTTGGGAGAAAGACCATTTTATCTCATTCCCCAAAATGGAGAATATGTCATCCTCGAAGATATTGTCCCCCAGGATCTGGCTCAATCCTATCTCGGTATCATTGATGCCATTGGTGTCGAGGATGTTTTTTTCTACGGTGAGCTGGATGAGAATAATTCCTTCAATCCGGACGCTGAAAGGCTTCAACTGCTCGATGACACCTATCTGGCAGGTGGAGTGCCGGTTTATTCCGTTGAATATCTGACGGAAACAGGACTCATCCAGCAGTATCTTGACATATCGTTTGAGCATTCCTTTATTCCCTATGTTTCGACGAGACCTCTCGACACCCTGTTTGATGGAATCGAGCTGTATCCACCTTTGGCCGGAGATGTGAATTTCGATGGCGTTGTGGATGTGATAGATGTTTTGGTTGTCATCGCAATAATAACAGACAATGCGAATCCCGATGAGGAAATTCTTTTGGCTGGCGATATTATCGCTGACGGAGTGTTGGATATTCTGGATATTGTCGCGCTGGTGGCTATAATTTTAAACTGAAAATTTGAGGAGTAAAAATGAAAATTACATCAAAAGTAGTCCTTCTGTCACTTTATGGTGTTTTCCTGTTCGGCCAGACGGGTTACGAAATTGCCAAAGCCGTCGATGAGCGCAAAGCGCCCCTTGATATGACAGCAGACCTGAAAATGATCCTGACCAACAAACGCGGGAAAACCCGCACCAATGAAATACGGTCGGTCTCAAAGGATAATTCAGCAAAGCAGATCATCTGGTTCTTTGCACCTCCGGATGATAAAGGGGTGGCCTTCCTGAAAATTGAACATGATGATAAAGATGATGAGATGCGTCTGTGGTTGCCCGCCTTCAAGAAGATCCGCAGGATATCGGCTTCGAAAAAGGGGGATGCTTTCATGGGCTCGGATCTGAGTTTTGAAGACCTGACCTCCAGGGAATTGGACGATTTCACCTATGATCTCACTGGCGACACACTGCTCGACGGGAAAGCCTGTTATGTTCTGACGATAACCCCAAAACCGGAGACGGACACGGAATACACACGGCATACAGAATGGGTCACGAAAAAAAACTATCTGGTCATCAGGGCTGAAAGTTATGACAAATCCGGAGAACTGCTGAAAATCCGCCGTATAGACTATAAAGAACAGGAGGGTTATGATGTCCCCACCCGTATCTACGTTGAAAACGTGAAAAAGAAGCACAACACACTCCTCACTTTTGAGCATATCAAGCTGGATACAGGAGTGAAGGATGCACTCTTCCAGGAAAAGAACCTGAAACGACTACCCCCCAGGTAAAATAGAATCGCCGGGTATGGTCCTCACACTCATCATTACCTTCAGTCTTCTCGGCAGTGTGGCCTCTATTCTGGCCGCCGCCCTGTTTTTGCTGTTCCCCGAGAAGATCAGGATCGTCTTCATCCCCGGAGTGATCAGCTATGCCACCGGTACTCTGCTTGGGGCTGCATTATTGGGCCTCATCCCGACGGCCGCTGAATCCATCTCAGCTTATCGGGTTTCAGCCACACTGCTTACCGGGCTGGTAGGATTTTTCATTCTGGAAAAACTCATTATCTGGCGGCACTGTCACAATTCGGACTGTGACGTTCACAAAACAGCCGGTCCGCTGATCCTCATCGGTGATGCTTTTCATAATTTTGTGGATGGCGTCATCATTGCGGCGGCCTTTATCGTGTCCATCCCCCTGGGGATAATGACCTCCGTCTCCGTGATCACACACGAAATCCCCCAGGAGGTAGGTGATTTTGCCATCCTGCTGGATGCCGGATACTCCCGCATGAAAGCCTTCGGACTGAATATGGTCTCGGGGTTGACGGCGCTGGTCGGTGCCGTACTGGCCTATTTATTCATGCAGAGCGTGAGGGCTGCCATCCCTTATGTCATGTCTATCTCTGCTGCCAGCTTTATCTACATTGCCATCGGCGACCTCATTCCCGGCCTGAACCATCACACCAGGCTGAAAGACAGTTTACTCCAGATCATCTTACTCCTGGCCGGTATCGGGACAATTTTAATTTTTAACAACACTCACCCTAACGTATAGGAAAATAATGACAGAACCCATCACTCATCTCATCACTGCTGTCGATTACCAAAAAGATGCCATCGTCAGCCAGACACTGCTCAAAAAAAACAGCGGCACAATAACCCTCTTTGCCTTCGACAAGGGACAGGATTTAAGTGAGCATACGGCTCCCTTTGATGCCCTGGTCCAGGTCCTCGAAGGTAAGGCGGTTGTCACTATTTCAGGCGAAGATCACCGTGTGGCCGCAGGAGAAATGATCATCCTGCCGGCCAATAAACCGCATGCGGTGCGAGCAGAAGAAAAGTTCAAAATGCTGTTGATAATGATCAGGAGTTAATCTTCAGAGAAAGGACTTTATTCTGAATTTATGGAAATCCAGTCAGAGGTTTCGCAGCCTGTTTGGGTTTTGCATGAACTAACTGTATATTCAGGAAGGTAAAACAATGTTTAAGCAAAAATTATGGTTGATAATGGTAATCTCTGCCATACCCCTCTCCGGCCAGATTCAATTCAGCGGCACGGTGAATCCTGCAGGATTATATCAACTGACAAATGCCAAAGAAATTTCCCTGCCTTTTCGTCTCGCCACCCTCTCGGTATCCTATGTTTACAATGACTTTGAAGTTGTTGCCAGTTCAGCATTGGAGTACCGCTGGCGCAACCACTCCTCCCGGGCAGAACTTAGAGAAGCCTATTTGGTTTGGTATCCTGCCTTCGGAGAAGTATCGATCGGCAAGCAGATCTTTGCCTGGGGAATGGCGGACGCCAATAATCCCACTGATAATCTCTCGGCTTATGATTATTACTATTTATTTGATGCGGGGACGGAGCGCAAGATCGGTTCTCTTTCGGCTTCTGTTAAATGGTATCTCGGCAACTGGCAGTTGGAAGGCGCCTTTATCCCCCGGCATGAACCCGACCGTCTGGTTTACGAAGAGGATTTTCCGATTCAGCCGCCTATGCACCCCAACGCCTCACAAATAGAAAAAGTGAATAATCCAGCCGAGTACGGCGCCCGGGCACAGACCAGCCTTGGCAACAGTGATCTGGCGGTTTCATATTTTCACGGCCATGACCGGCTTTTTTCCGCCACAGTGTTTCAAATCAGTCCGCAACCGTTTCCCGTTGCATTTGGGTATCGCAAAACCGAGGTTTATGGCTTCGACATGGTCAATTTCTGGGGCGATTTCACCTTCCGGAACGAGACAGCATATTTTGTCACACGCCCGGGCGGACGCTCAGGTTTAATTGATTATGGCGGCGCTGTTTTCGTGGATCTGTCCGCCGAGTACCTGCAGTATGTAAGTCAGTTGGAATACAGCGGTTTTAAGAATTTCAATGTGACAGCTCAGCTAATTGGAAACCACAACTTTTCAGTGAGATCAAACATGCCGGGATTCGAACAGTATTTCGCAGCCGGGATGGGGACGCCCTTCGCCGGATTTCTCGATAAAGCACTCATGGTATCCCTCAGCTCGACCCTCTGGGATAATCGCCTGGAACTCAAACCCATGGTGCTGGCAAACCTGAATGAAAAGGGCTATATGGCAGGTTTTGAGGTGGATTATTCTCCCGTCGAAAGTATCAACCTGGAAATATCGCTGAATAAATTTATCGGGGATGATACCCTGCCTGAAGATTATGTTTTCAACCAATTGGAGAATTTTTCGAATTTTCGTTTGGGGCTGAAATATTCCTTTTGATCTGCTGTCTGTAAAATTCAGTGACCGTTAATCCGGTATAAGCCTACCGACCGCGCCGGCAACGGACTGCTTTTGATGTAAGTCAGATCTCCGGGGAACCGTTAGAAATCTTCTTCCCAGTACGGACAGGCCACCAATTGGTTCTTTCCGCGGTCAATGAGTTGCGGCTTTTTGTCGGCACAGTCCGGTTTGGCAATGGGACAACGATTTCTGAAGCCGCAGCCTGAGGGCTTGGCCATGGGAGAAGGGATATCCCCCTGCAGTATGACCCGTTTTTTCTTTTTCAATTTGGGGTCTGCCACAGGCACAGCCGAGATCAGCGCCCGGGTATAGGGGTGTTTAGGCGAATGATAGACATCTTCCGCATCGCCGAATTCAACCACGTCTCCAAGATACATAACGACAATTCTGTCTGAGATATGTTCTACCACCGAGAGGTCATGAGCGATGAACAGATAGGAAAGATCAAACTCATCCTGCAGGTCCATCATCAGGTTAATGACCTGAGCCTGAATGGAGACATCCAGTGCCGAGACCGGTTCGTCACAGATGATCAACTCGGGATTCGTGGCAATGGCCCGGGCAATTCCCACCCGCTGACGCTGACCGCCTGAAAATTCATGGGGATAACGGCGTGACTGGGAGGAACGTAAGCCGACTTTTTCTAGCAGCCAGGCGACCCGGTCCCGAATTTCCTTTTTTGTCATTTTTGTGTGGATCAACAGCGGCTCACTGATGATCTGGGCTACCGTCATGCGCGGATTCAGGGAAGCATACGGGTCCTGAAAGATCATTTGTACTTTGGAGCGGTATTTCTGCATCGACTTGGGATGTTGTTTTACAAAGTCAACAATGCCCTCGTCAAAATGGTATTCGATTGATCCCGTGATCTGCACATCGGGAGAGACATGGCTCAGAATGGAGATCATTGCTCGGCCCACAGTCGTTTTTCCGCAGCCGGATTCACCAACCAGGCCGATGGTCTGCTTGGCATTAATGGAAAAACTCACACCATCCACAGCTTTAACGGTGGCTATCTTCCGGGAGAGTACTCCCCCGAAAACGGGGAAGTGCACCTGAAGATCTTTTACATCGACCAGTTTTTTAGGGCTCATGCGATACCTCCGGTTTTGTCGGAAACCACATGACAGCGGACAAAATGATTCGGGCGGAGTTCCTCAAGAACCGGTTCGACGGTTTCGCAGATATCAATTTTTTGTTCACAGCGGGTGCAGAATTTACAGCCCACCGGTAAATTGAGAATATTGGGTACCATGCCGGGAATGGTTCCAAGCCGGCGGAGTTTATGATCTTTATCCGGCCTTGGGATGGAGGACAGGAGTCCGTTTGTGTAAGGATGCAGGGGATTGTCGAAGAGCTCGTCCACTTCGGCAACCTCCTGGATGATACCGCCGTACATGACGATGACCCTTTCGCAGGTTTCGGCAATGACCGCCAGATCGTGCGTGATCAGGACAACGGCGGCATCTTTCCGTTTTTCCTTAAGGCGGATCATGAGTTCCAGTATCTGCGCCTGGATTGTCACATCGAGGGCTGTTGTAGGTTCATCGGCGATGAGCAGAGAAGGATTTTTAGCCAACGCCATGGCGATCATGGCCCGCTGACGCATACCGCCTGAGAATTGATGGGGATAATCCTTAAGTCGTCGTTCTGCAGCAGGGATGCCCACCATGGACAGCAGTCCGGCGGCCTCCTTTAACAAATTGGCCCTTAATTGGTGATATTCTTCAGAGATCAGCTTATCCAGTCCGATCAGCACAAAGGCAAGGGCAGAAGGAATTAGAAATCCGATCAGAGAAAATAAAAAAACAGAACCGGCCCGGAATGACCAGCCCTGCACAAATTGGGATAACAGTACGAGAATCACAGAAAAAATGACGGATGTCCGGAGCCGGTTCAGGGGTGAGGTCTTCCGGAGGTTTTCGGCATTGCCGATGACCCAGTCCTTCAGGTTTTCCTTGAAAGATTTTGGATATAGCGCTTCCACCATTTGCATCCCAACGGTGAAGACGGGGTTCAGGGAGGTCATGGGCTCCTGGAAGATCATGGCGACCTCACGCCCCCGGAGTACCCGCATGCGTTTATACATATTTTCCCGGAATTCCGCCATGGCCTTTTTGAAGGGTGAGTTGTAAAAGACATACCGCGTTACAAGGGCGTCGAGAAATATCGAAATTATGAAGAACAGAAAGCCCGGTATCCCCAGCGAAGAATGCAGAACCAGCCAGAAAATGAAAAACAGAAGGGCAAACCCATTGCGCAGGTTTTCACTCAAACGTGGGAAAAACCGGAATTTGGGCACCTGCTTTACCCGGGCCAGGTCCTTGCCGTCGAAAATCTTTTCGCCCTTGAAAATGATTTCACCTTCAGTGACTTCCCCCGGAGGATTGGGGACCAACTGGATCAGGGACAGAACCGAGACGGATTTCCCGGAACCGGACTCGCCTACGATACCCAGGATCTCCCCATTGTAAATGTCAAAATCGATGCCGTCCACGGCTTTGGCCCAGTCCTTACCGATTTTGAAACGGGTCTTCAGCCCTTTGATCTCAAGCAGCTTATCCCGTTTCACCGCAGCCTCGAATAAACTTTGGGATCGAAAGCTTCGCGAACACCTTCACCGATGAAAACCACCAGTAAAAGCGTAATAAACTGTGCCCCCACAGGGGAAAAAACCATCCACCATTTACTCATATTCTGCAGACCGATGTCCAGCATCTGTCCCCAGCTGGGCGTTGGCGGGGGCAGACCGAATCCCAAATAATCCAGACCCACCAGGGCAGAGATATATCCCACGATGGCAAAGGGAAAATAAGTGATCACCGGCACCAGCGAATTGGGCAGGATATGCTTAAAAATGACTTTGAGATTACTTTGCCCCATGGAGAGCGCCGCCGCCACATAGTCTTTGGCTTTTTCACGGTAAAATTCCGCCCGCATGAGATAGGTCATTCCGATCCAGTTCACCAGTGTATAGATCAGGATCAGGATGAAAAAATTCGGCCGGATGATGGAGGCAATGATGATGATCACGAACAGCATGGGAAGACTGGACCAGATCTCGATAAATCTCTGGAAGATCAGGTCGAATTTCCCGCCAAAATAACCCATGGCACCGCCGATGGAGATACCAATGATATAATTCAGAATAGCCAGGATCAACGCAAAGGAGATGGAGATGTTGAAAGCATAACAGAGCCGTGCAAAAACATCCCGCCCCGTATCATCCGTCCCCAGCCAGTGCTGACGGGAAGGGGGTTCGTACATGGCATTTCCCTTGACCGTAATATCTTCAAAAGGGCCGAAAGGATAGGGCGGCATGACGAGCCAGTTATCCGAGCCGGTATCTTGCCATTGTTCTCTCAAAAGGCGATAGTTAGCTTCGCCGGGAACATCCTGATTGAATTTGTCACCGGGGTAATATCCGGCGATGGCAGGGAAATAATAGCGGCCCTCGAATTTTACCAGCAGAGCCCGGTTGTTAATGAACAAGGGCAGGGCGAAAGACAGGGCATAGAGAATAATGAGGATGATGAAAGAGTAATAGCCCCGTTTCATGGTCTTGAATTTCAACCACCGTTTTTTGTAGATGGAGAGAGAGATTTCCCTGGGGTTTTGGATCTTTTTCTTCCTGATTGAGAACATGGTAAGGCTAATCCTATCTGAACCTGATCCGGGGGTCAACGGTCGCCAGAGCGATGTCAGAAATGATATTGCCGACGAGTCTGATGACGACTACGATGACCAGGAAAGCCAATGTTATGGGATAGTCCCTGTCGAGGATTGCCTGATAGCCCAATTTCCCGAAACCATCAATATTAAAGACCTTCTCGATGAAATAGGACCCGGCGATGACGACACCGATGACACCCCCGATACCGGATGCAATGGGGATCACCGAGTTACGGATGGCATGGACCCAGACCACCCGTTTCTCACTCAGTCCTTTGGCGAAGGCCGTGCGGATATAATCCTGTGACAGATTTTCCAGCAGACCGTTTTTCATGAGAACGGTAAGACCGGCAAAACTGCCGATGGACCAGGCAAAAATGGGCAGAATGGCGTGATGCAGCTGATCGAGGATCTTCCCCCAGAGCGAGAGGGCCTCCCAGATCTCTGTGGGGGAATGAAAGCCCCCGAGAGGGAAGATATTCCAGAAAGAACCGCCTCCGAAAAGCACCAGAAAGACGCCGCCCATGGCCCAGCCCGGAATGGAATACGCCACGAAAATGATAACACTGGATACAAAATCGAAGGGGCTGCCGTGCAGCAGAGCCTTACGGATACCGAGTGGAATACAGACGATATAGGAAAGAAACATTCCGGTGAGACCGAAGAATAAAGAGATCTTAAAGCGGGGTTTCATTACTTCGGTGACGGGTGCCTGATACGTATAGGATTCGCCCAGATTACCGGTCATGATGCCGGAAGTTTCGGTCTGATAGATCACGCCGTGCACGGTGCCGTCTGCATCGATATTTTCAGCTTTTGCCTTCCACACCTCGCTGAAGGTTCCGTCATCGATCACGGTGTATGTATCACCATTCCGCATGACGGTGACACGCCAAACCTGCCCGTCTTTTTTTCCGGCCCGGGTTTCAACTTCCGTCTCGCCGGGTTCCAGGGTAAAGTCCCTGTGTTTGACCTCCCTGGGATATACCCCCAGCCAGATCAGATAGCGCTGCCAGATGGGTTTATCAAAACCGTAGAATCGTTTCAGTTCTTTCAGCGCAGATTCAGGCAGAACCGAACCGCCGCCGCTCATGACGTCAGAAGTGCTGCCGGCAGTTTCGCCCTGGGCCGCGGCTCCCATCTGGATTCGCTGAATGGTTTGTTCAAGAGGACCACCGGGGGCCAGCTGTAATATGGTGAAGACAATCAGGGTTGATCCGATGAACGTGGGGATCATGAGCAGCATCCGGCGGAGGAAATAAGTCGTCATACGATAACGCCTCCCTGTATATCCCCGGGATTCCCGGTTTTAATGCCGATACATCTTCTCATCATAATACCAGAGCTAAAACCGACGGATTATTTATTTTGGTTCAGATAGTCGGGCCAGAAGGTCACATTAAGTTCACCCTGCGGCAGTGATGTTCCGTTTGCCATGGCTTCCTTCAGGGCCTTCTCCTTTTCGGGGTCAAGCCACCAATAGGAAAATATGGAGCGGTAATCGCCGCCATATCGAGACACCATATATTCAGGATATCCGAACTTATTCCAAAACAGCAGACGTTCATAGTTTCGGGCAATACCCCAGGCTACGGGGTGGATGTCTGAATAAATACTGTCAATCTCCTGAATAATTCGAATACGCTTGGTCTGTTCAAAAGTTTTGTCATACAGATCACAGAGCTCATCGACTCTCTCGTTTTTAAATCCCGTAATATTATTATTGTAAGGCTCATCGGCTAATTTTGAATTCAGAGATGTCTCGGGATTCGGGAATACCAAACCACCCCAGGCCTGCATATAGATGGTAAAATTACGTTCCATGAGGTTTTTCCAATTGGCATTTCCATCGATGAATTTGATCTCCATATCAATACCGTATTCCTTCAGCATCTGCTGGACCGGGGTCACCATGTAGGCCGAGCCTTTCTGGATGCCAATTTCAAACCGCAGAACCTTGCCGGTCTTTTCATGGACCAGCCAGCCGTCCTTGTTGCGCTTGGTGTAACCGGCCTCTTTAAGCAGTTTCACGGCTTTTTCAGGGTCGTAATGGATCTTTTCGTTATTCGGGTTTTCATAGACCGAACCGCTGTAAAGTGAATTCATCATGGCATATTCACTGTAATACATTTCCTTATTCATCTTCTCACGGTTGTAAAGATAGGCAAAGGCATAGCGAACCCGCCGATCATTGAAGGGCCACTTGCGCATGTTAAAAGCATAGCCTGAGGTTCCGGCGGGCTTTTCGGAGAAGATCTTCCGTTTTTGGATCCAGCCTTTCTGTATGGCCTCAAAATCCGTTTCTTCGACCCATTCCCGGGCCTTCGAAACCGTGTAATAATCGGCCTCTCCTTTTTTGAATTTTTCAAAAATGAGTGAGAGGTTATCTTTGACCACGATGAATTTAAGGCGGTCAAAATTTGAGGTGTAGCGGTTTATGGGGTTGTCCGCATCCCAGTAATGGGGTACCCGGGTGAGAGTAAATGATTCCTGATTAACCACATCTTTGTCCCTGATGGTGTAGTTCCCGGTCCCGGGCAGCATTTTAAACTGATACTCTTTCAGGTAATCGGTCCCGTCCAGATCTCTCAGAATGTGTTCGGGCAGGATGGACATGCCTCCGAAATATAGCAGGTTGCGCCAGCTTAATTGTTTGCATTTCACCGACACGATATATTTACTGATGGCTTCAGGACGCTCGAATTTACCATAGACCAGCTGTGAAGAGGGGTCCAGAATCGTCTCATCCATGTGGAGGTCCCACGTGGCGATGACATCTTTTGACGTAACCTCCGTTCCATCGGAAAAGCGGGCCTTGGGGTTGATCCGGAACCAGAACTGCATTTTGTCGTCGGATATTTTCCAATGTGTGGCCAGTGACGGCATAAACTCCAGGGTGACGGGATGGGTCGTGATGAGACCCTCGTAACAGAGGCCCTCAATTGTGCTGTTTTCAACATAGTTGCTGTTTTGACCCATGATCCGCAGGGTGGCCGGGAACCGGGTCACGACACTGGTGAGCGTGCCGCCCTTAACCGCTTTGGGGTCACCGAAAAAATACAGATCCTCTTCGGAAGGTGTGTACGTCAGATAGCCAAGATCCGCTGCGATTTTCTCAAATCCTTTTCCACCGAGTTCTGCCGGGACATTACCTCCAGAGCTGACCTTCCGGTAGCCGTTTTCTGCATCTGATTTTTGGGTTTTTGCGGAATCACCACCGCCGCATGCGGAAGCTATGACCCCTAAATACAATAATATTGAAATAGCTGCTAATTTTTTCATCATTAATTGATCTCCGATGTATGTAGATTAGATTAAACTTCTGTAAAAAGTAATAAAATTCAACTGTAAAATTAGCGGTTCGACGACGTCATTTCCACATGAAAATATATTGATATTTGTAACTTGAAAATTTTATTTCCATAAGTTGTGATCCTGACAATGAGCGTTGTTTCTTCCGACAGGCCGACGCATAATGAGAACACAGCCTGTGAGATGATCCTGCAAGGGGCTTCGCCGGCAGTGGATAAGGAGATTCCTGACCCCCTCTGCCCTTTTAACGGTTTGCAGGCGCAGCAACACTCCAATGCTGATAATCTTACAGCGACGTTGTCGCTGCACTCCAAAATACAACCCAAACGGGGTTACCCGGTGGAATTCCATCCTGTCTGAATCACAGATGACACCGATTAACGGATTTGCCGGATTGGTTTAAATCTGAAGGGTTTGCCCTGCATCCGGCGAAGGCCGGATGAATGTGAATAACAAGCAGAAACCA
>JAADGM010000070.1 GCA_013152375.1 FCB group bacterium | reverse complement strand
ATGGCTGGCAGTTTCGAAAAGAAACAGAAACTGATGCTGATCAAATAAAGAACAGGGCTTGGCGATTCCCTGATCCGGGTCACTAGTACCGGCAGTATTTCTTATAATAAGGTCAAAGCATTCACGTCACACTGTTTAACGCAGGCGCCGCAGGCAAAGCATTCATCCTGCTCTACGATTCTGACCTCATTTTGCGGAGTCAGGGCATAAACCCCTTTGGGACACACCATCAGACAGAAACGACAATTATGACACAATTGTGTATCCTGATGAATCAATCCCGTTCTGACAGCTGTCGCCGAGTACAGATGGCTCAGTGACTTCAGACCTGTTTTCTGCAGCAAAGCCTCAGCCTCGGATTGACTGCCGGCTACGATGCCCCTAAGATCAAAACCAAACCACATATTAAGGAAAAGAATGACCAGCACCGGTCTCCAGATGCTTTCTGCCAACTCTGCTGGAAACAGACTTTGTATCAGGATAAGTAAAAGTATTTCAAAGGCCGATAGATAGAGAGCCTTCAACCAGCCGCTGTTTCCCGGGAGCAGGGGATAGCCTGCATATAACAGAAATCCCGCACCCCAGAATGCGAGGCTGAAATTGAGCAGTGCCTTCAATCCGGAAAAGGATGCAATCGCACCGGCTGCCATCCAGATGATGAAATTCATTGACAGCAGCATTTCCATGCGAAATGAAAATGAAAAATCGGCTTGATTATGCTTGTAAAGAGATGGAGCACTCTTCAAATATGCGGGAATATCTCTGGCATAGGCGGGGCCAAAGACTGCCACCAGGCCCGTTTCCGTTTTCAGAAGCTTTCGGTCAATACCCGGTGCGGAAAATTGGGGCAGGATGATCCGATGGTGATCAATCCGCTCAGCTATGCGACTGGTTTTCAAGACACTCAGGATGGAATGGGAGGTGAATTCACCGCCGCAGGAAGCGCACCAAACGTTGATCCCGTTTGATGGCGCAACAAGTAAAAACACATTTTCACCGTGCAGTGCTCTCTCAACACGCCTGACCGTCAGATGAAAATTAGCGGTTACGATGACCGGTGAATTGCGATTAGGATTCCCGATAAGACGCAGTCCCGGTTCAACGGGATTGGGAAACCACCTGCCGATAAAATCCCAGATTGTCTTAGAAATTGAAATATCGTTCTCAGAGTCTATGGGTCTGGGGAGGGAAAGCGGACCATCCGGAAGATCAGGTGAGCTTTCTGCCGTGAGAACTAAAAAACTGTCGAGGAAAGATAATTTTTCAGAGAGAACCGTGAATCCCAGGGACGATATTTCAGCCTGCAGATCATTGCAGGGCCGGGTGCCCGTCTGGGCAATGACGTAGGTCAGCAGCGCCAGAGGCAGTCTGATTAAAAAATGGATCAGTCTTTTAACCGGTGATTTTGGCGTAACTTCAACGGCGATGATCAATTTACCATCAGGTTTCAGGACTCTGCTGATCTGATGCAGGGCGAAAGTTCTTTCTTCGGCATACAATTCACTGAAAACCAGCGTTGAAACCACTACGTCAAAGCTGTTAGTTTCAAAAAGGGAATCGATTTCTGAAATACCGGCATTATAGAGGTTGATCCGGTCTTCGGCAGCCAGTCCCCGGATTTTCTTTCTGGCTTCTGAGAGCATATTTTCGGAAATATCAAGACCGCAACCTTTTGCCCCCACCGCTGCTGCATCCACCAGCAGAGAACCCGTGCCACAGCCGATGTCCAGAACAGAAATCCCGGGTCTTATATAGTCGGTGATAATTTGTTTTCTGGTAGAAGCGGAATGCCCGAAGGAAAGCAGATCAATCCAGCGGTCATAGCGCGAAGGACGACTTTCGAGAACTTTCATAAAGATATAAGAAAACATCTTTGCTCCTTTAAATATACGGGAATGTAACGTCTTCAGTCTGCATTCTAAATCCGGAAGCATGTGTAAGCTGAATTTACAATATCTGGCGCGCTCTGACAAAAGGACATTTATATGACTGGATTATTATAACACTCCTAATGCTGCCCGGAATTTAGGATCGGGGTAAAATTTCTATTTTGACATTTTACAATAGTTGTATATTCAACTAATATAATGGAAACAAAAATGAAATATTCAGAAGCCAATTTCGGTCATACATTCTCCACACTTGCCAGATTACTGCGTAATAACCTGAATCACAGACTCCAGGAACAGGGCTTTGATATCAGTATGGAACATATGATCATCCTTAAAATACTCTACCGCAACGATGGAATGAGCCAGAATGAGTTTGCTAAACTCTTTTCAAAGGATAAAGGAGCTATTACCCGTATTATCAATAATATGGAAAATAGAAATTTGGTTGTTAGAATTCCCGCACAAACCGATAAGCGCGTAAAACTGATCTACCTGACACCCTACGGAAAACAGATCAGGTCTGATATTTACCGAATTGTGGATGAGTTCAATAATCATATCGTGGAAAATATTCCACCGAATGAACTTGATTGCTGTCTGACGGTATTAAATAAAATAATAGCAACATTAAAACAAAATATAGTTGCAGATACAACAAACACCAAGTAGAAGGAAGACATAAATGAAAAAAAGGAATCTCTCCATTGGAATAGCCATGGTCATTCTCATCGTGTCGGTAATGATCTCCAACTTCATGGGGAGTCAGAAGCCGGTCATGAAAAAACACGAAGGACCAGAGATCAGCGAAAGGCAGGTGCATGTACTCAAGAGCAATAATCAAAACCTGACGATAGCCATTCCTATTACGGGCAAAGTGACTGCAGTTGACCACTACGAAATTTTCGCTGAGGTCGGCGGCACGCTTCTTCAAACATCTGCTGATTTCAGAGAGGGAGTTCATTTTAAAAAAGGGGATATTCTGCTGCAAATCGACGACAGGGAGTTCAACCTTAATCTACTGGCCCAGAAAAGTACTTTTTTAAATGCGGTGACACAACTTCTGCCCGATCTGAATCTGGATTTCCCTGAAAGTCTGAATAACTGGGAGGCTTATCTACAGGAATTCCAGCTGGACGAACCGCTCAGAGAACTTCCGAAGCCGGTGAACGACAAAGAAGACTATTTTCTGGCCATGAGGAATATCTACAATCTTTACTACTCGATTAAAAGCAGCGAAGTGCGGTTGGAAAAATATAGTATCCGGGCGCCTTATGACGGAGTCCTGACCGGGGCATTAGTCACACCGGGGACTCTGGTCAGAACCGGCCAGAAGCTGGGTTCCTATATGAGTACCGAATCCTTTGAAGTCGAGGCGGCCGTTTCAATGGCCGATATCGGACTCATATCACCAGGGAATCCTGTCACCATGTTTTCGGGAGACATCTCCGGCGACTGGGTGGGTAAGGTCCTGAGGATCAGTGAACAAATAGATCCGTCCACACAAACCGTAAAAATTTTTATCGGACTTTCCGGCGAAGACCTGCTTGACGGCATGTATCTAACAGGCAACGTGACTTCGGATACCCTGCATAATGTATTTGAACTCCCCAGGGATCTGCTGGTAGGTAATGACCGGGTTTTTGCGATTGTGCAAAATAAACTGACCCTGACCCCCGTAACGGTGATCAAATCTTTTAACGACACCGTAATTGTTTCAGATCTAGCGGATAACACTCTTCTTC
>JAADGM010000135.1 GCA_013152375.1 FCB group bacterium | reverse complement strand
TGCAGTTCATTTTTTGTCCAAACTCTACCAACCGGATTATGAGGATTACAAATAATCAGAATTTTGCTGTTTCCCGTGACGCTTTTAGCTTTGTTTTTTTCTATTCCGGTTCCTAATCTGTTTCCCGTTGTTTCTGCTAAATGCAATTTTATTAATAATTACTCAAAACCGATCCGTCCGCTTGAAGATCGATACACCTTTCATGTATGGTGAACCGTCGGTAATATAATTGTAAATTTCGTCCCCTCACCGGGTTTACTTTCAGCATCAATTGTCCCCGAATGCTGCCGGATGATTGAGAGTGACAAGGACAGTCCCAATCCTGTCCCTTTATGTTTTGTCGTAAAAAAGGGTGTGAAGATTTTTTTAATATTTTCCTCTGATATACCCCCACCGCTATCAGAGATTGTTACGATTACGGAATTTTTTACTTTACTGGCAGATATTTTTATTTCGATCAGCCGTTTTTCCACGGACAATACAGCCTGAAAAGCATTTAAAAGTAAATTTGTAAATACCTGATTAAGAAGGTCTTTATCAGCATCAATTATTGGAATTTGATCATCAAAATGCTCAATAATTGTAATATCATTTCTGATAAATCGCTCACGATAAAGATTGACGGTCTGTCTCATGGTTTCACATATATCAATGCCCTGAAACCTGGGATCAGAAGGTCTTGCAAAGTCTAAAAGGTCCTGAATTGTTTTAACAATTCGGTTAATCTGGACAAAGATTTCTTTCACAATCTCATTTTGTTGTAATTCCTGGTTTTCGTCTACAACAATTTCCAGTGCATTCTTTATCCCCGCAGCCGGATTTTTTATCTCATGAGCCACACTGGCTGCCATCTCTCCCACACTGGCCAGCTGACCCGCACGAACCATTTGTTTTTGATGCAGCATCTCCAACTCATTTCTCGTTTTTTTCAAATACAGGGACATGGCGCTGATATGATCAGCAAGAAATCTCAGTTCTCCAGGGCCTTTAACTTCTAGGGTCGTATCGAAATTCCCTTCCTGAATGGCTTTTATTTTGGCCTTGATGCGATCGTAAGGAGCCTGAAAATACCGCGAGTGTACATTCGCCACAATCACCAAAATAACGATGATCATGATGATCATACCGAGAGCATCAAAAATCAATAATAATTTGTGAGTGGCCAATTCTGCTTTACGACTAATACGGGTCCTGACTATTCCCAGAAACGTTTTCGTGGAGTCATGACAGGTTTGACATTCTCTGCGGTTTTTTATAAAAGAGAAAGTATTGATAATGTTCGGATCTACCTCGTCATTCCGCATAATGATCTCATCCAGTTTACCCTGCGACAATTCTGCTCCGCCGGGTATAGGAATGAATTCATCCTTTAATTCCGGGTCAGCGCAAAAGACAATTCTACCTGAATCATCTGCCACGGTAATGGATTCCAGCTCTCCCTCAAAGTTGAAACTTTCCAGTAAATGTTGAAAGTGGTTGGGTTCATGGTAATTCATGTTGTGAATTATTTGATTCCGAACCAAGGTGTTAATCGGCTTGATCATGTCAAGCATATACCGATGAAAGTATTTTTCTCTGACCTTATGCAGCAGAGCAATGGTAATAGCTGCCGACAGAGTGACAAGAATCACAAATAAAATGATGAGTTTTGTCCGCCATCTAAGGGAATCCAGCAGCTTCATTGGCTTTCTCCCTCGGGAAGAATATCGATGTAATTGCCATGCAATTTAGACTCCATGCTTTTCCGATATTCTTTTTTTGCTAAATCCGGCTTATCTGCTGCCTCGTATGCTCTTCCCTTCCAATAATGGATCAAATACTTTTTTGCGGGTAATCTCACCTGATTAAAATAACTAATTGCGGAATCCGGAGACTCGGTTAGAACGGCGACCACACCGAGAGCGAATCGCGCTTCATCCGAAATTTCCGGAGAATCTACCAGCGGCTTCAGAATCGCTTCTGCCCGGTCATAATTTTTCAACTTAATCTGGAGCAGGCCCTGAAGAACCCTACCGTATTCAGATAACGAATCAACATTTTGCAGTTGCAGTGCTGCTAGCTGAAATTGCTTTTTTCGAAAAAGCATCACAGCTAATTTCTCGTTTCGGTTATTATGTTTCGTATTCTTATTATACTCCGTAACCTGATGCTCTTCAATCAGACCTTTCACCGTCAACGATAGTGCTTTTTTAATATCATACATCGTTGATGGTGAGTAACCGGGAAAATAATTTTGAATTATACCCTCATTAGAAATAATATAAACAGTTGGATATACCCTGAGTCCGAATTGCTCATAAAACCAATGATCGGTATCCCTGATTACCTGCCATTCATTAGTATCATCCACTACGAAGGAGCTGCTGTCGCTGAAAAAACGGATTTCAACGGCCGGTACGCGACGACGGATTTCAGCCGTATAAAAAGTACTGAAATCTTCGAGAAGTTTATCTGAAAAGCGCTGTGTATCGTTGGTGAAAAGGCATAATCCGACTTCCCATTCCGAGAGAGGCAAATCAAAATGTGATCGTAAACTGTCCCATAGCTGCGGTTCGATGAAGTCATTTATTTGATAATTCCGCCCTGCAGATATTTTCCCTGCTGCAAGTAAGTGAGTATCCGGCAGCAAACAGCAAATCAGCACTGAAATAAGCGTGAAGACTTTTTCCCGTCTCAAAGGGTGGTTACTAATTCGATTCATCTAATTATTCATATTGTATTTACCGTTCATACTCAACTTTTTTATGACATCCCGGTGCGCAAGAACCGCCATTATCCGTTTTAGTGAAATTAATAGGCAGCTGCCAGCCGCCAAACGGCACCGCATCACGAATATGTACGGGCAGCTGACTGGCATGAACCTCATGGCAGGCCCTGCAGGTTCTTCCTTTCTCCTGATTAACATGCAAATAATGCAGATTTCGGTCACCATCCCTGAAACCTGTCATCATGATCGTTGTAGGGTCAAGCACGTTTGTATCGGGGTGGCACTGAAAACACAATTGATAATTCTGGATATCGAAGGGACTGTAAAATTCCGGCGGGTAATAATAGCGCAGTAAACTAATATTTTCAGAGCCATGAGGGTTATGACAACCGGAGCAATCCTTATTACGTATGGGTCCATGCCACTCTGGATTCTTATTAAGATAGTCTTTCATATTTAAGATAATATGATCCCCCTCTTTGAATTCTTTATTATGACAGGACAGACACAGATCAAAGGTGTTTTCTTTTAAGTTAAACTTATAGTTACTTCCATGCGGCAGGTGACAATTCAGACACTTGCCTTCTTCCTCAACCGCCGCATGATGCGATTTGGCATTCTTTATCCTGATACGGATATCCTCATGACAAACCAGACAGGCTTCGGGGCTACTCAGTCTAAGCAGGTATTTATTATCCGACTCGTGTGGGTTGTGGCAGTCCACACAGGAATTCTGTACAGGTTTATGGATGTTCTCCAGATTGTTTATTTCCTGTTCCTTGAGTGTATGGCAGCTATAACACAACTGATTTATTTCATCAAAGGGAACCAATGAATTTTCCATTTTACCATGGCCCGAATGACAAATATTACATGCGCCTACGGCTGTTGGACCATGGGAATATTCCTTATTTGTAATCACCGGCTCGTGACA
>JAADGM010000133.1 GCA_013152375.1 FCB group bacterium | reverse complement strand
TTGATCACGCCGGCGGACTGACAAAAACGGCTAAAAACGGCAAGCTGGTCCCGACGTTTCCGAACGCCCGTTATTTTATTTCCCGCCGCAACTGGGAAGCCGGACTCAAACCGAATCTGCGGGACCGGGCCAGTTATCTCGCAGAAAATTATGTGCCGCTGCAGGAGGCCGGCGTTCTCGAACTGGCAGAGGACAATGCGCAGATCCTGCCGGGTATCAGCACTTATACGGTCAATGGGCATACTAATGGTCAGCAGCTGATAAAAATTACGGATGGCGGAGAGACCCTGATGTTCGTCGCCGATCTGATCCCTCTGAAATCCCATCTGAAACTCCCCTGGATCATGGGCTATGACCTCCATGCGGCCCTGACTTTGACAGAAAAAACCAGCTTCCTCAAAAAAGCTGCCGCTGAAAACTGGTGGCTGTGGTTTTACCACGATCCCGCCACCGCCGCGGTAAGGATTCAGCCGGGGAAAAAATATTATGACATTACAGAGGAGCTGCCCGGTGGATGAGAGCCGTGAATTATTTTCCAGGGGAGTAACGGCCTTCAACCAGCGCAGATTCTTTGATGCCCATGAAGACTGGGAGGAACTGTGGCTCAATTATAAACTCCCGGATGCCGACCTGATACAGGGGCTCATTCAGCTCAGTGTGGGGTATTTTCACATCACGAATGTGAATCTGCCGGGAGCCCGCAGTCTCTTTCAAAAATGCCTGCCTAAACTGCACACCGGCATCGGGACCCGGCGGCTGCTGAACCTGGAAGCGGTGATAGCCCAGGCCCGTAGAACCGGCGGGCAGCTTGCAGAAATCACTTCAACTGCCGACTTTGACTGGAATTACTTCATGGAGCTTCAACAAAATGACGTCTGATTTTACACTCATCTCCTATCTGAACGACTTGAATCTATCCACCCGGCTGGTGAAGATCAGCCAGCAGAACGACTATCACCTGCATTTCCCCGCCCGGGACGAGATTCTGGAGAAGATCCCGTCTGATGACAGGGGGCTGGTGATCATCGATGTGGACGATCCTGATTTTTATGCGCCGTCTGTTCTCCGGGAAATCCGCCTTAAAACCCCCTTCCCCATCATTGGTGTGATTGATCAGATCCAGGGCAGCTGGCGCAGACAGGCCGCCCGGAGCGAGCTTGACCTCATTATCCCAAAATCCCTGCTTGAGCAGAATCTGGCAGTGGTCATCCGGCAGATTTGCAATGGCACGTGAGTCGAAGTCTGCCAGGCGGACCCGACTGGCGGAAGTCCTCAAACGCCTGAAAGACGCCTATCCAGCCGCCAGCTGTTCACTGCGTTACGGGAATCCCTTCCAACTGCTGGTCTCTACCATCCTGTCCGCCCAGTGTACGGATGAGCGGGTGAACAAAGTGACACCCGGTCTGTTTCTCCGCTATCCCGGACCGGAAGACTTCGCCCGTCTCACGGTGGAAGAGATCGGCAAGGAGATCTACTCCACCGGCTTTTACAACAACAAGGCCAGATCCATCAGGGGCATGTCCCTGGCGCTGCTCGAGCGGTATGGCGGTGAGGTTCCCCGGACCCTGGAAGAACTCGTCAGCCTGCCCGGCGTAGGGCGGAAAACGGCCAATGTAGTTCTAGGCAATGCTTTCGGGATTCCCGGCATCACCGTGGATACGCATGTCACCCGCATCACCAATCTGCTGGGACTTGTAAAAACAAAAGATGCGGTGAAAATAGAGAAGGAACTGATGGAGATCATGGACCGCGAGGACTGGACGTTATCGGCCCATCTGTTCATCGAGCACGGCCGGGCTGTGTGCATCGCCAGACGGCCCCGCTGCAGTGAATGTGTTCTGGCAGACCTGTGCCCCGGAGCGATTCCATAAGACGGAGAAAGCTCCGCCGCCCGACGATTACGGACAAGCGGAGTTAGAGAATTTTCAGAAAGCCGCTTTTCTCAGCAATTTCTCAAGGGGGAAGTGGTTTCCGTGAGCGGGATAGATCATCGTTACACCCCGGTCGGCAAGTTTTCTCCAGCTTTTCTTCAAGACGGCCATATCCTCGGCAAAGATGGGGAGGCTCGGGTGAAGCGTCAGCGGCGGGCCATTCATGGCCATGTCTCCCACAAATGCGGCGCCGGAATCCAGCACTACCGAAACTGAACCGGGAGAATGACCCGGCGTAAAGACGATCCTGCCGTTGACACCGAATTCTTCGAGGGAGTAGTCTTCATCGTCAACGACGATGTCCGGGCTCACCGGTTCGATTACAAGATGCCGGATCCGCATTTTCAGAAAAGCGCCCAATATTTTCCCCCAGCGTGTGACACCCGGCGGCATGGTGATCGTACCCTTTTCTAAAATCTGCCGCTCGGCTTTGTGGACAATGAGTTTGGCACCGGTGAGCTGCTTTATTTTTTGTGCACAGCCAAAGTGGTCCCAGTGGCAGTGGGTTATGACCACGGCTCCTATGTCCCGGGGGGCAATCCCTTTTCGTTGCAGCCCTCGCCTGAATTTACGGAAATGTCCCGGCATACCGCCATCCACCAAAATCGTCCCCTCATCCCTGATGAGATAACAGTTGTCGAAACCCACTTTGATAACCTGAAGGTCCATAATGCTGCCTGACTAAATTCTAATACCGTGTATTTTCTTGCGTGGGGTTCATCCGATTCTCCTTTTTGGTTTTTCAACTTAATTTAGAGAATCCTGAACCTCACTTTTATTATTTAATTTTACAGAAAGAAGTTTACACTACCGCGCGGCATTTGTCAGCTCGGAGGTCTTATTAAGTCAGGGAATGAAATAAGACTACCCAATTATTATATCGACGACAGAGACAATATCCGCCACGGTGAGAACGCCGTCACCATCAAAGTCTCCAGCCCACAATTGAAATACAGAGGGTTCATCTGATAGTATAATTCCAATCAATCTGACAACATCGAGGACATCAACAATTAAATCACTATTAACATCACCCATGGATATTGGATTATTCCAATAGAATTCAACACTTTCAGAGAGGTTGATCGTGTACCCTTTACCAGGTTCGATTATGTCGAAATCACCTTGCCATCCGGAAAAATCTCCATCCGGCCATATAGTTTGATCTTCCCAGGAAATAGATGTGATCAGGGGCAAAAATACATCGGGTACGGCAATATCAATAATTTGCGGTTGATTATACGGGTATGAGATATGGTTACTGCCTGCCGCCAATTCATAAGTCATTGTGGGATCAAGAAACTCACCGGTCACGTACAGAGTTGTATTGTTGGAAACAACGACAGTGAATGCCAAATGAGGGTCAATCGTCAGGGGGCCGTCACCAATTAGAATCTGATCATCAAGGGGGTTGGGTTGAAGCGACCAGCCACTCCCAATAATCCCGATTAGTTCATTGTTAATAGGTTGGAATATTTCTGCAAAAGATGGATCAGCGGGCAAAACATGAAAACTGATGTAATTGTTACCTGCATGAAGTTCCAATGCTTGTGATTCTTCTGCAAAAGAAATTGTACATATCAGCAGCATGTATATCGTGAATTTTATTATGTATTTCATTATCACTCCTTTTCTCATTCTGTAGTTTAAGCAGTTTTACGCCTTAATGACCTGCCCGGTTTTTTATGGTCAGCTCTATTTCCTTCAAAT
>JAADGM010000049.1 GCA_013152375.1 FCB group bacterium | reverse complement strand
CCGCATGTCCGGCATTGATCAGATGAACGGCCAGGACCGAGCCGACGGGTCCCGCACCGATGACGCAGATTCGGGGCTGCTTCATTTTTCAGTCCCCGAAAAAAGACGGCGGTAACGATCACTCCAGCCGGACTGATCTTTCTCCGGGACCAGCAGCGGCGGCGGATTTTTTCCTCCCATGTTCAAAAGCCTCAGCAGCCCCGTGGCGACATAGGGGTTTTTTGCCGGATTAAAGGTTTCACCGGTCCTGCGTATGAGTTCCTCATCATTGATTCCCTCCTCGAAAGCGGATTTCTTCTGAGTATTGTAGAGCTCCAGCGAATAGGGCGCGGCGTATTTACTGTTCAGCCGGGCTGTTTCATACCCTTTGGCCAACAGTACGGCCTCTTCCCTGTGGATAAAATTTGAGAGACCCGTCTGATAGGCCCTGGCAGCGGTCATACCCTGCATAAAAATTTCGTCGATGATGGAATCCCCGAATCCCAGCCTGCGCAATTCCTGCACACCGCCGAAACCGGCAAGAATGGCATAATCAATTTCAGGTTGGTTGTACACACTCTTTTCACGATAGACGGTTTCCCGGCGCAGGGTGTCGAACTCGCAGCCATGAACCTCGAGATCGAAGCGCTGGTTCAGGAAATAGACAAATTCGGCACCTCCGCCCCATTTTTCACCGAACACGCCCAGAGTCCACAAAGGGCATTCCTGCAGGAACCGGAAAATCCGCATTCCTGCTTTAGTAAAATAGGCGGCCTGTTCCTCCCCCAGAAAGCGGTAACCGGTACGGGGGTCAAACCAGCCTTTATTGAATTGGCGGGCGTCGGCCCCCAGCATACGCATGTGGGTCCCCGCAGCGGTGAAGAGAATGGACCCTGCCAGACCTTTTTCGTAGAGCTCCAGGGTAATACCCAGTGCGTGGTCCAGCTGATCGAGGGTGTAACGATTCCACACATTTCCTTTGAGTGGGTTGTCAAAAATGATGGAAACCACCCTGTCCTTACGCCCGGGATAGACGTAGCGCAGGTCGTTATAATAGGGAACCAGCTTGCCGGTTTTCAGGTCTCTTTGGCTGACGGGAGTTCCGTAAATTCGACCGTAGCCCAGCAGGCTGCTCCAACCCTTCCGCTGCATTGTTTGCAGCAGGCAGGGTCTGCCCTTCCGGGGACCGATGAGCCCGTCCGTATCGTACAGCTCTGCCCTATCCGCATTTTCGAGACCCGCTTTTTTGATCAGTGAGATGAAACCCTCAAGTCCGAAATGTGCAGTGAAAGCATCGATTATTTCGATGAGTCCGTATTTGAAGCGCAGTCCCACCTTCGTGGCGGAATTGACTTCCCCTGCTGTGGCATAACCATCCTGGATCAGATCCATGGCGTAGAGCAGGATGGGAAGCACATATCGGCGGAAGCACTGTCCGCCGCGGTCGTTTGCCTGGGCGATGAGAGCCAGCCCTGCAGGACTTTTAATTGCAGCTTCCCGGTGATCCAGGGCCCGGGCCTGTTCATAGGACCAAAACGCTTTTACGTCCGGTTGTGTAAACGGGACATAGGCGGCGGATTTCGGATCGTACACTCCCACAGGTTTTTCACGCCCCGGGCGCCCCTCCCATTTAAAGAATCCCTCCTGCTGCTCGACATTTATACCGATGCGGCCGGCTGTGCTCAACGCTTCTATCCAGTCAGGATAATGAAGACCATTCTGATTATAGATGGAACGCAGACGGTCCTCACCGGGGAGCGCCCGGCCCAGATGGCGGCCGCTTTCGGTATAGGGCATATGTCCGGTGCGGTCCAGAACCTGAAAAGGATTTGCAGACATGAGGGCAAATACTGAGGGCAGATCAACGAGGTCCTGGCCCGTTTTGACATCCCAGCTGACGATGGCAGCCATCCCCTGAAAAATCGGATCGGCAATATATCCGTGATGGTCTCTGCGCAGGGCCATAGTTTTCTTCTCGAGGATCTGTTCGGCGAAAATGACACCTGCCAGGAAGGTCTCTTCCGAGGCGTATTTGCCTTTCATAACATCGAAAAGGCGATTCAGATGAAAAGGAAAATAACCATGCCCTGTGAGGAATTTTTCCCGAAAAAAACTGTCTTTGAACAGTACTGCCAGTTCACCTGTTGTGTGTGAAGACGTATTGGAGTAAATGAATACAAGGTGTTCCGGAGTACAGTTTTTTTCAATTTCAGCAAAGATCTTCTTTTTGATCTCCAGACGTTCGGTGGCAATCTCCCAGACGATCTGCACGTCTTTCAGAACGGCATATTGTTCCGTGAAGCTGACACGCTCAAGATAGCTTTTCGCCTGATCTTTCAGCATACGTCCTCCGGAGACCTGAGCCTCGGCATAGCGGCCAAGCTCGCGCTTCGCCCTGGCCAGAGCTTGATTGGAAATGTCGATAAATATCAGCTCATAACTCGTTTTGTTCAGCAGATCGATGGCGATACCTATCCCCATGGTGCCGGCGCCGATGAGGGCGATTTTCTTCACCTCCTGCAAGCGGGTGATTTGATTTTTCAGCAGTCGATTACCGAAAGAAAAACAAGTTCCCATACCCTTAATCCTTATTATATTTTTCCGAAATTACTGTTGTGCAGCCTGAACCGGTCACAGGATTTCTACACAAACGGCGCCGCCCTGACCGCCTCCTATACAGGCTGAGGCGATCCCGGTTTTAGCGCCTCTGCGGATGAGTTCATACATGAGATCCACGGTGATCCTCAAGCCGGTTGCCGCAATGTTATGCCCCACGGCGATGGCGCCGCCGTTTACATTGGTGAACTCACGGGGGAGTTCCAGCTCTTTTTCAACCCCCAGATACTGTGCCGCAAATGCCTCGTTTATCTCAAAGAGGTCAACATCGCCCATTTCCAGCTTCAGTTTGGTCATAAGGCCGCGGATAGCCGGAACGGGACCCTGCCCCATTATGGTTGGGTCCACAGTGGCAAAATGATAACCCGAGACCCTGGCCAGATAGGGGATATTTTGCCGATCGGCAGCAGCGCGGTCCATCAGGACCATAGCCGCCGCTCCGTCGCTGATCTGACTGGCAGTGCCCGCATTTACCAGACCGTTTTTTTGGATAAGCGGTCTCAGCTGCCGCAGTTCTGACACGCTCACGTCATAACGCACGCCCTCATCCCGCCATGTTACCAGCGGTACTCCTGCTTCATCAACCGTATCAACTGTGAAGATACCGCGCATAAAATTCTTATCTCCGGAGTCTGCCAGACGATTCCACTGATTCAACTGGGCATTTTTTGCCCTTTCATGACTCAGTACAGAAAATTCATAACAGTCCTCAGCTGTAACACCGGTGAGAGCACCGTATTTCTCGGCTGTCTTCGGCATGAGTGTTTCAAACTGATAATGATTGAACCCCTCCAGCAGGTAATCCCGCAGAGGAGCATCCTCAAATTCCCATACATTCTCCCGTTTCCGCCGGCCCTGGTGGATCAGATTCGTCCGGGACATGTTTTCAGTTCCGAAGGAAATGACACAGTCCAGCTTGTGGTGCGGATCTGCTGTGATGAGATCATAGGCATCCGCGATGGTCTGAAATCCTGTGCCGCAGATGCGAAGTGCGGTTTTCCCCGGTGCAACGTAAAGATTGTCACTGTCACCGAACTTCTGCGCCACGCGAGTGGCCACATTCCGGGGTAAATAGATCTGCTGGTTGCGCGAGTCGATGTAGATCATGCCGGCGATAACCTGGTCGATTTTAACCCTGTTCAGGTCGATGCCTGAACGCCGGAGCGCTTCTTCCACTGCCAGGACCGCGAGATCTTCCGCGGAAACCGTATTGTAAAAGCCGCCGTGTTTACCGATGGGTGTCCGCGCCGCACCCACGATCACCACTTCATTCTTACGCTGGGTCATCTCTCAATACCTTTCTTTTCAGTTCCCTTAGCTGTTGTTTTCATCCGAAACGCCCCTGACAATATCATTTAAAAATCTCTTTATTACCGTCGTTAAATTTACAACCTGTTGAGGGTTTTTCAATTTGTCTAAGGCAGAACTCTTCCGCTAAAGGCATTGCAGAACTTTCTCCGCCGCCTGCAGCAAAATTGTGTTATCTTCAGCCAAACCCACAGTGATCCGGACACAGTCCTGCCAGCCGAAGCCGGCCAGATGCCGCACCAGAATACCCTTCTGCAGAAGACCCTCGGCAAAGGCCCGGGATTTTTCCCCGTCGTCAAAAACCAGGGTCAAAAAGTTCGTAACTGAGGGCAGGGGCCGGCAGCCCAACCCACGGAATTCCCGTTCCAGGCGCTCCAGTTCCACCCGGTTCCGCTCCAGAGTCCTCCGCAAGTACTGCTCGTCCTCCATGGCTGCTACGGCTGCGGCCAGGGAGGGCAGGGCAGGTTCAAAAGGCAGCCTCACTTTCATCAGATTGCCGATGAGCTCCTCATGGGCAAAGCCATAGCCCACCCGAAATCCAGCCAAACCATGGGCTTTGGAAAACGTGCGCAGAGTGATCACATTATCGAAACGATACATCATAGAATCCGGATAATCGGCGTGCGACCGGGCAAATTCAAAATAAGCTTCATCCAGAATGACCAACACTCGCGCGGGCACCTGCCGGATGAAAGTTTCGAATTCGCTCCGTTTAAAATAACTGCCCGTGGGATTGTCCGGATTGGCAAGGTAGATGATCTTAGTGTATTCATTGATGGCACCAGCCAGGGCGTTGAGGTCATAGCGATAATTGTCCATGGGCACCCAGTTGATGCGCCTGCCGCTGGCGTTGGCCAGAACTTTGAAGCCGATGAATGAATTCCGGGCGCCGATGATCTCATCATCCGGGGCCAGAAAGGTTCTCATGATGATAGACATGATGCCCTCACTCCCCGAACCCAGTACGACATTTGAACGTTCCAGATCGTATTTTTCGCAGAGTTTGGTTTTAAGTTCATACCCTGCAGGGTCGGGATAACGGTGGCAGTTGACAAGGGCCGCCCGCGCCGCGTCAATTGCCTTTGGAGAGGGGCCACCGGGATTTTCGTTGGAGTTCAGTTTTATAATCTTTCGGAGACCGAATTCCCTGAGAATTTCCGAGGCCGGCTTACCGGGCTTATAAGGTGCAAGTTCTTTGATGTGTTTGGGGACAATGGCCATGAGGATTCCTTATCGTGTGAGTGTCCGTGGCGAGTCTGAACCCTGGTGGAACGCAAAGAGCAGGCCGTCTGTTTTCATTGGTTGGTGCGATTCTTCGCCCGCCGGGCGTTTTGCAGCTCTCTGAGAATTTTAGCCGGCGTGATGGGCAGCTCTTTGATCTGGATGCCAATAGCATCGTAGATCGCGTTTGCGATGGCCCCGATAACGGGCAGGGTTGCCCCTTCGCCGACCTCCTTGGCGCCGAATGGCCCCCGGGGCTCGTAGGAATCTACCACAAAGCTGTGAATAGGAGGTACATCCATGGCTGTTGCCAGCACATAATCGTGGAGGTTCGGGTTGAGTATCTGTCCCTTCTTATCGAAAACCACTTCTTCCAGCAGCGTCTCCCCCAGCATCATGGCGATGGCGCCTTCGGCCTGGCCCTCAACGCCCATGGGGTTGATGGGTGTTCCCAGATCGTGGGCATCCGTGAAACTGGTGACGGTAACCAGACCGGTCTCCACATCCACATCCACTTCACAGACACAGGCTGTGTAGGAATAAGCCGGAGAGGTGCCCACAGTAGCACCTTTGAATTTACCCCCCAGCCCTTCAGGAGGCGAATAATGACCCTGCCCCAACAGCGGGCCCTGACTGGCAAAAAAGTGTGCCGCAACCTCCGGCCAGGGCAGCACACTCCCGGGGTTGGCCTCGTCAAAAACCAGATCATCCTGCATTTTCACTCTGTCACCGGGAATTTCCAGCAGTTCTGCTGCCGTCTCCCGTATCAGCATGTTGATTTTTTCGGCAGCCATTTTACAGGCATTGCCGCCCATGAGGGTCACACGGGAAGAATAAGCACCGAAACCCAGGGGAGTACTGTCGGTATCGGCATAGACGATCTTGATGCGCTCATAAGAGATACCCAGTGTTTCCGCTACAATCTGTGAAAGAACGGTGGCGGCACCCTGACCAATGTCAGCCTCACCCGTATAGAGAATTACCGTGTGACCGTCTTCACTGACTTTGATCACTGCGTTGGAATGGGGAAATTTCGACCGGTAAATGGGGTATCCGGCGCCGCTGGCAAACCCGCCGCAGCCGATCCCTATCCCTTTTCCAAAGGGGAGCTTGCCCCATTTTTCATCCCAGCCGCTCTCCCGCCGGACTTTCTCGAGACAGGCCACCAACTCGCAGGACCCCACATCCAATTCGTTGATGGTCTTCGTGTTGGGGGTCATGGCATTTTTGATGCGTACATCGATGGGGTCAAGCCCGAGTTCTTTGGCCATACGTGTGAGGAGGCTTTCAAAGGCAAATCGCGGATGGGGACAGCCGTGACCCCGCATGGCTCCGCAGGCGGGAAGATTCGTATTCACCCGGTAACCGTCGTATTTATAGTTGGGGATCTTGTAGAGGGTAGGGACCATGGAGCCGGAATAATAGGTCGCGATGATCCCGAAAGAAGAGTAAGCTCCACCCTCCACAATGGATTTCTGGCGGACGGAAGTGAGCGTCCCGTCTCTTTTCATGCCGATTTTCATGGTGACGGTTTGTTTGTGGCGGCCCCGCCCGTGATAGAACATATCCGAACGGGAGAACCGCATTTTCACCGGACGCCCGGTCTCGCGTGCCAGCAGGGCCGAGCAGATCTCCAGAGGATTCACCTCGGCTTTCCCTCCAAATCCACCGCCGCAGTGGGTTCCGATGACCCGAATATCTCCCTCGGGGATCTCCAGCAGCCGGGAAAGCTGGTGTCGTACATAATGCACCACCTGGGTGGATGTATAGACGGTAAGACGATTCTGGGAATCCCACTCCGACACGGCACAATGCGGTTCCATGGGACTTTGATGGGTTTTATTACCGGTAAAAATATCTTCTACGACGAGATCAGCATCTGCAAAGCCCTGTTCAGTATCGCCGAAATTCCAGTCCACCCGCGTATTGATATTATTGGGATAGCGTTCGAGGATCAGGGGCGCGTCGTCGGCCATGGCCTCCATGGGATCGAAAACAGCAGGCAGTTCTTTGTATTCCACCTCGATGAGGTCCAGCGCCCGCCGGCAGGTATCTTCGTCCACGGCAGCCACGGCAGCCACACGGTCTCCCCAGTGACAAACTTTTGTTTTGGCAAGGATATGTTCGTCGTAGCGGGCGGGACTCACGCCGTACGGTGTGTCCGGCACATCTTTACCGGTGAGGATGGCTTTTACACCGGGCAGCACCCTGGCTTTGCTGGTATCAATTGAGAGGATCTCAGCATGTGCCAGGGGACTTCGCAGTATGGCTCCGTGGAGCATATTCGGGAGCTGAATGTCGTCCGTGTATTTGGCCCTGCCCGTTACTTTTTCCAGCGAATCCTTTCTCGGCAGACGTTTACCAACGGAAGCAGATGAGATTGCCCCGGTTAAATTGGGTCTGACGGCGGGATCCTTGTATTCCTGCCAGTGTTGAACGGCTTCCACAATTTTGGTGTAGCCGGTGCAGCGGCAAAGGGTCCCGGAAAGCCCCTGGCGAATTTCTTCTTCCGAAGGTTCGGGATTTTTATCGATGAGTGCCTTGGCCGTGAGAACCATTCCCGGCGTACAGAATCCGCACTGGATAGAGCCCCGGGCGATGAAGGCTTTTTGCAGGGGATGCAGCTGACCGTTTTGCGACAACCCTTCGATAGTGGTGATTTCCTGTTTATCTGCTTCAACGGCGAGAAAGATACAGGAGTTCACCGGCGACCCGTTCAGCAGGACCGTGCAGGCGCCGCAGTCTCCCACACCGCAGCCGGATTTGGCGCCGGTGAGACCGAGGTCATCCCGGAGAACTTTCAGCAATGTGTCTGAGGCTCTGACTGCTACAGAATGTAAATCTCCGTTCACCGTCAGCTCGATGAGATAATGACGGCTCATCGTATCTCTCCGTGATATCCGACCATCGCCCGGAGGGCTCTTTGTGTGAGAACGAAGATCAATTCCCGGCGATACTCCGCTGTGGCTCTCACATCTGTGATAGGCCTGGCGGCTTTTCTGGCCAGATCAGCCGCTTGTCGGATGACCTCGGGTGTCAGGTCTTTCTGTTGCAGAAGAGCAGCCGCTTCAACGGCATTCACCGGGGATGGGGCTACCGCTCCCAGAACGATGCGGGCCTGCCGGCAACGGGTGCCGTCCAGATCCAGATAAACGGCTACACTGGCGACGGCCAGCGAACCGGCCGCCCGACGTCTGAATTTTTCATAACGGGCCAGGGCCGCGGGCGGCTTTTTCGGGATGATGATCTCCGTAAGAATTTCGGAATCCCTCCGGCATGTTTTTCGGTTTGCGAGCGGAAACTCCCGCATGGGAACCGAACGGGTCCCTTCCGCAGAATAAAGCGTTACCTCAGCTTGCAGGGCGGTGAGGATTACCGGAAAATCTCCGCAGGCAACGGCACTGCAGATATTACCTCCCAGCGTTGCGCGGTGCTTCACCTGGGGTGTGGCAAAAACCAACCCCACGGAGAGAAGTTCGGGAAAATATTTGTGGATAACCGGAGAGGCTTCAATGGCAGCAATTGTGCAGCCGGCACCAACGGCAATGCTGTCGGCTCTCTCGGTTATACTCCCCAGTTCGGGGATATCCCGCAGTGAAATAACATGCTGTGCCGACACGAGACCGGCATCCAGATCATTGAGCAGGTCCGTACCGCCGGCGAGCAGCCGGGCTCCCGGCAGTGTGGCCATGAGATCTCCGGCCTCCGTCAGACGAGCCGGGCGGTGATAAGTGAATTCCGCCATACCGGTCACCTTCCGCCAACGCCCCTGAGACGCTGCCTGATGGGATTATTATGCTTCAGAATACGGGTGATCATTTTCAGGAACTTGAGGTAACCACATCCCGGTGGAACAGCATTCCCTTAACGAGAGAACACAGAAGTTTATTCGCCTTGCAGGGGAGCCCGTGCTTATCGGCGTAGGCCTGCAGACGATTGTTCAGAAAATCAATTTCGAGAGGACGGCCGGATTCAAAATCCATCAGCATGGAGGGCTTGTGATCCCCGGCATTGGAGAGATAACCGATGGCTTTTTCGTAAAAATCAGCCTCATAATGATAATTTTCCTGCCGGGCTACCTCCAGAAAATCTTTCAGCAGGGTTCCTACCAGTGTTTTCAGGCCGGGGTCCTGCATGATCTTCCCCATGCTCAGCCGGGTGGTAACCGAAACGGGCATGAGCACGGAGTTCAGAATGGATTTGCGCCAGGCATCTCTTTTAATGATCTCGGAATATTGTGTCTCTATGCCCGCCTGACTGTGCTGACGGGCAATTGCTTTTGCAATATCTCTGGACTTGGGATCGAGACTGCCGATAAAATTCGGCGGGTGGAAAAAGGTCATTTTAACGGTTCCGGGCCTGACCGTCATGCCTGCGTAGTTGATCACACCGCGAAAGACTCGGGCGCGGGGAAAATGCTTAGCCAGGACTTCTTCATTATCGATGCCGTTCTGGAAGCTGATGTAGAGAGTGTTGTCCAGTTTGAGATTTTCCAGCTGGAGTGAAACTCCCGGCAGGTCAATAGCCTTGATGCAGATGTAAATTTGATGGGGCTCTACTCCCTCGAGTTGGTCAATGGAAGTGCAGGTGTTTTCGATACGGGCATAGTTTTCTTCAGCACCTACGATCTGCAGTCCGTTTTCTCGAATGACATCTATGAGACCCGAGATAACATCCACGAGATAGACCTCGTGTCCGGCATTGGTGAGATGAACCGCCAGAACGGATCCGACGGGTCCTGCGCCGATGACAGCGATTTTCTGTTTCTGCATAGTCCTCCGTAAAGCGATACATCGGCTGCGCCGGGACCCCGGGGACGATCCGGCGGTAAAGCACGGCCCCGGTAAACCGGACCGGTTAAACCGTAACGGAATCTGTCAAAGGGAATCCTGCAAAGCTCCCGGCAAGGGCCTTTTGAAAACCCCCGCGCAACCAAATAATTAAAATAATAATTGGAATTACCGGATTATGATAAACAGAATTTAAGACCTAAACCAAGTACAAAAATAAATTGTTACAAGGGCTGGAGCGAGGGATACGGGCCGTAGTATCCGACAGAAATCAATCAATGAACTACCCCGCCACAAGCGGCGTGGTATAAACCGAATCAGCTCATCAGCCATGGACAAAATAAATATTGAGAATTTGGCGGTGTCGCTGACCGGAATCCAGTAAAGGTGAATATCCCGGACTTGAAAAACATGCCCTCACAGGCAGATGCAACCTGGTGAACAAAGATCGTCCCAAAATCGGCCCGTTATTAGGTTACTTAACCGGTTCAGTTCAAACCCTCTCAAAAAATGGCCACGATCTGATAAACAGATATATTTTCTCGCCCCTGAACTGATATAAATTCAACCCTTGTTTTTTTAACGGTTTTAGATATCTCGAAAGGAAAAGATGGCAAAAGGCGTCACTCCAAAAAGTGTTGATTATTCAAAATGGTACACCGATGTAATTCAGCGGGCAGAGCTGGCCGATTACGGTCCGGTTAAGGGAACCATGGTCATCCGGCCCTACGGTTATGGCATCTGGGAAAACATGAAAGCAGCTTTCGATCTCAGGTTCAAACAGACGGGTCACGTGAATGCCTACTTTCCGCTGTTCATTCCCAAATCCTTTTTATCCCGGGAGGCGCAGCATGTGGAGGGCTTTGCCAAGGAGTGTGCCGTCGTCACCCACTCGCGACTCATGGCCAGTCCTGACGGCCGTGGTGTCGTCGTGGATCCGGAATCCAAATTAGAAGAGGAGATCATTGTACGCCCCACCAGTGAGACGGTGATCTGGGCCCAGTACAAAAAGTGGATCAAGTCCTACCGGGACCTGCCCCTGCTCATCAATCAATGGGCCAATGTGGTCCGCTGGGAAATGCGCACCCGTCTGTTTCTGCGCACCAGCGAATTTCTGTGGCAGGAGGGGCATACGGCACACGCTACGGAAGCTGAAGCCCGAGAAGAAGCCCGGCGAATGCTGGAAGTTTACCGTGAAGTTGCCGAAGACGTCCTGGCCATACCGGTTCTGACCGGCTCCAAATCTGAATCCGAGCGCTTTGCCGGTGCGGTGGATACCCTCTGCATTGAAGCCATGATGGGGGACAAAAAAGCCCTCCAGGCGGGAACTTCTCATTATCTGGGTCAGAATTTTGCCAGGGCCTTCGATGTGAAATTCCAGAATGAAAAGAATGAGGAAGAGCTGGTTTACGCAACAAGCTGGGGCGTCAGCACCCGGCTGGTAGGGGCCGTCATCATGACCCACGGAGATGACAAGGGTCTGCGCCTGCCGCCCAGACTTGCTCCTATTCAGGTGGTAATCCTGCCCATAATTCGCAGTGACGAGGACGACGCCCAGGTGAAAGCCTATCTTAAAACCACCCTGGAAAAGCTTGAATCCGCTGGTGTGCGGGTCCATCTGGACGACCGCAAGAAGATCTCGGCCGGCTTCAAATTCAATGAGTGGGAGATGAAGGGTGTGCCTCTGCGCATGGAGGTGGGACCCCGGGATATGGCCAACCAAAAGGTTTTCATGGCCCGACGCGATACGGGTGAAAAATTTGCCCTGGAAATTGACTCAGCCGCCGAAAAGATCGTTGAACTGCTCACTGAAATTCAGGAGAATCTGTATCGTCAGGCCAGGCAGTTCCGGGAAGCAAACACTTTTAGAGCCAAAGATTATGGTGAATTCAAAGAGCTCATAGAGAGCGGTGGTTTTATTAAATGCGGCTGGGACGGCACTCCCGAGACGGAAGCGGCCATCAAAGAAGAGACTAAAGCCACCATCCGTCTGATCCCCTTTGACAGTGATCCTGCCGGAAAAGTCTGCATCTACTCGGGCAGACCCGCGAAATATGAGGTTATCTTCGCCAGAGCCTATTGAGTCTCTTTTCACTACTGATACTTTACCGCCCGCCGGCAGTGTGGGCTCTGTGCGGGCTGTTTCACACTTGCCAGCCCTGACGAGGCAGCAGCCGGAATGCTGACTTCCACGGATGCCATTGCCCTGAAGGTGACACCCTACAGTGAGTCCAGTCTCATCGTGCAACTGTTCACCAGAGACCTGGGAAAGGTCACCGTCATTGCGAAAGGCGCGAGGAGACAGAAGAACCCCGCCGGCGCCATACTGGAACCCATGAGCCTGCTGACCGTGGATTTTTACCACAAGACTTCCAGGGATATCCAGACGCTGAAGGATGTTTCTCTGGCTTCAGGAGCCCTAAAAATCCGCCGTGATCTGAAGAAGTTGAGCCTGGGGCTGGCTATTACGGAGGTCATAGCTGGAGTTATTGCAGAGGATGATCCGGCCCCCATCCTGTTCAGGCTCACCTGGAAGGTTCTGCAAAGCCTTGAAACAACCGAGGGTTTTGATCATTTACTATTTCTGTTTTTTCTACTGCAGCTGGCAATCCATACGGGATTCAAACCCAACCTGGAGACTTGTTCGAGCTGCGGGAAAGTCCTTAAAACAGCCGTTTTCAGTAATAACAGCGGTGAGCTTGAGTGCCCTTCCTGTAACCGGGAAACGGGTCTTGTGCTGGGCGGTCACGGCCTGGCAATGCTGCGAAAACTGACTGTGACTCATATTGAAAACCTGGGAGAATTGACCGGTCCGCGGGAGGAGACCGAAAATGCCGTCTCTTTTTTAACAGCTTTTCTGGAATTTCATATCGAAGGTCTGCATAAACTGAAAGCCCCGGAGATTCTGCGTCAGATCGGGATATAGGAAAACCAAATTGGAAATGACACTTACACAGGAAATAGAATTCAATCCGGAAGCAGCCCAAAGCTGTTATGTCATACACGGGTTTACAAGCTCCATTGAAGAAATACGGGAACTCTGCGCTTACCTGGGGGGTGACGGCCTGCGGGTGAAAGCCGAAAATCTTAAAGGGCACGGCACCTCCATCGACGACTGCAACCGGGTATTGTACAGAGACTGGCTGCAGCAGACCGAGCAAAGTGTAGCTGACCTGATGGCCCGGAGTGAAAAGGTTTATCTCCTGGGGACCAGCATGGGAGCCGTGCTGGCCATGCATCTGGCGAGTCTCTTCCCCGTTGAAAAGCTCATCCTTTCGGCCCCTACGATCCTGTTCACAAACCCCATTTATGCCCGGTACGTGAATCCTCTGGCACGCTATGTCATCACCAGCATGAAGAAACCGGCTAAATTCATTCATAAGGAACATCCTTCCGGTGTCCGGAAACAGTACAATGCCTATCCCATGAAGGCCTTTCATCAATATTACAAGCTCACCGAACTCGTGAAGAGAGAGATGGCAGGGGTGAAATGTCCGGTCTTCATCCAGTACTCAAAATTAGATCAGCGATCGCCCAGTGAGAATATTACCTTTGTAACGGAGAAACTGGGGTCGGAGCTGAAGCTGGTCAAAGGCTACAGCCGGGTGGGACACACGATGTGGCACACCTCTCCGGATCAGGACGAAATTTACCGGGACGTACTGAAATTTATCCGGGACGGCTGCCTCTGATGCGGTATCAATATACGAGTCCCGGAGCCCGGATGACCTTTCGAAAGCCTAAATTCACCTTCAGCCCGGGTGTAAAACTGCTGTTGCTGGTGAACTTCGGGATTTTCATTCTGGTTGAACTCTCCGGCATCCGGGGAACGATCTTCAGAACTCTCGGACTGGTCCCGGTAAAAGTCATCCAGCACGGCTACCTCTGGCAGCCGCTGACCTACCTGTTCCTCCATGCCGGCTGGCTGCACATTGGTGTGAATATGTTTGTTTTATGGATGTTCGGCAACGAACTGGAAAAAGTCTGGGGACAGCGGGAGTTTCTGAAATATTATTTCATCGCCGGCATAGGCGCCGGACTTTTTACGGCCATCCTGACCCGCAGTTCACATATCCCGGTGGTGGGAGCCAGCGGGGCGATTTACGGCCTCCTCCTGGCTTACGGCCTGCTCTACCCTAACCGGCAGGTATATCTCTACTTTCTGGTGCCGGTGAAAATGAAATATGTAGTGGCCGGACTGGCAGCCGTGGCTTTTTTTGCTTCGCTCACACCCGGCCAGTCTCCTGTGAGCCACTTAACGCACCTTTCGGGTATGGGCATCGGGTTTCTGTATCTGCGGAGAAAGCCTCTCCTCCGGTTCATCACCGGCACAACACCGGAAGCCACTCAATCAAAAAACAAACCAGGGACGAAACCCCATTCAGCCGGCAATGTCCTGAACGATTCTCTGCTGGCCAGGCGAGTGAATGACGTACTGGACAAGATGCAGCAGGTGGGCTGGGAAGGACTTACCCAGTCGGAGAAAAACATCCTCTACGACGCCAGCAGGAAATACTCCCGGGATCAGCCGCCGAATTAGTCCCCACCGCGGCGACTGTTCACACATTAAAACGGAACAGGATTACATCACCATCCTGCACAATGTAATCTTTGCCCTCCTGCCGGATCCTGCCGGCCTCCCGGAGGGCCTGCTCAGATTTGTATTCCATGAGATCCTCAAATGAATATACGTCCGCTTTGATGAATCCCCGCTGAAAATCCGTGTGGATACTTCCTGCCGCTTCGGGAGCGGTGGTGCCTTTCCGGTAAGTCCAGGCATGAGCTTCTTTGTCATTTACAGTGAAGAAGGTCTCCAGCTCCAATAATTCCCCGGCCCGGTGGATGAGCTTGTTCAATCCGGGTTCGGGCAGATTATATTCATCCAGAAATAACTGCCGGTCTTCCGGGTCCATTGCGGCGATCTCCATTTCCAGCTGACCGCAGAGACGGACGGCAGTATTGCCCTCACGAGCGGCGTACTCGAAAAGCCGGCGTGAGGCCTCCCCCCGATGGGTCGATGTGATCTCGTCTTCCCCCACATTGGCCACGTAAAGAACCGGTTTGGAGGTTAGCAGAAACAGTGATTTGAGAGTCTCCCGGTGGGCTTCATCCGGCTTTAGCTTGACCGCCATCACTCCTGAATTCAGTTCGGGGAGGATCTCATTAAGAAAATCAAGTTCCGAGCGGGCCGTTCGATCGCCGGATTTAGCCGCTTTCTCCACTTTGGCGATTCTTTTTCCAACCGTCTCCACGTCTCTGAGCAGCAGTTCGGTTTCCACCAACTCAACATCCCGCACAGGATCGATGGAGCCCTCTACATGGGTCACGTTCTCATCTTCATAGCAACGGACGACATGGATGATCGCCGAGACTTCCCGGATATGGGCCAGGAATTTATTACCCAGGCCTTCTCCCCGGCTGGCGCCCCTGACGAGTCCGGCAATATCCAAAAATTCTACACTGGCCGGTATAACCGACTGGGGCTTTAGCAGGGCAGCAATCTCACCAGGCCGGTCGTCTGGAATCGCCACTCTGCCCACATTGGGATCGATGGTGCAAAAAGGATAATTCTCCGCCGGGACACCGGAGGCGGTAAGTGCATTGAAAATAGTGGATTTGCCCACATTGGGCAAGCCGATGATGCCGCATTGAAGTGACATGGGATACCTCTTTTGATTTATCGGTCATTCAGGGGAAAACCGGTTGGAACCCGCACGCAAATTTAGGAAATACGGGGATGATGTGTAAACGAAAATCAGACCCGCAGTCAGGAACGAAACCGGAAGGGGGGTTTGGGTTGCAGGATGACAGGGCACACTGCTGTCAACGTGCCCGGAAGCACTTCAAAAGAAAGCCCGGAAGGCTACGTAATGGATCCCTCCGGGCCTTCAAAACAGACTTATTTTCCTTTTGCGCGAATTTCCTCGGCCATTGACCTGATCTCGGTCAAATCCTGAACCATTTCACTCCAGCCGTACCAGATGGTATAATCCGGGTTATTGTGAAAGGCTCCCTGGAATAACCGCATACGGTGTTTCATGTGCATCTTGAAAAGACGATGTTCAATGGGGGTCGGTGCATCATGGAACGTGAGCAGATCCGGGAAATTATAGGTATAAGATTCCGGTTTTTCGAGCAGACCATCCTGATAGAGTCCGGCCACGATGCGAATGGCTTCAGCAAATAATTTATCTCCCGCGCGGATCAGATCGTCACCTTTTTGCAGCTCGGCCCTGACGTAATTTTCAGAATGGCATTGACTGCAGACATTTATCATTTTATTCCGCTCTTTGTCGAAATCAGCGGCACTGAGACGAGCCACCTGAGCGGCTGATACCACATCCAGACGGGGCGTGGGATTCCCCTGGGGATCCAGAACACCCAGAGCCTGGAGAATGGTCACCCGATCGGCCCACCAGGCATCATCTTCTCCGGGATAAGGAGCCAACCCGTCGGTGCGGACACCCAGGAACCCCCAGGCCGTGCGGACTTCATGGTCTCCATCCGGCATGTGGCAGGTTTGGCAGGTGGGGGCTGAGTGCTCCTCAGATGAAATAACCCCTGTTTGTTCCAGCAAATAGCGTACACCGTGTTTTGAAGTAGAATACATCTCCCACTGGGGATGATCAAAACCCTGATGACAGGTCTGACAGGCCTGGGGCTGACGGGCTTCTTTGACTGAAAAAGTGTGACGCGTATGACAGGCATCGCACGAAGCAACTCCGAAACCATGTCCGTCCGCTTTCAGCTCGGCAATTTCGGCTTCACTTTTCAGTCCAACCTTATGGCAGCCGCCACAGCCTTTCATACCCTCCATCAGCTGTGCAGGCTGCATGTGTGCTGTGGGCATGGCTTTCATGGCAGCCCAGGAAAAAGCATGTTTCCCCCGGCTGTACTGCTGAACCTGCTCTTCGTGACATTCACTGCAGGTTTCGGGTGTCGGCAGTGAAACCCTCTGGACATCTCCGGCAGATGTATGCTCCGATCCGTGACAGGCAGCACACTCAACATCCTCCTCGAAATGCCGGCTGGCCTGCCAGTCTTTTACAATTCCCGGCGTAATTTTCGTATGACAGTCAACGCAGGACTCCGCCGCTGCGGCGACGCCCCACAGGATCAGTGCCGCTAAGATAATTTTTGTTTTCATGGTTTCCTCTCGTGATTTTTGGTTGTGTTGGGTTCAGGGGGTGTCGATCCATCGCCATATTCCTCACATTCGATGACACCGGAGTGATCGTATTCGCATCCGGAAAGGTCGAATCCTGATCTGCAGCAAGGACGGATCATCGCGGATGATATCTCCGCGTGAGAAACGGGAACAGGATGAATCTTCTTGGTAAACTTCAATTGCATATTCTAATACGAATATCCGTATTATAATTTAACTCACTTAAAAATATCAGTGTTAGTATATTTATCAAATTTCTGGAATTTTTTTTCAGGCTAAAGAAGTGTTGTTGGTTAACAATTCGTGTTTCCATTTCCGACAGGCAGAAGACTATAGCTGGACATTCAAGTTTCCGGATGATCTCCCGTGCATATTCAATTTCCACGCACTGAAAGTTTGGCTTAAGTTACCGCCTTGATAATCGTAGGAAATATTGTTGAATGAACCCTGAACAATTGAATACACCCTGGCGTATCCTATCCACTGCTATCTACAAACCTCCTCTGGACGGTCGTACCCACGGTACCATGGAAATCGATGTAACCGCTGCCGAGGCCTATATTAAGGAACAGCGGTCAGCCGGTAAGCGGATCACAATGACCCACCTGTTCACTACCGCCCTTGCCAGAACCATCGCCTTTCATGTCCCAGAGATGAACGCCTATGTGCGCCGGGGCAGGCTTGTTCCTCATCAGGATGTGGTCGTGATGATTGCCGTGAACGCCGGCGGCGGTACAGAAATGACAAGCATAAAGATCAGGAAAGCTCATCAAAAAACCGTCTTTGAAATTGCCGAGGAGATCCGTAAAAAAGCCCACAAAGTCCGGCAGGGAACGGAAAATAAAGTAATGCAGAATAAAAATATACTGGTTCGTATTCCCTGGCCTTTCAGAAATTTCGTTGTAAGTGCTTTGAGATTTATCACTATCGGTCTCGGTCTCGAACTCCGTGCATTCGGGTTCACGCACGATGCTTTCGGCTCAATTCTGCTCACCAATATCGGTTCCCACGGCCTCAGTACGGGAATGGCCGCTTTATTCCCCGGGTCGAATTTGCCCGCTGTCATCATCATGGGAAAGGCCGAAGAAAAACCGGTGGTCCGGGAGGGGAAAATCGTCGTCCGGAAGATCCTGCCGGTCTCAGGTACTTTTGATCACCGGATCGTGGACGGGTATCACGGCGGCAAACTGGCGGCTGCTTTAATCGATTTCCTGCAAAAACCGACAGCGCTGGGGAAAGCACATGCCCTCAAAGAGGCTTGAACCTGAGACGGTCCCTGCCGAATAAACAGGTATCGACCCCAGGGCAGGCCCCGGGGAATTAACCAAATCGTCGTAGTCCGCCAATTGCCTGACATAGACGGATTACAGGGAAGTGACCTTTCCGTCGTTTTTTTGAAACTGAAAATAGCCGGTGGAATACCAGATCAGCAGCAGCAGCGCCCAATAAGCAACTATCAGGATCAGTGTAACCCAATACCCGGTAATGGAATTCTGAAAATGGACAAACGGGACGTTCAGAATATACAGAAACGGGAACCCGATCATTAATGCAATACCGCTGCCCACTACAGAATCCTCCGCCACCGGTGTTGTAAATTCGGGATCGGTAATCCGCAGCAGTACCAGAGCAGAATTGATCGTTCCCGTCATCTCCCCGTATAGCTCTACAAGACGCTCAAAATGATAGTC
>JAADGM010000087.1 GCA_013152375.1 FCB group bacterium | reverse complement strand
TTCACCGGCACGGGCTTTTTCATACAACCCTTTCGGATCACGCTGTTCACAGATTTCCAATGGGGTATCGACAAAAATCTCGATAAACTCTCCCTCTTCCAGCAGGTCACGGGCCATCTTTCGTTCACTTTGAAACGGCGATATGAATGCAGTCAGAACAATAATGCCGGCATCGACAAACAGCTTTGCTACTTCTGCGATCCTGCGAATATTTTCCACCCGGTCAGCATCAGTAAAGCCGAGATCACGATTCAGACCATGACGGATATTGTCTCCGTCCAGCAGGTAGGTATGTTTCCCCAGTGAATGCAGCTTCTTTTCCACCAGATTGGCTATGGTCGACTTTCCGGCTCCAGAAAGCCCGGTGAACCAGAATACCTGTGGTTTCTGACTTTTGAGGTCAGCGCGACTCTGCTGATCAATATCAATCGATTGCCAGTGGATATTGGTGGCCCGGCGTAACGGAAAGTTGATCATTCCGGCACCAACGGTTGCATTGGTAAAACGATCTATCAGAATAAAATTGCCAGTATGACGATTCTCGGTATAGGGATCAAAGGAGATCGCGCGATTAATACTGATATTGCAGATCCCGACCTCATTCATCTCCAAAGTTTTGCCGGGTTCAAGCAGGAGAGTATTGACATTCACCTTGCGCTTCAGTTCACTGACCTGTGCCGTGGCCGTGGCCGACCCGGCCTTAAGCAGATAACTGCGACCGGGCAGCAGGGCATCTTCGTGCAGCCACACCAGCTTGGCTTCAAACTGATCAGCATGACTGGGGCGTGCCAACGGCGTGGTGAGCATATCTCCACGACTGATGTCGATTTCATCATCGAGGCACAGGGTAACAGCCTGTCCGGCACAGGCTTCATCCAGATCGCCGTCCATGGTGACGATTCTCGAAATCCGGCTGGTCTGTCCGGATGACGGAACGACAATTTCATCTCCGGGATGGATTGTCCCGGAAGCTATGGTGCCGCAGAAACCGCGAAAATCCAGATCCGGGCGATTGACCCACTGCACCCGCATCCGGAACGGCTTTTCAGCTGCGATGTCAGTAATCTTCACTGTTTCAAGATACTGCAATAACGGCGGTCCCTGATACCAGGCAGTCTGCTCACTGGAAGAGATGACATTATCACCTTTCAGGGCAGACATCGGTATACAGGTAATCTGGTCAAACCCGAGAGTACGGGCAAACTGTTCATATTCTTCACGGATCGTGTCAAACCGCTGCTGATTGTAGTCAACCAGATCCATCTTGTTGACAGCAACAACGACGTTCCTGATCCCGACCAGTGATACCAGATAACTGTGCCGTTTGGTCTGGGTCAAAACCCCTTTACGGGCATCAATCAGAATGACAGCCACCTCGGCTGTTGAAGCCCCGGTGACCATATTGCGGGTATACTGTTCGTGCCCCGGAGTATCGGCAACAATGAACTTTCGCTTATCGGTGGAGAAAAACCGGTAAGCAACGTCTATGGTAATCCCCTGCTCGCGTTCCGCCTGAAGACCGTCGAGTAGCAAAGCGTAGTCAATCTCATCACCTTGTGTACCGACCCGCTTACTGTCGACTTCAAGTGCAGCCAGCTGATCCTCAAAAACCAACTTGGAATCCCAGAGCAGCCGCCCGATCAGGGTGCTTTTACCGTCATCGACACTGCCGCAGGTGATAAAACGCAGCATGTCCTTCTGTTCCTGCACTTTAAGGTAGGAATGGATATCTTCGGCAATAAGATCCGACTGGTGAGCCATCAGAAATATCCCTCCTGCTTCTTCTTCTCCATCGATCCGGCCTGATCATGATCGATCAGTCGCCCCTGCCGTTCACTGGTTCTGGTCAGCAGCATCTCCTGAATAATCTCCGGCAGAGTTGCTGCTGTTGATTCAACAGCACCGGTCAACGGATAACAACCGAGGGTTCTGAAGCGAACAGATTTCATTACTATTTTTTCCCCCGGCAATAGTTCAAGGCGCTCATCGTCAACCATGATCAGCATCCCATTTCGTTCAACAATCGGTCGTTCCTTGGCATAATAGAGCGAAACTATCTGGACATTTTCCAAGTAGATATACTGCCAGACATCCAGTTCGGTCCAGTTAGACAGAGGGAAAGCACGAATACTCTCCCCTGAATTCACCTTGGCGTTATACAGATTCCAGAGTTCGGGACGTTGCTTTTTTGGATCCCAACGATGGTTTTCTGTCCGAAAAGAATAGATACGCTCTTTAGCACGTGATTTCTCCTCGTCACGCCGCGCACCGCCGAAGGCCGCATCAAATTTGTATTTATTGAGCGCCTGTTTCAGGCCCTCGGTTTTCATCACATCGGTGTAAAAAGCTGACCCATGGGTAAATGGGTTAATATCCTGAGTCACACCTTCCTGATTGGTATAGACAAGAAGCTCAAATCCATATTCCTTCTTCATTTTCTCCCGAAACTCAATCATTTCCTTAAACTTCCAAGTCGTGTCGACATGCATCAATGGAAATGGGATTTTCGAAGGATAAAAAGCCTTACGTGCCAGATGCAACATAACTGCTGAGTCTTTTCCAATAGAATAAAGCATCACCGGATTTTCAAATTCAGCGACAACTTCACGGATGATATGAATACTTTCCGCTTCAAGTTGTTTCAGATGAGTCATGTTCATTTTCAAATCCTCAAAAACGGTACTGAGATAATTCTAAATCTCACCTTTGTTTTATTATATTTTTCTTCAGATACTGAATGATCTGACCGGCGGCCTGATCCTGTGTGATATTGTCCACATCGATAACGATTTCTGCCGCTAAGGGCTCTTCATAGTCAACGTCAACACCAGGAAAGTAACGATATTCTCCAGACTTGGCCTTCTGATAATGTCCTTTGACGTCCCTTTTTTCACAAGCAGCTACAGTTGATTTCATATAGATTTCAACAAAATTAGACGCACATTCACGCACAAATTCACGCCCGGCACGATAGGGAGAAACAAATGAAGCGACAACAATCACGCCATTCTTTTCCAGCATGGCACAGAGATGGCCGGAACGCTTGACATGACGCTCAACCTCCTTCGGCGAGAATCCGGTTTCCGGGAAAAGTGGGCGGACATCATGGCTGTCAAGACGCTCGACTTTTAATCGTTCATTCTGTAGTTGCTGAAAAACCACTTCGGCCAAAGCTTTTTTACCTGATGCTGGCAACCCAGTAAACCAAAGGACAAAGGATGGAATTTCTTTCTTACCAAAACGTATTTTTTGCCACAGGCGCTCATGAATAAAGTAAAGGCCCATTTTTGCAAAAACCTCAAGAAGACCAATCGTGACCGCAAGGGCAAATTCGCCGGTAAAAATAAAAATAATAACTGCGGTAGTCAGTGTTGCCCAAGTTCGCCAAGAGATCGCTTTTAAAATAGAGCGTTTTTTCGTTTCGTACTGCACTTATTTCCTTCGGTAAGTATCCCCCGGAAAAGCTGGGGGGCTTTTGCACTAATCAAAAACAGTAAATTCACAAGAATATCCTCAAAGCCAACCAAAACTTTCATAACTAGGGCTTGCTGATAAATACGTAACTCACTTAAAACGCTAGACAAAGCGTGCATTTTCATGCTAATGTGTGCAAGAGAAACAGGTGGTTAGCCTTAAAGCCCTTGCACGTGGTGGTCAGAAATGTATCGAACAACACCCGATAATCAATTGGCCTTTGAAGACTTCTACCTTCCTTTCGGCGGCAAGCTC
>JAADGM010000144.1:19575-20427 GCA_013152375.1 FCB group bacterium | reverse complement strand
AAAAGACATATCAACATTTCAGGGCAAATTTGAAAATAAAAACATGAGTGAGGAAAAAATATCCATACGGTTTTTTGACGACCGGGAAGTGCGTGCTGTTTGGGACAAAAAGAACCTCAGGTGGTGGTTCTCGGTGTTGGATATTGTGGCTATGCTTACCAACTAACACGACTATAATAAAACCCGCAACTATTGGAAATACCTTAAAGCCAGGTTGAAGAAAGAAAACAGCCAAGTGGTTAGTGCTGCTACCCAGTTGAAATTCATTGCACCTGACGGGAAAAAGCGTTTATCAGATATGTTGGATTACAATTTAATTATTGCATTGGGTAAAGAGTTTCCCGGCAAATTTCAGTGCTAAATCGTACGCACCTCTGTCACTTCGGTAAAAACCGCTAATTTTATTCCATTTTTTCACGCCGTTACGGCCCCTTAATTTCCCCCGTCGTTTCTAAAAATTTCTAACCCATTACAGATGACCGGCTCACAGCATATCAGGATCCTGTTTTTCAGCGATACGCACCTGGGGTTTGACAGCCCCCTCAAGCCCCGCATCCGGCGGCGGAGAAGGGGTGAGGACTTTTTTGCCAATTGTGACCGGGCGCTCCGGGCGGCCGTTGAGCAGCGGGCCGATCTGGTGATCCACGGTGGTGACCTCTTTTTCCGGGCGAGGATCCCGCGCCCCATTGTGGATCGGGTCTATGCCCGGCTGCGGGAATTCACTCGCCATGGTATTCCCCTGCTGCTGGTCCCGGGCAATCATGAATTCTCCCGCTTTCCCGACCTTTACCGGTTGGATCATCCGCTCATCTCTGTTTTTACCCGGCCGCGGACCTTCGTCCGTGATATCCG
>JAADGM010000144.1:0-19483 GCA_013152375.1 FCB group bacterium | reverse complement strand
CGGCGGACATCCGGCTCTTATGTCTGCACCAGGCCATAGAGGGCTGCCGGGTGCGGCATTATACCTTCCGCAATGGGCCGGATGTGATCCGGGGCGGGGATATTCCGGACGGATTTCAGGCGATCCTCTCAGGACATATTCACCGGGCGCAAATTCTGTACTTCTCACCACCCGGCGGCGAACAGGTACCGGTGATCTATTGCGGCTCGGTGGAGCGCACTTCATTTGCCGAAAAGGATGAAATCAAGGGCTTCTATTTTCTAGATTTCAGGCTCAGCCAAAACAGGCAATGGGAACTCACCGAGCCGCGGTTTAACCCGCTGCCCACCCGTCCCATGCTTGATCTGCCGCTGGATGTCAACGACCTTACCCGTTCAAATTACCGCCGGCGTATGCAAAAGATTGTCACCTCGGCCCATCCCGATGCCATCATCCGTCTGATTCCCGAAGCGGCCCCGGCATCCTGGCTCATTCAGAGTCTCACCGCTGAATTCTTACGCGCTATTGCCCTGCCCACACAGAATATTTCGCTCCATTCGAAGTTTTTCAATAACAGCCGGACACTCCGGCGCAGGCTGGAAAAGAAACCGTCCGGCCAGACCCGGCTGGAGGTCTTTTGATGCAGGTTTTCCGGGTCCCTTTACGCGCACTGGCTGAATTTTGCTGCCGTCAGGGCGACATACGCACAGGGTTCGGAAGCGGTGTGACAGAGTTCAGTGCCGGTATTGAAGGTCATCTGGCCGTACAGAAATCCCGGGGGCAAGCTTATCAGGCCGAAGTGACCGTGCGCCGCGAACTGCCAAAAACCGCCTACCGGCTGATCCTCTCCGGCCGCATTGACGGCATTCTTCACGAGGCCGACGGACCCTGCCTGGAAGAGATAAAGACCACCCGGGCAGGCCTTGATCAGGTGAGTGGTGAACTGCCGGTGCACTGGGCACAGGTTAAGGCCTATGGCGCACTCTATGCCGCGGAACACCAGCTGGACGGCCTAGACCTGCAACTGACCTATTACGAGCTTGCAAGCGGGGCTGTAAAGGAATTCCGTAAAACTTTTCGCACAGTTGACCTGGAAAATGATTTGACCGATATGGTTGAAAAATACTGCATCTGGCTGGACCGGATCTTAAAGCACAGGCGGCGGCTGGATGCCGAATTGGCCGCTTTGCCCTTCCCTTTCCCCACCCTGCGACCCGGGCAGGCGGACCTCATGGATCAGATCGCCCACAGCCTGAAAAATGGGAAACAGCTGTTAATTCAGGCACCCACCGGCCTCGGAAAAACACTGGCCGCCCTCTACCCGGCGGTACGGTCACTGGCAGCGGATGAAACGGATAAGATCTTTTTTCTGACGGCTCGCACACCCGGGCGTATTGCCGCGGAGCAGACTCTGACCCGTCTGGCAAATGCCGGATCCTGCAGCTTAAAATGGATCAGCCTCACTGCGAAGGAGAAACTCTGCCCTGTTCCCGGCAGTGCCTGCACCCCGGAAGACTGCCCCTATGCCCGGGACTACTACACCAAAATCGACGCTGTTCTCGCAGCTTGTTATGCCGCTGAGGCCTATTCTCAGACTTTTATTCAAGATACAGCCCGGAGGGAACAGGTCTGTCCTTTCGAATTATCCCTGGACCTGGCCCTGCTGGCAGATGTTGTGATCTGTGATTACAATTATGTCTTTGATCCGCAGGTGCAGCTGCGGCGTTTCTTCCTGCAGTCCAATCTGCTGGATCCTGGTCAGCGGCGCTATGCCCTGCTGATTGATGAAGCCCATAACCTGCCTGACCGGGCGCGGGAGATGTATTCGGCTGCACTTGTACAGCACGATTTCGCCAGCCTGAAAAAGTCCCCCGGCGGGATCGATCCGGCTATTGCCCTGGCCGTCCGGCAGATTTTGGACTGGTTCAGATCCACCCGGGAGGAATTGGAAATTCACAACAGTACGGGAGCAGCCCGGGAATTGCCTGATACATTGCTGCCGCTCCTAACAGAGTTCCGTGATGCGGCTGCCCTCTACCTGGTTGATCACCCTGAACTTCCGGCGCCCGGCTCGCTTTCGGAGTTGTATTTCAGCGTGGTCCGCCTGCTGCGGACTGCCGAGAATTATGATCAATGTTATGCCACCTGTTATGAAAAAGTACGCCGCGGCCTGAGCGTCAAACTGTTCTGTATCGACCCGGCCCGGCATCTGCAGGAACTGCTGAAAGCGGTCCGCTCTGTCGTGTTTTTTTCGGCAACCCTGGCGCCCTTCCATTATTTCAAGCGCTTATTCGGTTGTGATGAATCGGCTGGATCCGCTGCAGTGCCGGCACCCTTTGCCGCCGGGAATCTCTGTGTGCTTCATTATCAAAACCTGTCGGTGCGCTATCGTCAACGGAAAGCCAACGCCTCTGCCGTTGCGGCGGCACTCCGGACCTTTGTGTCGGGCCGACAGGGGAACTACCTGCTCTATTTTCCCTCCTATGAATTTATGCTGCAGATTCATCAACTGCTTTTAAAGGATTCCCGGGCTGATACCCTGCTGCTGCAGGAGTCCGGCATGTCGGAAACAGACCGCGCAGCCTTTCTGAATCAGTTTCAACCGGATACAGACGGTACGACAATTGGCCTGGCAGTCATGGGCGGTATTTTCGGTGAAAGCATCGACCTGGCCGGTGAGCGGCTGACGGGCGTGGCCGTGGTGGGAGCGGGCCTGCCTGCGGTCACTGTGAGACAGGAACTCATTCGGGATTATTTTGACAGCTCTTCCAAAGGGTTTGAATATGCTTATCAGTATCCGGGAATGTCCCGGGTGCTGCAGGCTGCGGGCAGAGTCATCCGCAGCGAAAATGACCGGGGGGCACTTTTGCTGATTGACGACCGCTTTGCGGCACAACAGTGGCAGGAGCTCATGCCCGAACACTGGCAGCTGCGAACGGTGACCTGCGAGGTCGAATTGAAAACTGAACTCTCAGGATTTTGGCATGAATAAATTCCGCAAGATCATCCATGTGGATATGGATGCTTTTTATGCTTCAGTTGAACAGCGGGACAATCCTGCGCTGCGAAATAAACCGGTGGCAGTTGGAGGGTCTCGTCAGCGTGGTGTGGTGGCGGCGGCCAGTTACGAAGCGCGGAAATTTGGCGTTCACTCTGCCCTGGCCTCGGCAATTGCCTCTCGCAGATGCCCGGATATTATTTTCGTAAAACCCCGCTTTGAGGTCTATCGGGAAGTTTCACACCAGATCCGGACGATCTTTAAAAACTATACCGAGCTAGTTGAACCCCTCTCGCTGGATGAGGCCTATCTCGATGTCACGGAAAATAAGGTTGGCCAGCCTTCGGCTACTCTGATTGCCCGGGAGATTCGGTCGAAAATTAAAACCGAGACCGGCCTGACGGCTTCTGCGGGAGTATCTTTCAACAAATTTTTAGCGAAGGTGGCCTCAGATTTCGATAAGCCGGATGGCCTGACCGTTATAACACCCCGGCAAGCCGATGCGTTTCTGGCAGTACTGCCGATCCACAAATTCTACGGTGTGGGTAAAGTAACTGCCCGGCGCATGGCTGCTCTGGGAATTAAAACCGGCGCCGATCTGAGAAAATGGGGTCAACGTGAGCTCATTGAGAAATTCGGTAAGGCCGGCAGCTGGTACTATAAGGTTGTCCGGGGCAAGGATGACCGACCCGTGAAACCGGGCAGGATCCGAAAATCTCTTGGAGCCGAGCGCACTTTCGATGAAGATATCATCGATCCGGACTTTATGCTGCTGCAGTTGAAGAAAATCATCAGAAAGGTTTGGCAGCGCGCTGACAAGGCCCATCTCTCAGGGAGAACGGTAACCCTGAAAATTAAATATTTCAACTTCGTGCAAACCACTCGGAGTAAAACTTTGCCGGATATGATTTCATCTGAAGAACAACTCTCTCAAGTGGTTTTCGATCTGCTGCATGCACCGGAAGCTCCGCCCCGGCCTGTAAGGCTGCTGGGAGTTACCCTTTCAAACTTTTCCACGGAGCAGCAGCCGGATGATGAGGATGGCCAGCTCGATCTGGACTTCGGCTGATCCGGTACGGCTTTTATCCGGAAGCGTCCTTTTGGTAATGCGGCAGCATTCTGAAATTCAGACCGTTATAAAGTCACCGATTTTTCTGCAAAATCATTGGCGGGCAATTCAGAGTGCGGCCTAAATTTCCCGGCCTTTCCAAAGGCTAAATTGCCACCGTAGCTCAGTTGGTAGAGCAACGCATTCGTAATGCGTGGGTCGGAGGTTCGACTCCTCTCGGTGGCTCCGAAGGCTCAAATTGATGATAGCAATAAAAAAGTCCGGCCAAAGCCGGACTTTTGATAATTGGAACGAACCCGTGAAGGCAGACTAATCATCAAGTTTGACAAACATGGCGCCATCCCATCTGAAATTGTCATATTCGAACCCTTCAAACTGATCGATGGAGGTCACATTGTGCTCTGCCATATAACGGATAAACTCCCCTTTAACAGCCTTGCCATAGTGTCCAGCGGTTTTCTTTTTACCCTTGGACATGACCACAAACTCCACTTCGATCACATTATCACTGGACTGGTAGGCCTTACGGTGCACCTGGGGCAGTAGATCGATGATCATGTCTTCTTTGGCCAGAATATCCGTGAGAATGGGTTTCCAGTGATACTGGAGTGACATCACGTTCATCTTCAGTTTATAATCCGGGATCAGCGTCATGGGAGTGACCATACCAAACAGTCCGCTAAAGATGCGGATGTGTTTTTCCATGTATTCCCGGGCTTCTTCCGACAGCGTATTCCAGCCGATATGTTCGTACACGACACCCGAGTACCTCTCAATGGCCGGCCATACACGACTGTTCATGACATCCTGATTCTGACGGTGGAAAATCAACGCCTTTTGTTTTGACGTCCCGTAGATGGATCTGATATCCTCGTCATCGATCAAACTCAACAGGCGAACCACCTGCCCCACCTCTTTCATGAGCGGAAAATCCGTATCTTCGAATTTAAGCTCCATGGGTTTTCTGATTTTAACTTTGCCCTCACTCGGAGGAACTAAAACTATCATCCAGTGTCCTTTCTCTTTCCCTTACTGTAATAAAAATTGTTCAGGCTTTTACCTGAACCTAACCTTTATTTTCTTAATTATTCTCCTGATTCCGAGTTCTTTTCTGTCGGTGGAGGGGGCGCCGTCTCTGTTCCACCCATGGGCGGTGCAGCCAATGAATCTGTTTTAACCGGAGCCGGCGGCTTGGGGATCTGTCCCCAGAATTTTTCACCGGTATTTAAACTTGAAATGACATTTTCACTGGTGAGATAAACCTCGGGATTTTCCTTGAACCTGACGTAGTTGTGAGACCAGTCTGATTTCGATCTTCCAAAGACATAATACCCGATGGTTTCGTCATTTGCATCGATCAGGGCGAGATGTGTCCCGGTAGAATCGTCAATGGAAAACGTTCCCCATTTGTCCGGATTAGCAGATACCAGGGTTTCCCGCTCGACATCGAGAACTTTGTTGAACAGATTGTCAATTCGGTTTTGCCGGATCTCTAAGGTGTCATTCCCCGATATCTCCCAGGTTGTATCGACGCGGGCCAGTTCGATGGCGTTTTCACCTTTCTGGATGAGGACCTTGACGATTGCCGCTTTATCCCCCGTAAAGATCGGAGCCGATTTTGTGATCCTTTTTTGCTGTCTGTTTTGGATGATGAAAAAAACACCTAAAAGAACAGCAATAATGATGATTCCGTTTCGAAGTGATTTATTCATAGATTTCCTCCAGTACTTTTGCACGCCCGGCTTCACGTTTCCAGTGCAGGAAGCCAAAAGCAATGACCAGCAATGACGGCAGCAGGATATTGATCCATTTCCAGGTCGCCTTGGTAGAGTCTTCCAATTCCTTCAGCGGGCGGGTCGTGATCTCTCTGGAACGCAAAGAAACCATATCGCTGTCACCCATGAGAACATCGACGGCATTTAAAACAAAAATCCCGTTTTCGGGGATGCGGCCGCCACCGTCATCCGACAGGAAATTAGAATCACTTACCAGAACAATCCGGCCTACGGCCCCCGTGCTGTCATTTGTGACGACTGCCATGGCACCCACCAGACGCCCCGGCTGATTAAGATTCCTGAATGCTGTATTATCAATGGGATTAAGGTTGTAAAACTGTTCAACGGTCGTGGAATGATCTGAGGTATATAACAGCGGTACAACTTTATTCCCGGAATCCAGCGTATCCGGCTGTCCCGCCGGCAAGTCTTCTATTTCGCTGGTAAAAAGGAGCCTTAATTGCTCCAGGCCCTTTACCATCACGTTATCACCGAAGGATCTGACCAGGGGGAAAAAGGGATAGTCCACCTGTGAGTTCATTCTGAAGAAGCCCCGGTTCTGTGAAATGGTGACCTGACCGCATTGCCTGTCCAGAACAAGGTTTTCCTTTAGCCTGAGTCCGTATTCATCCAAAAGCGAGAAGATATTGGACTGAATACCGGAGGCTGTCTGCTGCTGGATATCCGCCTTGACCCGGCTTTGGGCAAGCAACACATTGCCGCCTCTGGCAATAAATTGGCGCAGATTTGTCATTTCATCTGCCGACAGCGAGTCCTCCACACCATTAATGAGCAGGGTTGCGATATCTGCGGGAACGGCGCTGCTGAGGCTGACCGGCATGACTTTGTAGGTCTCCCCGATGGTCTGCCGGAGGTTGTCATTTTTTACCTCCTGATCCCCAATCGAAGCAAGACCGACGGTGCGCTTCTGATCATTGACTAATTTTTTAATGGTCGTGGTTATATCGTATTCCAGTCCTGTGGTTGTCTGAATTACCGGAATGGTCTCCCGTTTGTCCTCGTAAATACAGACCAGCCCCATATAGACTTTTTTGATCTCAACTTTGTCGTTTTCAATGACCTGCAGCTGCACCGGCTGGATACCGTATTTCTGAGCTTCTTCCTCCAATTTTTCATCATTATCCGGAGGGAAGAATTCAAAACGAATATTCCCTTTTGAAAAGGCTTCGTATTCCTCAAGGATATCCTGCAGATAGCGTCTGTTGTTGCCGTATTCCCCGGGAAGATTCTCGGAAAAATATACCTTCATGGTTAGCAGATCATCGATTTTATTCAATACTTTTTTTGATGAATCTGACAGAGAATACATATTGTTATCAGTAAAATCCCAGCGGAAAAACCAGTTCTTTGAGATCATGTTCACGAGGATTACCGCTGCGATCGTGATTACAATAAAAATGATAAATGATTTCTTATTATCGATTGTCATCCCGGTTTACCTCCATTTCCGAATTTCGATTGTTCGAACGGTAAAGATCAGAAACATGGCGATCATGCTTCCAAAGTAAACCAGATTCCGTGAGTCAATAACGCCCTTGGAAATACTGGCCAGGTGATAGTCCACACTGATGTACTGAATGAAGCCCGTCAGCGAGGGCGGTACGAACATGAGCATCTTGTCCATCAGGAAAAAGGTGATCACGATAGCGATCCCCACAATAAACGAAATAACCTGGTTTTCCGAAATGCTGCTGCTGAAAACGCCCACGGCAGCATAAAATGCCCCCAGCAGAAATAATCCGAAGTAGCCGCACAGCAGCGCTCCGTAATCGATATTCGTTCCCACGCGGATCAGAGTGAAGAAATGAACCAGCGTGAACATCAGCCCCACCACGATCAACGTCAGCCCTGCGAGATATTTCCCGATTACAAATTCGTATTCTTTCACCGGCATGGTCGAGATCACCTCGATGGTCCCCACGTTTTTCTCTTTTGCGATCAATCCCATTGTCACCGCCGGGATAAAAAACAAAAAGATCAGGGGGACCACGCTGAAGAGGGCCCGCATGTCAGACTGATTGATCAGGAAAAATGTGTTCGTGAAAAAGTATCCGTTGATCAGCGCAAAAATGACCAGGAAAATATAGCCCATGGGACTGTTGAAAATAGCTTTCAGTTCCCTCCTGTAGATGGCTTTGATATTATGCATGGGCGCCTCCTCCCACCGTCAGATTCCTGAAGATGTCCTCCAGCTGAGCTTTCTTGGGGCTCATCTCCAGAATCGTCCAGTGATGCGCCAGGGCGTGCTGAAAAATCGCTTCCCGGGGATCATCCTTTTTATCATACTCGAGTCTGATAAAGCTGCTGGTGTTTTTTGAATCCACATTTTTTATTTCCAAAGACTGGATGGAGGTGTTCAGGGCGTCGATATCTTCCGCTGTGGCATTTTTAACCTCGAGAAGCAGCTGGGTCTTTCCGTGAAAACCCGCCATGAGTTCTTCGGATGTACCGTCAGCTACGATCTTTCCTGAATCGATGATGACAATGCGGTCCACGGTGAGTTCTATTTCCTGAAGAATGTGACTCGAGATGATCACCATTCTTTCTTTCCCCAGCTCTTTAATGAGATTTCTGATTTCCACAATCTGGTTTGGGTCCAGCCCGGTCACCGGTTCGTCTAAGATCAGAATGCGGGGATCGTGGATCATCGCCACGGCCAATCCTATGCGCTGTTTATAGCCTTTTGAGCAGTCTGACACTTTCCGGTGAATCACACCTGAAAGCGAGCATAGATCAACCACCCGCGCCAGCGCTTTTTTGTAGGCTTTGCCTTTTATATTTCTGACATTCGCAGAGAATTCCAACAGGTCGTACACCATCATTTCTCCATAGAGCGGATTAAGCTCAGGCAAATAACCTATTGTCTTTCTGATTGCGAGGGAATCGTCCAGAATATTCAAATCGTTGATGCGAATATTCCCGGAAGTCGGCGACAGATATCCGGTCATAATTTTGAGGGTGGTTGATTTACCGGCACCGTTGGCGCCCAGAAAACCGACGATCTCGCCATCATGAACTTCAAAATCGATTCCCTTGACGGCTTTTACGTCTCCGTAGTGCTTTACAAGGTTTTCAACTCGAATCACGTTAAGATCTCCTTTTCATGAGTAAACATTAATGAAAATACAATTAAAATACTCTATGAATCATAAACTTTGCAAATTGTTTCAAAAAAATTGCGCTAAATTTAACTCTTTCACATTAACTATTTTTAACATTATATCCCGGCAGATTTCCGTCGTGCCCCACAGCCTGATACCATCGGGTACAGATTAATTTTTGAACTGCATGTGCAATAATGCTTAATATTGCACAAATATCATGAAACCCGATTTACCCATCAAACTGTGTTGCGGCCTGCTGTTTTTCGTACTCTTCTCCGGAGGGGCGGCCGGATCAGTCCCCGATACAGCCGAAAATAACATCGATTTTGAGCGTTTTGCCGGCAAAATTTACAAAACCCTTCTTAGCAGTCTCCAAATTCGTCACGGAGTCCATAGGACCATGGGTTTTGCCGACGATCTTTTCGCCAGCGCCCCTAATGACAGTGTTATCATACAGTTTCTGCCGGACCCGGAAATAACGCTGCTCTCCGCAGCTGCATTCGTTTCCATGGATGAACAGCAATCCTGGCATTCCGGACCCTGTCAACAGATTACAGACCTGCCGGGATACGAAAACTACTGGGACTGCACCGTACCGACGGGAGGCGGGGATGACATGGCCTGGTATATCCGGCTGGTAACAGACGCCGGCATGGGGGTTGGTCTCCTCACCCAGTCTCCTAAAAACATCATCGGCGAATTCCCCCCGGGAGATAATTATCTCATCTCTGTGGCTGATGAGCCGGTTGGAGATGTTCTGGGAGACCATGCCTTTCTGGACATTTCCGCTTTGTCCGCAACCTATAACGACGAGTCTCTGTTCGTTAGAATCACCGTAAACGAAGGCGGCTTTTATCCCGGTGATTTTTTTGGACCCTGGTATCTGTACGGCGTGGGCTTCAGTAACCCTGAGCAGGATCTGTCTGCAGACACGCTGGTGGTTTACTCGCTGGGATATGGGGACGGAGCATTTGGAAATCTTTATCCGGGTCTTTTGAAATTATGGGGCACACCTGATGGAGAATTCATCGATTACCAGTATGTTACGGAAGACATCCAATGGGCTATCTCTGAAAATAATCTCGATATGGCCATTGCCACCCATTACATCACGGACGACCCTGATTTCGGCCCCTGGCCCAATCCGGAAAATGCATTGCTGCTTTCAGGAATGACTGCCTCTACGACACTGGATATTGATTTTGAAATATTTGATGATACGGTCCCTGCCATGCTCATCCTTGAAACCAATTTTCAAAACGGGAATGATGCACCTACTCTGTCGCTGCCGGTTTTCGACCCCGATAATCTGACCCTGGAGATCCATTACGCCGACGTAGATCATAACCTGGCAGTTACCCACAGTGTCAGCCTCAATCAGGCCCAGAACATGGTGCCCCTTGATCTTGATTTTGCTTCTGATGTCATTTTCTCTTACGGCGTCGGGAATTTAGATGCCGGTGATTATACCGCCTGGTTTGATTTTTCAGACGGCTCTGCAGAAACCATGCTCGAATACCCCTTTACGGTTGTAAATAACGGATGCAACCCCCAGGGAGATCTAAGCGGCGACGGAGCTCTGGATATTCTTGATGTCGTTACGGTAATTGCCGTGATCATCGACGGAGGATTCGATGCGTGCGGCGATGTAAACGGAGACGGAGCCCTTGACGTTTCTGACGTATTGGTCATGGTGGCAACCATCATGGAAAGCCGGATTTAAAAGTGCTGCCTTCCAACACCGGCGAAATGCTTCGTTTTACCGGGTGTTTCACTCTCCGTAAATTACGGTTGTAATAACGCGAAAGATTCGATCAACCACAAATATGCAGCCTTAAAAAGTTTTCAATCGGTGTACGGGAGTTGCTCCAAACCGGACCCTCACCTGATACCGGCGCATGCACTAACAATTGACTTTACAGATTGATTTCCAATGACTAAAATAACCATCAAATCCATTAAACAGCTCAAGCATAAACCGGAACCGTTTGCCGCTTTAACAGCCTATGACTTTACTTCGGCACAGTTGGTTGATAAGGCGGGGATCCCCCTGATACTTGTGGGTGACAGCGCGGCGATGGTAATGTTGGGATACGAAACCACAATACCGGCTTCGCTGGAGGAAATGCTCATGCTGACGGCAGCGGTTGCCCGGGGGACGCAAAGCGCTCTGGTCGTAGCCGATATGCCCTTTATGAGTTATCAGTCTTCTGTGGAAGATGCCATCCGGTCCGCCGGCGCCTTCATTAAAAAGGGCCTCGCCGGCGCTGTAAAGCTCGAGGGGGGGCGCCACATGGTACCGCAGATCTCCGCCATTGTGGATTGCGGTATTCCGGTCATGGGACATGTGGGGCTGACCCCGCAGTCTTTTCATCAGATGTCCGGATATCGGATACAGGGGAAAACAGAAACGACGGCCCAGGCGATTCTGAAAGATGCTGCCGCGGTTCAGTCTGCAGGCGCATTTTCAATTGTTCTGGAGGGAATCCCAGCTGAACTGGCCAGGCAGATCACTAAAGATCTTGACATCCCCACTATCGGTATCGGTGCCGGCCCTCATTGCGATGGCCAGATCCAGGTGTTTCACGATATTTTAGGGTTGGGCGATTTTGCACCGAAACACACGCGCCAATTTGCCCGACTGGGAGCACTTATTACAGACAGTGTGGTGCAATACAAAAAAGAGGTCGCTTCCGGGAAATTCCCCACCCCCGAGAATTACACTCATTTGTCCGATAGTATCCAAAAAACACTTTCAGCCAGGGGCAATGGAGCTGATCCGAAACGTCCGTGAATGTCAGCTCTGGCGCCGCGGGGTAAGCGGCTCTGTGGGCTTTGTACCCACCATGGGCGCGCTGCACGATGGGCACCTTTCATTGGTCAGGGCTTCGATTCTGGCCTGCGATTTGACCGTTGTGAGTATCTACGTCAATCCGGCTCAATTCGGTCCCGGCGAAGACCTGGGAGCCTACCCAAGGACCCTTGAAATGGATCTGCAGGCACTCCGGGACCTACAGGTGTCAGCTGTCTTTCTTCCTGCAGACGGTGAGATGTACCCGCCGGACTATTCTACTTTTGTCATGGAAGAACAACTCTCGGCCCGCCTCGAAGGACAAAGCCGCCCGGGACATTTTCGAGGCGTCACTACTATCGTATCAAAGTTATTCAACATCATACGCCCGGATTATGCCTATTTCGGCCGAAAAGACGCTCAGCAACTGCGGGTGATCAGAAAAATGACCAGAGATCTTAACTACAACATTGACATCGTCGCTTGTCCCACGGTCAGGGAGCCCGACGGTCTGGCGATGAGCAGCAGAAATCAATATCTCACTGAAAACGAGCGCCGGCGCGCAGCCGTCATTTTCCGTGCGCTGTCGGATGGAAAGGCTCTCTTTGAAAATGGTGAGAGAAATGCCCATCTTATCCGAAATGCAGTCATTGCTCGGATATCTGCCGAGCCGCTCGCAAAAATAGATTATATTTCCATTGCCGATGACGCGTCATTAATTGAATTCGAGGGAGAAATTACTGCAGATGCCCTGGTAAGCGTGGCCGTGTTTCTGGGCCGTACACGCTTGATAGACAATATTACTCTGCGGTTGAAAAATTGAAGACGTAAATGCCAGAATAGGCTATTCCGCGGGCAGAACACTGAAATAAATTGCCCAGAAATGACAGATGCTTCCTCCCAGGACAAACAAATGCCAGACGGCATGACTGAAGGGCAGACTTTTCCAGCGGTAAAAGAGAATGCCGAGAGTATATAATAGACCACCGGAAAGCAGGAGTATCAGACCGGTGGCGGATACATTGACGAGCATGGGCTTTATCGCCACGACCACGACCCATCCCATCAGTACATAAACGATCACCGAAAGCGTGTTGTAGCGACCGGTAAAGGCGGTTTTAAACAGGGTCCCCGCAATTGTCAATCCCCAGATCACCCCGAACAGACTCCAGCCCCAGGGTCCGCGCAGAGATACCAGTGTAAAAGGAGTATAGGTTCCGGCTATCAACAGATAGATAAAAGAATGATCCAGAACATGAAAAAAGTGTTTGAGTTTTTCAGATCGAAAACCATGGTAAAAGGCAGATGCACTGTAGAGCAGAATGAGGCTGGTGCCGTAAATACTGAAGCTGATGATTTTCCAGACATCTCCCTGGCGGGCCGAGAGGACCACCAATACAACGAGGGCAACAATACTCAGAATAACACCGATAGCATGGGTAATGCTGTTGGCGATCTCTTCGGCTGTTGTTTCTTGATGATCTGTCATTGGAAAGCTGCCGGTTATGTCATCTACAGGTCTTCTGTTCGGGTGTCAGTCGCCGTGAATATTTACCAGGCGGGCGGCTATCTCACCGAAATTCATGGCCCGGGCGATAATTGAAATATTACACAACCAGGTGCTTGGATATTCAAAGGAAGACCCGGGAAATCGAGCACCCAGACAATCGGTTACCACCCCTCCCGTCTCCCTGGCATAGAGGCCGGTAAGATCTGTAAAATCAACTTTCAGCGCTCTCTGTCGTCCTATTAAAGGATTTTTTCCCGTACGATTGATGTGATCGTTTACCGTGAATATTGTCCCTGGTTTGTGTTTTGCAGAATGGGTCAGATCGTAAATAGTGATTCCTGTTTTCATAAATGTCCTCAGGATTTCGATCACGGCCTGCACATCAGACGGGTCTATCACGATACCCTTTTCCAGAAAGGAGGGATCTTTAACGGTAAGTTGCTGCGTGACCAGAATCTGAGACATTAGTTTCTTTTACCGAACAGAGCGGTACCCAGCCGAAGATGGGTTGCCCCTTCCTGGATCGCTATTTCATAATCGGAAGACATTCCCATTGAAAGAGATTCTATCGAGAAATATCCGGAATCATTCAGACGTTCTTTCAGTTGGCGTGTCTTTGAAAATGTCCGGCGCAGACGGTCCGAATCTGCCGTGAGGGGTGCAACAACCATGAGGCCTTCTATGGAGAGATTTTTCATCGACCCGAGAATTTCTGCTGCGGGAATCAGCTCACTTTCCTGAAAACCAAATTTAGCCGGATCATTCCCGGTATTGACCTCCAGAAAAACCCTCTGCACCAGGCCCATGTCCCCGGCAAGCCGGTCAATTCTTTCTGCTAAAGGGAGAGAATCCACGGACTCGATGACGTCATATAATCCCAAGGCTTTACGGACCTTGTTTTTCTGCAGATGGCCGATGAGATGCAGCTCAATCTGGTCCCGATAGGGGAAATGGGGGAGCTTTTCTTCTGTTTCCTGAATCCGGCTTTCCCCGAGGGTGGTCAGACCCCAGTTGCAGGCAGATATCATCGCTTCGACCGGATGCCCCTTGGTTACGGCAATCAGAGTGATCTCTCCGGGTTCGCGGCCGGCATTTTCTGCTATCCCGGATATCCGCTCATTGAGCCTTTTGAAAATACTGTTATCCGGTACTGTCACCACAGACATTCATTGTTTTAATTTTCTTCCTCATCTTGGTCCTGCTGCTCTTCGTTCTCCATGACCCGTGTTATGGAAGATATACTGGCTCCTGCATCAAGGCGTAAAAGCCTGACACCCTGAGTGTTCCGGCCGATGGTCCGAATATCTTTAACCGGCTGCCGTATCATCACGCCCGAATCGGTTATGATCATCAGGTCATCGGTATCAACCACTTCCAGCATGGCAACCATTTTACCCACTTTTTCGGTGGTTTTAACCGTAATGATTCCTTTGCCGGCCCTGTGTTGAACGCGATATTCGAGGATGCCCGTGCGTTTGCCATAGCCTTTATCCGTAGCCACCAGAATTGTCCCTTCACGTTTTACGGCGATCATCCCGATAAGCCGGTCATCTGCGGAACTGAGGGTGATGCCGCGAACCCCCATGGTTTTCCGGCCGGTCGGGCGAATATCATTTTCATTGAACCGTATTGATTTTCCGTTTCGGGTTCCCAAAATGATATCCTCATCTCCGGAAGTCACTTTTGATTCGATGAGTTCGTCTCCTTCCCGGATCTCAATGGCATAAATTCCATTCCGGCGGGGGCGCCCATACAGAGACAAATTGGAGCGCTTAACGAGGCCGTTTTTAGTGGCCATCACGATATAATTGTCTTCTGAAAATTCTTTTACGGATACGAAAGCCTTGACTTTTTCACCGGATTCACAGCCAATGAGATTAACAATTGCACGCCCCCTTGAGGCTCTGCCTGCAACCGGAATCTCATGAACTTTGAGCCAATAACACTTACCCCGATCTGTGAAAAAGAGCATGTAGTTATGGGTCGATGCCACAAACAGATGCTCAACGAAGTCATCCTCTTTCGCCTGTGCGCCCTGCATGCCGCGTCCTCCACGCCGCTGTCGCCGCCATCCGGAAGAGGGGATCCGCTTGATGAAGCCGTTATGTGTTATGGTAACGACCATGTCTTCGTCAGCGATCATATCCTCAACACTGAACTCGCCACTGGATTCGACAATATCCGTGAGGCGCTCTTCTTTGTATTTTTGAGCTATTTCAAGGAATTCTCCCCGAATGAGGTCACTCTGTTTGTTGTAGTTGTCCAGGATGAACTTCAGTTTTTCAATGAGCATCAGGATCTCCCGATACTCTGCGACAACTTTATCAACCTCCAGGGAAGTCAATCGCTGTAAACGCATATCCAAAATTGCCTTGGACTGGCGCTCAGACAGGCTAAAGGTACTCATCAGCGCAGAGCGTGCGGCGTCGGGGTCCTTTGATGCCCGGATAATCCTGATCACTTCATCAATATTATCGAGGGCGATTTTTAACCCCTCAAGGATATGTGCCCTGTCTTCCGCCTCTTTAAGTTCAAATCGTGTGCGCCGGATAATTACTTCTCTTCTGAAAACCAGAAAATGTCCCAGGACTTCTTTGATATTCATGACTTTCGGGACGCCATCCACCAAAGCCAGCATGATCACACCGTAGGATTCCTGAAGCTGAGTGTGTTTAAAAAGATTGTTCAAAACGACGCTGGCCATTGCATCTCTCCGACATTCTATTACAATGCGGATACCGTCTTTATCGGACTCGTCCCGCAAATCGGAAATGCCTTCCAGTTTTTTATCCCTGACCAGCATCGCAATTTTTTCAATGAGATTGGCCTTGTTCACCTGGTAGGGCAATTCATTGATGATGATTCGCTCGCGGCTGTTTTTCATCTCTTCTATGCTGGCTTTGGCTCGCATGATGATCCGGCCTCTTCCCGTAAGATAGGCATCCCTGATACCGTCGGTTCCTAAAATAATGCCGCCGGTGGGAAAGTCAGGCCCCTTAATATGGTCCGCGATCAGTTCCTCTATTTCAATGTCCGGATTTTCCAGCATGGCGATCAGACCGGAAACCAGCTCGTTCAGGTTGTGTGGGGGGATTTTGGTTGCCATGCCCACGGCAATTCCGTCGGCACCATTCATTAACAGGTTTGGAATGACAGACGGAAGAACGGCCGGTTCCTTGAGAGTATCATCGAAGTTCGGATTCCAGTCCACCGTTTCTTTTTCAATATCCCTGAGCATTTCGGCAGAAACTTTTGCCATGCGCGCTTCAGTATATCTCATCGCGGCAGCCGAGTCGCCGTCGATGGACCCGAAATTTCCCTGGCCGTCCATGAGCGGATACCGAAGCGACCAGGGCTGAGCCATCCTTACCAGAGCATCGTAGACGGACGAATCCCCGTGAGGGTGATATTTTCCCATGACTTCACCAACGATCCTGGCGCACTTTTTATAGGCCCTGTTCCAGGCTGCCCCAAGTTCAGAAGTCCCAAATAATACCCTGCGATGGACGGGTTTCAGGCCGTCGCGAACATCCGGCAGGGCTCTGCTGACAATGACGGACATTGCATAGTTGAGATACGATTCGTGCATCTCTTTGACAATGTCCCGGTCCTTTATATTTCCACCAATAATATCCATTAAGCTTCCTTATACATCCAGATTTGAAACAAATTTTGCGTTTTTTTGAATAAATTTTTTCCTCTCACTCACGTCTTCTCCCATGAGGTTTGAAAAAATCCGATTACTCTCAATTACATCGTCCACCGTCACCCTGATAAGGGTCCGTTTTTCCGGATCCATGGTGGTACTCCAAAGTTGGTCCGGATTCATCTCTCCCAATCCTTTATAGCGCTGAAGGGTTATTTTCTTATTGGGATTCTCCTTTTTCAGGCGTTTGAGTACAATGCTTTGCTCATTTTCTTCATAGGTATAAATTGTTTTTTTCCCGATGGACATTTTATACAGCGGAGGCTGGGCAATGTACACATGGCCGTTATAGAACAGTTGGGGCATTTTCCGGTAAAGAAATGTGAGCAACAGGGTTCTGATATGACTCCCGTCAACATCTGCATCGGTCATGATGATGATCTTGTGATAACGCAATTTTTCGAGATTGAAATCACCAACCGCACTTCCATCGGAGGAATCATCGTTGAATCCTGCACCCAGGGCTGTGATAATAGTTTGAATTTCATTATTTGCCAGCAGTTTATCTATCCTGGCTTTTTCGGCATTGATGACCTTTCCCCTGAGCGGCAGGATGGCCTGAAAGCGACGGTTCCGGCCTTGTTTTGCAGAGCCCCCGGCAGAATCTCCCTCAACAAGATAAAGCTCGCAAAGTTCAGGTGATTTTTCGGAGCAGTCTGCAAGTTTTCCAGGAAGCGCTGAAATTTCTAGAACATTTTTTCGCCTGACGAGTTCTCGCGCTTTCCTGGCGGCATCTCTGGCTCTGGCAGCCGTTTCAGCTTTGGTAATGATCTTTTTTGCAATAGTCGGATTTTGTTCAAAATAATCCGTGAGACCTTCCATGATAACTGAATCACATATCCCTTTAACTTCGCTGTTTCCCAGTTTTGTTTTGGTCTGTCCTTCAAATTGAGGTTCGGCGACTTTGACAGAGAGTACGGCCGCGAGTCCCTCCCGGGCATCATTACCGGAAAGAGAGAATGTTTTCCCTTTAACAGGCTTGAATAAATTATTTTTCTGAGCGTATTGGTTCAGGGATCTTGTGAGCGCCGATTTAAATCCTGCGAGATGACTTCCCCCTTCTATCGTATTGATATTATTGACGAATGTCAACATGTTTTCAGTGTAGGAATCATTGTACCGCATGGCCAGTTCCACCGAGACATTATCCTTTTCGCCGCTGATATTGAGGGGTTTTTCAAAAAGTGTGGGATGCCCGCGGTCAATATGCCTGACAAACTCAATCAATCCCCCTCTATAATTATGGGTTACTTCCCTGTTGATCTCAGGCCGCTCATCGATCAGCTTGATGGTCAGGCCGCTGTTCAGAAAAGCCAGTTCACGCAGACGCTCATCGATAATTTCAAAATCGAAGTCATGTCTGGCAAAAATATCGAAGTCAGGATAGAAGGTTATGATCGTACCGGTTCTGTTGGAAATTCCGATAACCTCAACTTCCGTTGTGGGAATCCCTTTTTCATAGGTCTGATAATATACTTTTCCTTTGCGGTGAATTTCGGCAGAACATTTTGATGCCAGGGCATTCACCACCGATACACCAACACCGTGGAGTCCGCCGGAAACCTTGTAGGAATCTTTATCGAACTTACCTCCGGCATGCAAATAAGTCATTACGACCTCCAGGGCAGACCGGCCTTCATCTTTATGGATATCAACCGGTATTCCCCGACCATTGTCTTCAATTCTAATCCCTTCGTCCGGCAGAATCTGGACTGTTATGGTATCGCAGTACCCGGCCAGGGCTTCGTCTATGCAGTTATCAACAACCTCCCATACGAGGTGGTGCATCCCCTTTTTATCTACATCACCGATGTACATTGCCGGGCGTTTTCGAACCGCCTCTAATCCCTTCAGGACGGTTATATTTTTAGCGCCGTAGCCCTCTTGCTCAATTCGTGCATCATTCATATAAATCGAATATCCTTGATTTTAATTAATTTCAATTCTCTTTTCAGGTTTTGTAACAGTTCATCTTTACGCAATGACAATTCATTTCTCCATACCGGATTGAGGGCTTTTACCGTCAATATCTGGTTTGAAAACCCGAAGATCTCTGTATTTTGAAGAATGGGTTTCCCAATTGTTTTGTGCCAGGCTGCGCGGACCTGTTCTTCGCTGGTATCAATTTTGTTTTCTTCAAAATAAGTGTTGATCAGTTCTTTTAATTGCTGAAACATGTCTTTTCCCGGGAAAGCTTGATCCGATGAATATCAGCTCCCTCAGCATCGAATAACCCGCTGATGTTTAGATCTGTGGAGGTTATAAAAGTCTGAAAGTTTTTCATGAACAGATGTACAATTTTATGGCTCCGCTTCTCATCCAGTTTGGCGAAAAGATCATCCAGCAGTATGACCGGTTTTCTATGAAGCTTCGAGCTGATAAAAGCTGCCTCTGCTTTTTTCAGAACGGACAGAAAAATTTTCTTTTCCCCCTGTGACCCGAAATTCCGCAATTCAATGGAGTTAAGAGTGAAATACAGATCATCCCGATGCGGGCCGAAAGAATTCCGTTTATTTGCAAATTCAATCTT
>JAADGM010000088.1:23038-24992 GCA_013152375.1 FCB group bacterium | reverse complement strand
CAGCAATATTTTTGCCAGTATCTTCGTACAATCATTTATTACTTCCCTATTCTTGAATCTCAGGACCGTAATATCATTGGATTCAAGATATTTTTGTCGAACAATATCATTAAATTTGACTTTTTCTCTGGCGTGCACTGAACCATCAAGTTCAATTGCAACCTTTAATGCGCGGTTGTAGAAGTCAACGATGAATCCCCCTATAATATGTTGTCTGTGAAATTTGTAACCTTTTAGCCTTCTGCTGCGAAGCTGCTCCCATAATAATTTCTCACTTTTCGTAGGGTTCTTTCTCAACACCCGGGCAAGTTCTATCAGTTCTTTACTTTCCCTCACAATTTTTCCATCAGGTTTGACCCGTCGATACGAAAGAGAAGTACAATTCGATTGATTTTTCGGAGTTGGTTCCTTTTTAATTTTGTTCATTTTTTTATTATCGTATCGCGTATCTCCACACACCTGCCAAGCCTCCCTCTCCTGACGAGGAGAGGGCCGGGGTGAGGTCAGGTGCTTTAATTTAAATCCCACCTTCTGACCCCCTCATCCTCCTCCTCAACAGGGGGAGGATGAAGCCGCTTTCCCTTGCCAGGGAGGACTGGCATATTTTAATTACCGGTTTCTCTTTCCTTTTTAACACGGCTCCGCCGCAGTTTATCATTTCTGCGGTAAAGTCATCACTTATATTTTATCCCCGCAGATTCATGGGGACAAAGTGGATTTTCAATTCTGTGGAAGCGGTTTAACCGCCCTAAATTTACCGCACGGCACCATGAGAAAAATCTATTGTGATCATGCCGCCACTACTCCGGTGGCTCCTGAGATTTCCCGTTTAATGGAAAAGGTTCAGCGGGAGACTTGGGGAAACCCCTCCAGTCTGCACCGTTACGGCCAGACTGCGCTGGCTGTCGTGGAAAAAAGCCGGCGCCAAATTGCTGCAACACTCAGCTGCTCGCCAGCGGAGATCCTCTTTACCGGTTCCGGTTCTGAGGCGAATAATCTCATCCTGCGGGGACTCCTATCGCCGGGGGACCATTTCATCACAAGTACAGTTGAACATGCATCAGTGTACAAAACTGCCCTTGTTCTGAAAAAAAATAATATTGAAGTTTCTTTCATTAAACCGGACAATGCGGGCAGGGTCAGGATTGATCAGATAGAAAAATTCGTGCAGCCGAACACAAAACTGATCTCATGCATGCATGCCAACAACGAATTGGGGACACTCAATCCCATTGAAGAGATAGCCATGCTGGCGAAAGAGCATCACATTCTTTTTCACACGGATGCAATCCAGTCTTACGGAAAATTTCTATTGGATATGACTAGTTTGAAAGCGGACTCGGTCTCTCTTTCAGCTCATAAAATTCAGGGTCCTAAAGGGGTTGGAGTACTCTATCTGCGCAAAGGTCTCGAGATTAAACCCCTTATCACCGGAGGCGGGCAGGAAAGAAATTTGAGAGCCGGCACCGAGAATATTGCCGGTATTGCCGGCTTTGGACTGGCAGCCGAATTGATCTATTCCAAGCTCGCCACCATCACTGCACAAGTGGCAGCGGTTACAAATATTTTCATGAGAAGCTTGAAAAAGTTGGAGATTACTCACAGAGTTAATGGCCGATCGGGGATTCCCGGACTGGTCAGCATCACTTTCCCGGACATATCTGCAGAGACCCTGCTGATCAATCTCGATTTAGAAGGAATCGCAATCTCAGCAGGTTCAGCCTGTTCAGCCGGGACGCTTGAACCCTCCCGTGTGCTGGCCGAGACAGGTCTTAGCGCCGAAACGGCGAGCCGGACCGTCCGCATAAGTTTTGGAAGCTCAAATCATGAAGAGGACGGGATCGCCGTGGCTGAAGCCATCAGAAAAATCATCGACAACCTGCAAAAACAGGACATGCACTGAAATGAGAGAAAAGGTAATGGTGGCCATGAGCGGCGGGGTTGACAGCTCCGT
>JAADGM010000088.1:0-22992 GCA_013152375.1 FCB group bacterium | reverse complement strand
CACGATGAAGTTATGGAGTTATGACGATGTGGGTGGAAATCTCGTCAATGACACAAATTGCTGTTCCGTAGAGACAGTCAAGGGTGCCAAGCTGGTCTGCGACCGTCTGGATGTCCCTCATTATACCATTGACTTCACCGACATCTTCAGAAAACAGGTAGTAAATAATTTTGCAGATGAATACTTAAACGGACGCACACCCAACCCCTGCGTGCGCTGCAATTCTTTTGTAAAGTGGGAAGCTTTTTTTGAACAGGCAAAGCGCATAGGAGCCAGCCGTATCGCCACCGGGCATTATGCCAGAATTGAAGCGGATGAGGGTGTTCTTTACCTGAAAAAAGGGGTGGATCCTCTGAAGGATCAGGCCTACGTACTCTGGGGTATTCCCCGCGAGACACTTGCAAACACATTGCTTCCTCTGGGCGGTCTTACAAAGCCCGAGGTTCGCGAGATTGCCCGGAAAAATGGTTTTGAAACGGCGGAAACCCCGGAGAGCATGGAGATCTGTTTTGTTGCCGATGACAATTACAAAAGATTTTTAAAAGACTTCCGCCCCGAAGAAGTTTCAAAGATCACACCGGGAAATATTATAGAAAATGGTGAGGTGGTTGGTGAGCATCCCGGCTATATCAATTATACCATCGGTCAGCGCAAGGGTCTTGGACTGTCGAAACCGGAGCCTCGCTACGTGAAGGAGATCGATCCCGAAACCAACACGATCACCGTCGGGCGAAAGGCCGATCTGAAAGTAACAGGCTGCTACGTATCACAAGTCAACTGGCTCATCGATAAACCTGTATTACCGGTCCGGGTGATGGCCCAGATCCGTTATAACAGCAAACCGGCCGAAGCAATTGTATCGGAAGCCGGAACTCGTATCAGGGTGGAATTCTCCGAACCGAAACTTTCGGTGACGCCGGGGCAATCCATTGTTTTCTATAAGCACGATATTGTTTTAGGAGGAGGTATCATTGAGCGACAATAACACGACACAATTTGCCGTGATCATTTTGGCAGCCGGCAAAGGGACCCGTATGAAATCCAGCCTGCCCAAAGTAATGCACAGGATCAACGGGGTGCCCATGGTGACAAAGGTGGTTCAACTGGCCAGAAAGCTGGGCGCAGTCAAGACGGTGGTTGTTGTGGGCCATAAATATGAGTTGATTGTGGAAGCGCTGGAAAGGGAAGCGGTTGAATTTGCCTATCAATTTGAGCAGAAAGGTACCGGGCATGCGGTTTTACAATGTGAGGAAAATTTCAGTGACTTTTCCGGAAATATCCTGGTCCTTTCCGGGGATGTTCCGCTGTTGACAGTTCAGACTGTGCAGCAGTTGTTGATGACCCATAAAAAGGCAGGCGCGGCGGCTACTGTTTTAACGGCGGATTTTCCGGACCCCCAGGGATATGGAAGGGTCATCAGGTCGTCCCAGGGGTTTTTAAGTGAGATCGTTGAGCAGAAAGACGCCACATCAGATCAGTTGAAAATCAGGGAGATCAACGCCGGGATTTACGTTTTTGACAGCAGCACTCTTTTCAGACTTCTTCCCGGTGTTGGAAACAAAAACGCCCAGGGTGAGTACTACCTCCCTGATGTGATTCCCCTGATTTTAGCAGAAAATAAAACAATTGCTATTGAAAAAACCAAAAATGTTACCGAAATTCAGGGGGTGAATACTGTAGAACAATTGGAGAAATTAAATGAAAATTCACAAAATTAAGCTTACGGCTTCAAGGCTTCTCCTGCTGGCAGTTATCTCTGCGGCGGGCTTCTCCCAATTTAACCCGGAACTCAATCCCAACAGGATCGAGACCAATTCGGGACCCGGATTCATGAATTCGGTCATGAATCCAAATCGTTTCCAAATGAATCAGTCAGTCTCTTTTACTGCTGTCAGCGGTGGTGGGATGTCCGGATCCGTTGGAATTTTCTCCAATTATCTGAATTACAGGATCTCCGATAAAATGAATTTCTCTGCAGGATTGCATCTCATCAAACCCTCATTTTCAACGAATTTTGGTGACCTGCAGAAACCGGTGTTGAATTATGATCTGCAATTCGATTATAAATTTTCCGAAAATTTCAGGATGCAGTTTAATTTGATCAAAATGAATCCTGCTTATTACAGCCCGGTCATATCCCGATATGGCCTGCGCCCCTGACCCTTTTATTTATGTCTGCCCGGAAAAAGAAACGAAAATCATCCTTTAAAAAAACAAAAACCAACAGCGTCCGGAATTTCCTGTTAAATACGCTGATGCTGGGGCTTGTGATTGTCCTTGCCGGCTTCACCTGGTCATTTTTATCCAATTCCAATGCTTCGAAGGTTCAAATTCCCAGGGAGGACCTTAGCCGATTGTTGTCGAAATCCGTTTATGAATCCAAAACCGGGCACAGGATTAAAGTTGAGATCCTGAACGGCTGCGGCATTCGGGGGTTAGCCACCCGCTACAGTGATTACCTCCGGGGCGCTGGCGTGGATGTCGTCAGCACCGGCAACGCGGATAATTATCATTATGAACATACTTTGATCTATCATCGCCGGGGAGACTTGAGTCAGGCAGAGGAAATCGCCAAACTGCTGGGGGTTCCTCTGACTTCAATTTCAGAAAAACCCGAACCCGATTTGTTTCTGGATGAAACAATTATCATCGGTGAAGATTACCTGGAGCTGAAAACCTATCCGAAAATCAGTTCAACTGACCGCTGACCGGCCATTATTCCGTCAGAACAAAATTCAACCAACACCTCTTTTCTGTACTCACTCATTATGCAGGTGCAGTAATTTTCATCTTAAGAATTCAAGGGTAAAATGGCTAAACAAAAGCAGGACAGGACTATATTTACAAAAATAGTTGATCGTATCGCCGAACTCATGTTCGAACGTAAGGCGCTGGATGTTCGCATTCTTGATGTTCATGAGATCACCACTATGGCTGATTATTTTGTCATCTGCAGTTCTGAATCAGATCCGCAGACCAAGGCAATCGTAGATCACATCAGAGATACTCTCCGGGATGAGGGACTGCGTCCGGCCCATGTCGAGGGATATGAACATCTTAACTGGGTATTAATGGATTATCTGGAAATCCTGGTTCACGTTTTCCATAAAGACGCTCGCAGTTATTACGGCATTGAGCGGCTCTGGGCGGATGCGAAGATCATTCCGGTCGAAGATACCGGCGCTAAATGAAACAGTCCCTCATTGCAAAGTTAACTTCGGCCGTGCAGTCATTGAATTATCCCGATGTTAAAATTTTAGTACAACCGCCTAAAAAACCTGAATTCGGTGATCTTTCCTCCAACCTCGCCATGTTGCTGGCTCCAAAACTGAAAATGCAGCCCATGCAAATAGCAAACTCAATTGCCGATTATTTAATAGAGCATAATGAGGATAATTTTCTTAAATCGGTTGAGGTTGCACCACCGGGTTTTCTTCGGTCCATAAAACTTTCTACACACGGCATTTATTAACAATTCTGAAGCAGAATCATTCATACGGGAGGTCGGACACGGGCAAGGGAAAAAGGGCCTTGATCGAGTTTGTAAGTGCCAATCCCACCGGCCCTCTCACCGTAGGACACGGACGGGGCGCCATCCTTGGGGATACGGTAAGTAATATTCTGGAATGGAACGGGTATGCGATCCAGCGGGAATATTATTTCAATAATGCCGGACGCCAGATGCGCATGCTGGGCAGCTCGGTCTATGCGCGCTACCGTGAACTTGCCGGAGAGAAAATAAATTTCCCGGAAGATGGCTATCAGGGAGATTATATCCTGGAAATTGCCGAAAAACTCTATGCTGAATATGGGGACAGTCTGCTGAAATCACCCGATTCTCCCGTCTTTAGAAATACAGCCGAAGAGTGTATTTTCAGCGACATCAAACATTCTCTTGCCAGGCTGGGATTGAAATTCGATTCATTTTTTAACGAACAGCAGCTATACGATAACAAGGCCATCTTCAAACTGGTGGATATCCTCAGGAACAAAGATCTCGTATATGAAAAGGACGGAGCTACCTGGTTCAGGGCCACTGCCCTGGGACGCGAAACCGATAAAGTTCTGATCAAAAGTACCGGAGAGCCCACCTATCGTCTGCCGGATATGGCCTACCATGTCTCCAAGTACGAGCGCGGCTTTGATCTGATTGTCGATGTTTTTGGTGCGGACCACATTGATACGTATCCCGATATCATCGCACTAATTCGTCTGTTAGGATATCCGGAAGAAAAGATGAAAGTACTGATACATCAGTTCGTGACCATAATCAAAGATGGTGAACAGGTCAAAATGTCAACCCGGAAAGCCAATTTCATCACCCTTGACCAGTTAACGGACGATGTAGGACCGGATGTGGTCCGTTACTTTTTTTTAATGCGGGGCATGTCCACACATTTAAATTTTGATCTTGATCTGGCCAGGGACCAGTCAGATGAGAATCCCGTTTATTATTTACAGTATGCTCATGCAAGAGTCTGCAACATTCTTAAACGGGCGGAATCTGCCGGTCTGCGGGTTGATGCGGAAAGTGATCTGTCGCTGCTTCAAAGTGGTATCGAACTTAAACTTATACAGAGACTCCTTGAATTTCCGGAGGTCATTCTGAAGCTGCATGACTCAATGGAACCACAGCAGCTGGCAAATTATCTGCAGACCCTGGCGACAAATTTCCATAAATATTATGCCACAGAAAGGGTCATTACTGATCAATTGCAACTCACAGCTGCCCGGCTTGTACTGACAGAGGCTACACGCATCGTACTGGCCAACGGGCTTGGCATCCTGGGGATAACAGCCCCCGCTCGAATGTAGCGGCGGTAACAGGAATTGATTTTGTCCCAAAATTTCTTTAATACCATTATTAAACATCAATTAAATAAGGATAATATGAAAACTCCATTTAGAATTATCGCTCTGCTTTTCATCTTAGTTTTCTTCTCAGCCGCCTTTTCACAGGGCACCTGGATTTACTCAAATCGGGTCCATAGTGAACTCACCTGGTACACCCTTGAGACGGACCATTTTAACGTTCATTATCATAATGGCATTGAAGATATCGCCCGCCGCGGCGCCAGTATCGCCGAACAGGTTTACCCCATACTGTTACAACAGGTCAATATTTCCTCGACCCCCAAAATTGATATTGTCTTCACCTCCGAAGATGAGATCATGAACGGATATGCGCTGTGGACGAATCAAACCTTTATCTGGGTAGATCAGAATGATGCTGCGATCTGGCTCGAAGACGGGAAATGGCTGTACCAGGTCATCGCCCATGAAATGGAGCATATCGTTTTCTTTAACGCTGTTCGATCATGGATGCCTGAGCCTTTTGGACTATTATTTTCGGGAACGCCCGGATGGTTCATTGAGGGTCTGGCGGAATTCTGCACAGAACATTGGCGGCCCTACAGGGCAGATATCTCTCACAAACAGCATGTTTTTAAAAATACAATGAAGGATATGAACCCTCACCATGACGGGTATTCCAAGCTCCTGCTTTTAGCGGATGAGTTTGGCGATTCGGCCATTGTCAAAATCGTGAATTACAGGAACAAACTCGGTCTTTTCAGATTCGCAAAAGCTTTTAAAAAGACTACAGGAATGTCTGTTAGTCAGTTTAACGAACATTGGAGAAGGGTGATGAATACCTACTATTATGGGTATCAATCACAAAAAGAAGCTATCCAGGATGTGGGAAAAACAGCGACTCTGCCGCTATCCACAGTTTACGGGTTTGCGTTCTCCCCCGACAGTCTCCGTATTGCCCTGATCGGGAAACTGACATCCGACCAGTTGGATCAGTCCCTCATCATTGCAGAGCAGGATACGGTTTCAAAAAAAGATAAGGAAGAACAAAAAACCGATCAAAAAAAGAAAAAGCCTGCCAAACCCCATTATCAAAAAAATGAAATTGATTACGGCCGTTTTCACTCTTTTGTAAGCTGGTCTCCGGACGGGAAGTTACTGGCGTATTCTAAATACCATTTCGGTCAGCACGGCTCCATGCTGTGGGACATACGGATCTACGATCGTGAATCAAAAAAGGGACGTTGGGTGACTTTAAATCAAAGAGCAACTTATCCAACCTGGTCGCCTGACGGAAATAAACTGACTTTTGTCTCGCATTCCAGGGGGACGAGCAATTTGTTTAATTATGACCTGGCAGGAGATACTCTAAAAAAAATAACTTCCTATACAGATGATACCCAGATCTTGACTCCGGCCTGGTCACCGGATGGTCGTCAAATCGCCTATGCTGCCTCCGGTCCCGACGGAAATTGTGATATAGTCGTGATGGATATCGATACCCGCAAGACCCGCAGGATCACTTCTGACCCGGCTTTGGATTACATCCCCATCTGGCATCCGGAAGGCGGAAAGATCACTTACACATCTCATACAGGTTCTACGCCGAATCTCCACACCGTCAATTTGAAAACCGGGGCATCCAAACAAATAACAGATGTGGGTGAAGCGATTTGGGGTAAGCAATGGACGCCGAAGGGGAATTCTATCCTTGCAAGTACGTTGAATGATGTAGATTCGGTTCGTATCGTGCAGGTTGTCCCGGACCGCAAAACGAGCACATCGGATTTATCGCTGCGGCAATCCTATACAAACTGGAGGACCAAAGCTCCGGTTCCGGTTCTCGAAGACATTGATCCGTCCAGATCTGTGGGGATCCTGAAAAATGAAAAGTATAAATTTTATGAGCATCCAAAGCACTACACATCGTTCATCCTGCCGCTCGACGTATTGACGGGTGCGACCATCTGGTCTGATGCTCTGGGAAAGCACATTTTCTCTCTTTTCGGTGGTACAACGTGGGACGGAAAGTATCCTTTCGGGCTCGTTCAGTATGAAAATGCTCAGCAGGGACCGTTATGGGGTATCATGTATTTTTACAATACGAACTGGTCTTTTCGTTTTTATGACGGCAGTGACAGCGGCTTGATTGAGAAATTTGACGGATTTAATTTCTGGACAAAATTCCCCTTTAACTTCGGGAACTCAATGGCTTCAAATCACAGTCTTACCGTTGGTCTGACCCTGATGAACCGCGATTTTGAACCGCTTACCGATGATGAAAACGGTGTCAGCATAGACCATGTCTTCACCGATGATGGTCTGCCCCCTCCTGATAAGGGTAAAGAGGGTTTAGTTCAGTTGAATTATAAATGGATTCAGCACAGACCCACAAAATCTGATGCTGCCCTGCCCAAAAACGGTTTTGGCCTGAGCCTTAGTTTTGAGGCTGCGAGCAAGAATATTTATGGAAAATTTAACTACCAGAAGTACATCGCCGATTCATATTTGAATTATCCACTGGGGCCCGGTGCATTATTTTTCAGAGGTAAGGGGATCCTGCTTGAAGGTACACCTCCGTCTCAGGAATATGTTGGTATCACGAACGATATTTCCATCTATGGACCCGGACAAACGGGAACATACGGACTCCCGGAAAACCATTTTATCAGGGGTTGGGACACAATTCGTCTTGGGGACAGAATGCTGTATGGAACGGCGGAGATGAGGTTCCCGCTTTTGAAATCTTTCCCGGTGGAAATCCTGGGCATCACGATCGGTGAAACAACCGGAGCTGTTTTCAGTGACTTTGGGAATTCCTGGTATTCAGGTACTGCAGTTGAAGAGTTTATCGTGACTGCAGGATACGAAGTGAAAATTGGAATATCGGGCGGTAAATCACCCTTTTTCTTTGTTGCAGTTGGTGAAAGCCAGACGATAGACAGGTGGCGTGACAGGGCAACCCCGGAAACATATCTGAGATTTGCATTGATCAATCCGTTTTAGTGGAGGCGGGCGGAATTGAACCGCCGTCCAAATATATCCAACAGTCGGCTACTACACGTTTAGGTCACACTCAATTCTCGTCTGTTTGAAAGCAGTGACCCGCTTTCAAACACACCAGCCTGTAAATTCTCGCTCTGCCCAGCCAGGCGCTGATCAGAACCAGTCTGCTAAAATGACATCTCAGCTGCGGGATGCAGACAATCCCGCAAAGAGATGGCTGTCGTCAACTAAGCGGCAGCAAGGTAGCCATAATCGGCATTTATGATCTTTCCCGGATGATTAAGGAGGTTACCAGAAATCCTCCACGTGCAACCGAAAGCCGTCATATACCTGTCGAAACCAGTCGCCCCCATGTCAAAAATCATAATGTAATTTACAGGAGTAATTTCACAATGGACAAAATAAAACTCTAATTTAATTGTTCAGCAAATTATTTTATTTCTAAATTTCTAGGCTTTTTCATAAATGGATTTTACGGGATACGCGCCATTAGCTCAGTTGGTAGAGCAGTGGACTCTTAATCCATTGGTCCGGGGTTCGAGTCCCTGATGGCGCACAAGCCTTTATGTGACCCAGTAGCTCAGTCGGTAGAGCAGCGGCCTTTTAAGCCGTTGGTCGCAGGTTCGATTCCTGCCTGGGTCACTCACCGACTTCTTTATTTTTATTTCAAATATTCAATAATTTGTACGGGGATCCCGACTATAAGCGATGCTCAATTTTTCAATCTCATCATGTAGATATTCAGCAGACAAATTAAATTCACTTTTTTTCATAAAATATGTTGTCATAAACCTATAATGTATTTAAATTGACCATAGTTTTTGCGGGTGAAAATTATTAATCTCGCAAATTAGATTCTGTAATTAGAACTTCAATTTTTCATAAAAGGGGAGAGTTATGATAAAAAAATTAAGCATTCTGCTTGCCGTTGTCAGTTCAATAGTGCTCGCAACAACACTCAATTTTAACGGTACCAGTGACTATATGTCCATAGCAGATGATCCGACATTTGACGTTACAACCGGGTTGACAGTTGAAGCTTGGGTGAATAAAAATGCCGTTCAAACAGGATGGAGACAGGTGGTAACCCGTGAAAAAGGAACGGGGATTTACGATCAATGGGGTTTGGCAACCAACGGAACCGACTGGCGTGGATTCATCAATACCACTGCAGGATATTCCGGTAATTTCTCTACATCCAATCCCGTCACAAATGGCACCTGGACACATATCGCATTAACATTTGATGGAACCGATTTTTCCTTCTACATTGACGGTGCCCTCGCTTATACGACACCAAATTCGGGAACTCTCGAAGCTGGATCTCAGCCAATCCTGGTTGGTGCCGCCTCAAATAACAACAATGTCAGCCATGTAGAATACTTTGATGGCATGATCGATGAAGTTCGTGTTTGGGATTATGCGAGAACTTTATCTGAAATTCAGTCCACTATGTACTGCCCTCCCACTGGTTCGGAAAGCGGTTTGATCCTCTATCTGAAAAATAATGAGGGTTCCGGAACAAGCGTCGCAGACGAAACTGCAAACGCAAATAACGGGACGATCGCAAGTGCTACCTGGGTCACGGCAAATGAATCTCCGGCACCCAGTCAATCCACTGCTGCAGGAAACTGGTCAGCCTCAAACACCTGGCTTTCCGGTCAGGTTCCGGCAAATGTAAACTATAATTGTGTTGAGATCAACAATGCCGTTACCTTGAACGATGCTTCAAGGACAACCGGCAGCCTTACAATGAATGCCGGCTCCCTCACAATTACGGGGGTAACCAGAGCAACCGGTGGCACTCTCACTGTTAAAAATTTGCTGGCACTGACATCAGGTTATATCTATACGAACTCAACCAACACGTTGACGCTTGAAACCACCGCAACAACCAGCGGCGGAAGTGCTGCAAGTTTTGTTGATGGACCGCTTAACAGGATGACAGATTCCACGAATGACTACTACTTCCCCATCGGTGATGCCATTGCCTCACCGGTATATCAGCCGCTTTCCCTGCAGCCGCCGTCTGCAACAGCAGACACCTGGACAGGCGAATCGCATGCTACAGGTTATGGCACCTATGGAGTCTTTGGAACTTTGGCCTATGTGAGTACTGCTGAATATTGGGATCTGGCAAGTGCGAATGCTGCCTTTCCAGACTCGTTAAAATTCTGGTGGAGTGCCCATAGCGCTTTTGTCTCTCAGGGCATCGACGAAAGCAATCTCACTATTGCCCACTATGTCAGTGGTATCGGTCTCTGGCTGGAAGAAGGACGTGAGGACTACAGCGGGATTCCGTCAACAACTGGCTGGGCCAATACTTCTCCAAGCTTTGCGAATAGTAGCTATACTTTCGGCAAAGGCACTTCTCTCGATAATACGGATATCTCTGATCTGCCCTCCGATTTTGGCTTGAGCCGTATATATCCCAATCCGTTTAACCCGGTCACCAGTATTGAGTACGAACTGCCCTCAATGGAGAATGTTAATATCAGCATATTCAACATTAACGGCCAACTCGTCAGCACACTGGTAAATGATATCCAGGAAGCCGGTTCACATTCGATCAGCTGGAATGGCAATGAACAGCCCAGCGGAACTTATTTCCTGCGGATGACATCCGGTGATCATGTTGATACACAAAAACTGATGCTTATCAAATAAAAAAGAGTTGTTAGATTCATAACCCCCTGGAGAGCCCACTGGATAACAGTGGGCTCTCTTAATTTCAGACGTGCCTCCCACACCCACAATAGACTATCGGGCTTTAAAAGCAGAATATTTACTTGATCCGGCCATAACCTATCTGAATCACGGATCCTTTGGGGCCTGTCCAAAGCCGGTCTTTCGCAGCTATCAGCTTTGGCAGAGGAAACTGGAACTTGAACCTGTGCAGTTTGTTGATAAAATTTTTAAACCTGCTATCTCCGAAGCACGCTGTGAATTAGGGAAATTTATACATTGTGACCCAGATGATTTGGTTTATTTCCCTAACCCAACCACCGCACTGAACACCGTGATCCGCAGTCTGAAACTTACTCCTGGTGATGAAATTCTTTCAACGGATCATGAGTACGGTGCACTGGAAAGAACCTGGAAATATTATTGCCAAAAAACAGGCGCTAAATTCGTCCGGCGCCCCGTACATCTCCCCTACGACAGCAAAGAAAAAATGATGGCTGATTTTATCGCCGGCATCAACCCCAAAACAAAAGTGATCTTCATCAGTGAGATGACAAGTATGACCGCTGTTATTTTTCCCGTCAAAGAAATTTGCAGCAAAGCAAAAGAGGCTGGAATCATGACTATTATCGATGGTGCACATGTCCCCGGCCATATTAATCTGGATCTGTCAGATATGCAGCCGGATGTTTATACGGGAGCCTGCCATAAATGGCTGTCAGCTCCCAAAGGATCATCTTTTTTATACGTTAAGAAATCCCTGCAGCCACAAATTGATCCCCTGGTGATCAGCTGGGGCTGGGAAAGTGATTTTCCCTCGCATTCACAATTCCTGGATTATCATCAATGGCAGGGCACACGGGATCTGAGCGCTTTTTTCGCAGTCCCTGCCGCGATTGCATTTCAGAAGAGCAATAACTGGCAGGAGGTTAGTAGCCGCTGCCATAATTTACTGGTTGAAACAAGACGCAGGATTTCAAATATCACCGGCGCCGAACTGATATGTCCCGATTCAAAATCCTTCTTTGGACAGATGGCAAGTATTCGTCTGCCTGACATTGACCCGGTAAAAATACAGACGACCCTGTTTCAGGAATATAAAATAGAGGTCCCGGTTTTCAGGTGGAAAGATGAAACCTTTATCCGCGTTTCAATTCAGGCTTATAACGATGAAAATGATGTGGATAAACTAATTGAAGCCCTTAAACAGATCACGGGAAAACAGACCTGATCCAATGAAATCGCCCCCTGCAAGCGGCGGGTAATTAAGCAGGTCGTCCCGTCCGGCGAAGACGGAGTAAAAATGAAGACTGATGATGCATATACTCAGGCTTCCAGGTTCCTGGTGATAATAAAAAGACCTGCCAGCGTCAAAAATCCTCCAAAAATAATATTGACCCCAATCACTTCTTTAAATATTATCCAGGCCAATATTGAGGCAATAACCGGCTCACCCAAAGGAAATGTCGCCACGAGGGTCGGCGGTACAAATTTCACCGCATAATATAAAGCATTATGCCCGAGAATCGTTGGAATGAACCCCAACAGGAAAAGCCCAAAATAGTCGATAGAGGAATATCCGAGCATATCCTGTCCCTCAAAAACTGCGATCACGAAAATGGTTAGCGCCGCAATAAAATACAGATTTCTGGAATAGCGGATCGTACCTTCCCTTTCACGGATATCTCCGGAAATGATAAAGGCACCAGCTAAAAATATTGAGGATGCCAAAGCCATCAGATTTCCCAGTGTATCACCTGTGTGCAGATCAAACCCGTTTCCGATAATGATAACGGCTCCGGCTAAGGCCGTAATGAGTCCGTAAAACAGGGCCTTTGTAATATTCCTGCCCAGGATATATTTTTCAATGAGAATCGTGAACATCGGTGCCAGCGTGCCGAGGAATGTCGCATTTGATACGGCGGTCAGCTTGATCGCACCAAAGAAAAAAAAGAAATGTGACCCGAGTAATATTCCCGCATAAACAGTCTTTTTCCGGTTTGACCATGATAATGAACCCTGAGGTCGAATCGCAGAGTAACCCCATACGAGGGCGGAGGCGATGGCCATACGCCAAAATGATATGACAACGGCCGGAACCATGACCAACCATTTGGCGATGATCGGAGCGGTACTCACGGCAATCATTGCCATGAATAGAATTAAAATAACTTTTCGTTTCATCTATCTTTGATCACAGCGATATTCAAAACCACACTCCAGGTTTCACAGGAAAAACAGAATATTTTACACCCATTCAGACCGGGGAATCTACAGGCTTCAAGAAATATAATAATTATTAAAAATATATGATTTATTGTTTAAGAGTTATTGGTATTAGCAATAATTTTAACCTGTGAATTGAGAAGGAATGTAGCGCGTTTAAGCTGAAAGGAACATGATGTCATCGACAAACTCAAAGTCTCTGAAAGAATTGAAAGATAATCTCACGTATAGCAGAGTCAATGCCTGGGACCCAATATCCGTCAAGGAAAATGTAACCCTGGAGAAATACTGCGCAGCATATCTGCAATTTCTCGATGCGGCTAAAACCGAGCGCGAAGCCGTGGACTATATTCAGAATTTTATTGCACCCAAGGGATATTCGGATTTACAAACCGGAAAAATATCGGAAAAATATTTTTTTAATCACTACGGTAAGTCAATCGCCCTTTATCGCGACGGCCGCAATCCGGTGACCGATGGTCTTAATATTATCGTTGCTCACATTGACTCCCCAAGGTTGGATTTGAAACAGCATCCCCTCTACGAAGATGAAGAAATCGTGTTTCTGAAAACGCATTATTATGGCGGAGTAAAAAAATATCAATGGTTATCCCGTCCCCTTGCCATTCACGGCGTTATCTCAATGAAAAATGGGGACAACATTCATATCAAAGTGGGAGAGGATGAATCTGACCCGATTTTTACTATCGCAGACCTTCTGCCCCACCTTGCCGGGAAAGCCCAAATGCAGAAGAAGGCCAGTGAATTTATTCCGGGTGAAAAGTTGAATTTGATTGTCGGAACCAAACCATTCTGCAGTGACAAAGATCAAAAAGATCGTTTTAAACTGAATATATTGGCCATGCTTCACGATCAGTATGGCATCAAAGAAGACGATTTTCTTTCGGCAGACATAGAAATTGTCCCTGCGGGAAAAGCCAGAGAGCTGGGCTTTGATCGTTCCCTCATCGCAGGCTATGGTCAGGACGACAGGGTGTGTGCCTATGCAGCTTTGCGGGCAATCCTTGATGCAGCGGATCCCAAACAGGCTTCACTGGTTCTGTTGATGGACAAAGAAGAGATTGGCAGTGAAGGTGCAACGGGAGCAAACACCTGGTTTTTAGAGATGGTCATTGGAGATGTCCTTTCGAAAATGGGTCATGAGGAATATCGGACATTGCGCCACGTCCTCTCTTCCGCCAGTTGTCTCTCTGCCGATGTCAATGGGGCCACTCATCCGGATTGGGCTGAAGTTCATGATAAGATGAATGCCGGTTATCTCAACGCTGGCATGGTAATTTCTAAGTTTACAGGGATCAAAGGAAAATCCGGGTCTAATGAAGCAAATGCCGAATTCATCGCTCGCTTACGACAGCTGTTTGAAGAAAACGATGTGGTCTGGCATAGCGCCGAACTCGGTAAAGTAGATGAAGGCGGCGGCGGGACCATTGCAAAATTCATGGCCTATTACGGCATGAATGTAATCGATGCAGGTGTGCCCGTCCTGGATATGCACAGCCCCTTTGAGATCACCAGCAAAGCAGATATCTGGATGATGTACAAGGGATTTAAAGCCTTTTTGGAGAATTAATTAAATAGCGGTGAATATCTGATGGGAGCTGAATGGAAAAATATCATAACGGGGTTTCTGCTTTTCCTTTCCCTTGCCGTCTGCAGGGATCAGGTGATTTTAAATCTTACAGCGGGAAACTCCATTAAAATATATCCCCCTGTAACCATCACGAATGACTCAATTTTCGCCAATACTCTGGATGTGAATATTGTACATGACAATACACAACTCGTGAATATTCGCGCAGAGGGTATGGACAGGATCATCCTGCAAAATTCACCCAGCTCAATAATAGGGATCAGTCTTTCCGATATTTCATCCATCCGGGTTGATAAACAGGAACCCAATTGGCTGACGTATTTAATCATCGTCTCTGCCGGAGCTGTGACCGGGTATTCCATCCCCTTTGGATCTGGGGAAGGTCAGCTCAGGGAAGATGAAAACGCAAGCAGGGTCATGTTTGCTGCAGCGGGCATATTGATCGGATATTTTATCGCCGACTACATTGATAAAAAATACAGAAGGATCCACCAGACTGTCATTGATCTTACTGGAAAATCAAATCCCGAAAAGGCGGAGCTTTTACGAGCACAGACCTACTGATCCCATAGACTGATTCCTCCGGATAAAAACCTTCGGGAGAATTTATAACATCACAGTAACCTGACGGGTATTCCTTATCCTTTTACTAATTGATCCGAAACTTCAGGGATTTGGATACTCTCACTGAAACCTGAATACCGGGAAACTATTATTACAAAACCCACAACAATCTTAACTTTATTGAAAGGTAATCGCCTTTTATATTCCGGGGCCATCCTGTCCATCGGTTTTGCAACGCTATTCACCTACGCGTCACCCTTAGTGCTCCGCTCAACGATTGATTCAATTATAGGGGACAAACCTCTGGCTGCCCCTGATCCGCTGTTAAATCTTTTCAGGTATCTCGGCGGTGTCGCTGTCCTGCGTCAGAAACTCTGGTATGCGGGTTTGCTGCTCATAGGAATCGCATTGTTCAGAGGGGTTTTTAATTATCTGACAGGCAGGTGGTCAGCTGCAGCTTCTGAATCCATCGCCCTGAAACTGAGGAATGACCTCTATTCCAAACTCCAGAAAGTGCCTGCTCCATTTTATTTTCGGTACAAAACAGGGGATTTGGTTCAGAGATGTACTTCAGATGTGGAAACAATTCGAAAGTTTTTTGGAGTTCAGGTTGTTGATGTGGGAAAATCGCTGCTCATGCTGCTCTTCGTTATTCCGATCTTATTTTCCCTGGATGTAAAGATGGCTTTCTTAGCCATGGCCATCATTCCTCTAATTATCACTTTTGCGGTTATATTTTTCCTGAAGATCAAATCCAAATTTAAAATTGCGGATGAATCCGAAGGCAGTCTGTCTGCCACACTCCAGGAAAATTTGACGGGAATCCGGATTGTGCGAGCCTTTGCCCGCGAGGATTATGAGATTGGGAAATTTAAAGAAAAAAACAGCATTTACCGGAAAAATGTCTTCAATCTGATCCGAACCCTGGGGATTTACTGGGGGCTTTCGGATGCTTTGATCTATTTCCAAACCGGCCTCGTCCTCATTGCGGGAACCTACTGGACGATTCAGGGAGAGATTACACTTGGGACTCTTGTGGCTTTCATGACTTATGAAGAGTTTCTGCTCTGGCCGATACGGGCTGCCGGGAGAACACTGACAGACCTTGGAAAAGCCTTTGTATCCATCGGACGCATTCAGGCCATTCTGGATGAACCGCCGGAATCCGATTCAGGGTATTCAGAGGGCTCCGACAGAATTCAGGGCAGCATCGTATTTGACGATGTGACATTTGCCTATGAAAAAGGCGATCCGGTTTTGAAGAACATCTCCTTCACCATTGCACAGGGCGAAACCGTTGTGATCATTGGACCGACCGGCTCCGGAAAATCCACTCTGGTTAATCTCTTACCGAGACTCTGGGAAATAACAAAAGGCTCCATCCTGATTGACGGGAAGGAGATACGAACTTACAACCGATATTATTTACGAAAGCAAATCGGCATTGTCCTGCAGGAACCCTTTCTCTATTCAAAAACGCTTCAGGATAACATCCTCATCGGGACCAGTGATAATCGAAACGAGCATAAGCTCGTCGAAGCCACGCAAATTGCGGCTATTCATGACGAAATCCTCACTTTTGAAAAGGGGTATGATACCCTTGTCGGAGAACGGGGGGTCACATTATCCGGAGGACAAAAACAGCGAATTGCCATTGCCAGAACCCTGCTGAGAAACCCTCCTATTCTCATCTTTGATGATTCCCTTAGCGCCCTTGATACAAAGACGGAGGCCAGAATTAATAATGCCTTAGCCGGCAGACATGGTAAAGCGACAACGATTGTCATCACTCACCGGCTGAACACAGCCGTTAACGCAGATCATATAATCGTCCTGGAAAATGGGGTGATTACCCAGGAAGGGACCCATGCCGAGCTGTTTGATACACCGGGTCTTTACAAACGTTTATGGGACCTTCAGACTGCAAAGGAGGGGCCATGGGCGGAATAGAATTTCACGAAGCTGATTTTCAGCAGCAGTTTGATATTGGGATCTGGAAAACAATTCTCAGGTTTGCCAAACCCTATCGGAACACGATGTTTCTCCTGGGACTGTTCATGGTTTTTGTTGCCGGCGTTGATATTGTAATGCCTCTGATGACGAAATATGCAATTGACCATTTCATTGTACCTGTTCAATCAGACGGTCTGCTTTATTTCACCCTGCTGTATTTTTCAATCGCGATATTTCAGGCGTTGAACGTGGGCGTTTTTATCTTACTGGCGGGAAAGGTGGAAACCGGCGTCAGTTATGCCATCCGCAGAGACGGATTTCAGAAATTGCAGGAATTATCATTTTCGTTTTACGATAAAACCCCCGTGGGCTGGCTTATGGCGCGCATGACCTCGGATACTTCAAAATTGTCGGAGATCATCGCCTGGGGACTGGTTGATCTCGTATGGGGTACTACACTGATGTCGGGTATTGTGCTGGTGATGCTGATCATGGACTGGAAACTGACGCTTCTCATCTTATCAATTGTGCCCCTGCTGGCATGGATCAGCAGAAGATTTCAGATCATAATCCTGCACAGCTATCGGATTGTAAAAAAAACAAATTCCCAGATCACAGCTTCTTTCAACGAGGGTATTATGAGCGCTCTTACCACCAAAACCCTTGTTCGTGAGGATGATAACTACCGGGAATTTGAAGAGCTCGCGAACAGGATGTACAGAGCATCATTTAATGCTGCTGTCCAATCCGCACTATATTTACCTCTGGTTCAAATTGCAGCAATGATCGGGACGGCCATGGCTGTCTGGTTTGGAGGCAAGGGAGTCATGTCAGGTGATATCTCATACGGGATGCTGGTAATGTTTCTATCCTATGCCGGCTTTTTCTTCATTCCAATCCAGGAGGTTGCCAGAGTATTTGCAGAGCTGCAGAACGCCCAGGCCTCGGCTGAACGGGTCATTTCTCTCATCCAAACCGAACCTGATATAGTTGACAGACCGGATGCTGTAATACCGGAAACGGGTATCCTCAGAGGCCAAATCAGGTTCGAAGAGGTTTATTTTGAATATTCATCGGGACAACCGATTCTCGAGCACTTTAATTTGATGGTTGAAGCCGGTTCAACCATTGCTCTTGTGGGTAAAACCGGAGGAGGGAAAACATCCATCATCAGCTTGCTCTGTCGATTTTATGAACCTACTCAGGGGACTATTTTCATCGATGATCTAGATTATACTAAAATACCCCTGAAATTTCTGCATTCAAATCTCGGTGTGATATTGCAAACGCCTCATCTGTTCAGCGGGACCATTCTGGAAAATATCCGTTACGGAAAGCTTACGGCCACAGATGAAGAAATAATCACAGCAGCGAAGGCGGTGTACTGCCACGATTTCATTTCTCAATTGCCGGAGCAGTACAACACTGTAATCTCCGAGGGAGGGGCAAATCTCAGTACAGGGCAGAAACAGCTGATCTCCCTTGCAAGGGCAATACTGGCAGATCCGACTCTTTTGATCATGGATGAAGCTACCTCATCGGTGGATACCGAAGCCGAACTGCTGATTCAAAAAGCCCTGGAAAAACTCGTTAAAGGCAGGACCAGTTTTATCATCGCTCACAGGCTGTCAACTATCCAGAAAGCCAATCGCATTCTCGTCATCGAGAACGGTCAAATCATTGAGGACGGCAATCATGATGAATTGATCCGGCAGGAGGGACATTATCATCAGTTATACTACCACCAATTTCAAGATCAGGCAGCAGCGACTGAACTGCGGAAGAGAAAATAAAAATTGACCGCCTGCAATATACATAAACAAAATGAACTGCTCCGGCGCAGGCGGCATGGAATTACCCAGAGCATCTCGTTCAGCGTAGTCCGGCAATTGCCGGACTACACCAGATCAGATATTACACAGTCAAGAGGAGAGATTTTCCAAAATGAATTATCACAAAATGAACAAATATTTTTTTCTTTAAATAAATTCGCTATAAATTTAGGGCCTTTTAAATGATAGGATATCGAGAATATGTCAAAAGTTTGTGAAATATGTGGTAAGGGTCCCGTTACGGGTAACTCTGTTAGTCATTCTCACACCAAAGTGAGACGCCGCTGGTTACCGAATCTGCAGCGTATCAAGGTTGTAATAAATGGAACAGTTAAAAGAGTACAAGTATGCACATCCTGCATCAGATCCGACAAAGTACAAAAAGCAGTCTGATCCATCTCAATTTATGTTCAAAAAAAGGGGCTTCCATTTCGGTAAGCCCCTTTTTTTTAGGGAGACCTTGGATCAGGTTATAGATGACTTTGTTTTCTTCGGAGATATGCCGGGACTTCCAGGTCCATTTCGTCATCTCCAAAAATCGGGATTTTAGGACTTTCTTCCTGGTTGAACCCCGTCAACCCTTGCCCGTTTCTCTCTGAATCCTCAACTTTCTTGCGTAAATGTGTGGGCAAACTCTCGTCATAGAAAGAATCAGATTTTGCCATCGGGCTGCCGGATGTGTTGTAGTCCAGATCTATCAAAGGTCTTTCTTTATCGGTGTCTGCTGAAGCCTGCCGGCCGAATCCGGTAGCAATCACCGTAACCCTGAATTCATCTGCCATGGTCTTATCAATCACACATCCAAGGATGATGTTTGCTCCTTCTCCCGCTTCTTCATAGATAATCCCCGAAGCATCGTTCAATTCATGAATCGTCATATTCTCAGGCCCGGTTATATTTACCAATAATCCGCTGGCACCCTTGATGCAGATGTCGTGCAGAAGGGGTGAATTAATTGCCTGCTGGGCCGCCAGGATCGCTCGCTCTTCTCCATGTCCGATACCGGTTCCCATGATGGCATCTCCCATATCCTCCATCACGGTTTTGACGTCCGCAAAATCCAGATTGATCAACCCGGGTACATTGATAAGGTCCGAGATCCCTTTCGTGGCCTGATGCAGCACACTATCCGCCATTTTGAAAGATTCCGTTACCGTCGTGCTCAAATCCGAAATCGAAAGCAATGTTTCATTGGGGATCACAAGCAATGTGTCACAGTTATTTTTCATTTCTTCGAGCCCTTCAGAGGCTCGTCTCATCCGCTTGGGACCTTCGAAGACGAAAGGACGGGTCACGACACCCACTGTCAGGGCACCTTTTTCCTTTGCCAGCCTGGCAATCGTCGGAGCAGCACCCGTTCCGGTCCCTCCCCCCATACCGGCTGTAATAAATACCATATCGGCATCACCAATAACATCTTCAATTGCGGTCTTGTTTTCTTCGGCGGCTTTACGGCCGATCTCAGAATTCGCACCCGCACCCAGACCTTTAGTCAATTCCTTGCCAATTTGCAGCTTTTTCTGGGCGTTATTGGCCTCAAGATCCTGAGCGTCTGTATTGATGGCGATGAAATCTACCCCGTTTAGGTTATCCTCAATCATTCGATTCAGAGCATTCCCCCCGGCACCGCCTACACCAATCACTACTATTCTTGCTTTCTGATCCGCAAGATCACATGGTTCGAATAACATGTTTAGCTCCCTTTTTATTATTAATAAATTTCAATTTCTCATCAATAGAGTTTTCTGAAGAAATCCCTGATCCGGTCTCCGAAGTTGCCAAATTTTGAGGACCACGGATTTTCTTCAACTTCTTCATCCAAATGTTCGATGCCGTACTGTATCAGCCCCATTACCGTTGCATATTCCGGCGACTTGATGGATTCCGTCATACCGGATACAGATAGGAGAGGTATCCCGATTTTTGTCGGCTGGTGGAATATTTCCTGTGCCAGGTCTTCTATATTAGACAGAAGTGCCCCGCCTCCCGTTAGCACAATGCCGAATGTAAACCCTCCTCTGTGATCACTCTTCCGGATCTCAGAGAGGGCGATCAGCAATATTTCTTTCATTCTGGGTTCAATATATGAGGCCAGCTCCTTTTGTGAGATGGTCTGGGGTTGACGGCCGCTGATGCCCTGCACGGTGATATTCTTCTCAGTACCGGCCAGCGCTTCCTTGGCAATGCCGTACTGGCTCTTTAGCTTTTCTGCAAGTTCCAGTGTAGTCTGGACACCATGAGCAATATCTGCGGTTATGGAGTCTCCCCCATACGGAATAACACCCGTATGATGTACCCCGTCTTCATAATAAACGATAATATCGGTCGTACCACTGCCAATATCCAACAGCGCAACACCTAATTTCTTTTCATTTTTGTCGCAGACCGAACCGGCGGAAGCCAGCGGATTCACAACAAATTTGATCACATCTATCTCTGCCTTATCCAGGCAGTTACGCAGATTTTTTTCGGTGTTTTTAGCGCCTGTGATCAGATGGACCTTTGCCTCCAGTCGATGACCGTTCATGCCCACCGGATCATTAATACCCGAGTGATCATCCACTTTAAATTCCTGCGGAAGAACATGCAGTATCCTTTTTTCCAGGGGTAATGTAATGGACTGGGCATGTTCCAGCACCCGGTCTTTGTCATGTTCCGTGATCTCCTGATCCATGGGCACCCTGGTATTGGGTTTGCTCACCGTGATCACGCCGGTATTGTTGATACCCCTGATATGATCTCCGGTAATTCCAACATAAGCGGCCTCGATCTTGATTCCAGCCTGACTTTCCGCCATATCCACGGCTTTCCGGATTCCGTTGACCGTATCATTGATATTTACGACGACACCCTTCTTCATGCCGTTGGATTCTGCGGTTCCAACACCTAATATCTCCAAAGGATTGTTTTCAGAATATTCTGAGATGATCACAATAATCTTATTGGTACCTATATCAATCCCGTTAATGATGGTTTTGGGTTCATCTTTCATATTGTTATGTCCGTTTTTCCTTGACAATAATTTGATTGGGTATCGTGAGATTGATGTATTCAAAATCCTCAAGTTTCAAATTTGGTGATAGTGTATTTGCAAAGGCATTAAGAATTGCCGTATTGTTGTAAAAATTATTTCTGGTAAAGGTGATTGCCGTTGGCCTGCGCATATTATTTTTTAAAAGAACATATTCCCTGGTAATATTGATTGCTGTAACCCAGCCGGCAAGTGAGTCACAATCCGAGTATAGGCATTTTACAATCTGCAGAACATCTCTCAAGGGCTCTTTTCTGCTCCCGGACTTTAATTCACTAACTGCATATTGATCCGTGATGCCGCTCACTATCGGAAGGGCAAAATAAGATATCACATTATCGGTAACCGGCAGTATTGCTCCGTCACTATCTATGGCAACCTGTCCGTCTGAGCAGCGAATGATGGCTAATGGTGTATTTTCAACAATTTCCACAATCAGAGTTGAGGGAAACCTTCTGCTGACGACGACATCTTTCAGATAATCAATCTTTTTCAGAGATCGCTGTAGTTCACTGATATCCATACTCCTCAACGACTCGCCCCTGTATCTGGAGACCACTTTTTCCACACTCCCGGAGTCCAAAAAGTGATTCCCGATGACGACAGTTTTTTCCAGAGTCAACTGGTCAACGAATGCAGAATACCAAACTGCCCCACCGATGATCCCGGCACCGAGAAGGAGAAAGAAAATATTGAAGATGACGTTTGCTGCTTTTCTCATTCTAAACTCAAACTAATCCAAAGGAAGCTAACAGTTTGGGAGAAAACCCCAGCAATTCAACCTCAAGTTCGAGCTTGATGTCAAACTGCTCGCTTACTTTTGTCCGGGCCAGACGAACCAGGTTCAGCACATTTTCAGCGGTAGCATGCCCCAGATTGACGATGAAATTCGCATGCTGCTCTGAGATCATTGCATCACCGGACCGCACTCCCTTTAAGCCGACCCGGTCAATCAGATACCCTGCCGCAAATGAGGGTGGATTTTTAAAAATGCTGCCTGCAGAGCGGTATCGTAAAGGCTGATATTTCTTCCTTTTGAGAGAAGCTCTCTCTTTCCGGTTTTTAATTTTTGATATATCTCCGGCAGGAAATTCAAAGTCCGCCGAGATAATGAGTTCATCATCTTGAAAGGATGATTCCCGGTATGCAAACTCCATATCCCGTTTTTCATAGACTTTCTCTTCCCCTGAATGGAGCAGAACCCTGACCTGTTTTAGATATTCCGATATCTCATTGCCGAATGCCCCTGCATTCATCACCAGAGCGCCGCC
>JAADGM010000054.1 GCA_013152375.1 FCB group bacterium | reverse complement strand
TAGTCCGTGCATGAAACTTTTTTATCTTCCTGAGAATGGTGAGAAGCATCGCAGTAATCACCCGTGTACTTTAGCGTTAACCGGGCTGGTTTGGTGTGTTCATCATCGCAGAATCCGCAGCTTTCCGAACTGCAGGCTCCCATCGAGCAGCCATGTCCAAGGGGGGCATTCACAGCATTCGGGCTGACCATTATCGTGTGCTGATGCTGCGGGTTACAGCCGGGTATATGGCAAATCGCAACTTTACCATTTGGGTCATTACCACCGCAGCCACCTTCATTTTGATTAGCAATACCCGGGTCACCTGGGTCAAAAGTGATCCAGCCCGGTTCGTGGAACGAAGGACCTTCCCAGTGCCAGAATAAATATCCTTCCCACAGCAGACCACTCACAATATGGGGGTGACCCGAGGACATATCGATCTGGAAATTGTCCGTACCGTCCGGATTTACTTCCACTGCCCAGACCGTCAGCGCTCCGTTACGCCATTCACCGTCGGGTCCCAACATGTTTTTCCGCGTGTCTCCCGTATTGGTGGGATGCAGGTTAAAGGGTCCTCCCGGTTGGGCGTTTGCGATGGCATCGACATTGAAATACAGACCAATATTGGTCAACTGTGTTGTTCCCGGCTCGCCGTCCAGTGAATATACCGGCAATGATGAAAAATCGGTGTAACCGGTAACGCTGGCAGGCGGGGGAGACCCGATCGACTCAACAGCATTAGTATAGGCCTCGGCATAATTAACGACACTTTGGTAGGTGGATGGATCCGTTGGGTTGTAGACACCATTAATTACGAGTCTGCCACCCTCGGACAAGTGACTGTTCAGAATGATGATCTTGAATTTAGCTGTTTGATCAAAGGCATCCAGCAGGTTAACATGCGTATTCTGAAGGTTGAAAAAATCAATCCCGACCACATTGTACTTGTCATCATATTGATGGGTGTGCTGATCAGTTTTACCGTTTCCTATTTCAAAAAAGTTGGTATTTGCACCGTCGGTCGTGTCGAGATCAAAATGACCGAAAGAAAGTCCTGCACCGCCGGCTCCACCCCCCGGATTGGAAGAAATCGTGACGTCATCGCCGTTATTCCCGATTCCACACACGTCAACACCCAATTCTGAAATAAAGCGGGTGAGGACAGTGCTTCCAAACTGATCATTCTGGTAGAGCGGCTCGGAGCAGGATGTGTGAAATTTCACGGTCTGCAGGGTCGCACCGGTGCTGACATCCAGAATATGAACATAGGTATCGAGGTCGAGGTGGTCCTGGATGGCGTTATAAGCATTAATATTAAAAGAACTGTCGATCGCCACATAACCGTCAAACCAGATATTAGCAGTGGGATCGGCCGGGTCACTGCTGTTAGTTGCCAGAATCTCAACAGGGGAAGCAAATTGAGGGTCACCACTGCAGCTAACCATTCCCGAGGACTGTGAGCTGTGGGTCAGACTGCAATCATCCCCAGTGTAGGTCATACTGAGTATGGCAGGGCGGTTGAGCTCTCCGCAGTACATACAGGCATTTTCATCGCTGCCGATAATTCCATCTCCGTTAAAGGTCCCGGAGGTATATAAAATGTCGACTTCGGTGGTTCTGAAGCCCCGATTGCCGTTAATATCCAGGGGCGTGTCTTGTTCAACCAGCAAATCGTCAAGGAGAGTGCTGTCCAGGATAACATCATAGTCCAGGGCAAGGGCGTATTCCATCCGATCCGACATGGCCATCCAGGCATCATGTTTCAGATTGGCCTCCGCCAATTGTCTTCTTGAGTGGAAGAGGTATTGGGATGACCCCAGCAGCATGATGGTGAGCAGAGCGATGGCAGCTGTCACTTCAACTAACGTAAATCCTTGGAATCTGATATATTTTGTTTTCTTCATAATTATCATCAGCCGATTGCTCCCGTTGTGCTCTGAAAACACAAAATCTCCTTGACAGTGCGCAGGAGATCAGGGGAGTTGATCCGGTGTTGAACATACCCCGGAACAGTAATTCCGGGGAGTATCCGGAAATGATAAGCTGTCTGAGCTGTGCCGGGATTAAACATGCTTCAATTATCTAAACCGCCGGCAAAATTGCCATCCTGATCCAGTGTCCTCGGTGAATCCAGGACTCCGTTTGCATCACATTTTATCAGATACGTACTGCCGTCGCCCGTGTAGGTATAATCTTCCTGATCAAAGTAACTCCCCTGGAGTTCCCCGTCTTTGACCTTGCTCCACCAGGCATCGAACACAGTCGTTTCAGTTTCCGAAACCGGGTACCCGTCTCCCTCATTTTCAACATAAAAAACTCTGAGACGGTCCCGAATGGAGGCGAGTGAGACGTTGGCCTCACTCATCCTTACTTTTTTCATATTGCTGGTATAGATAGGAACTCCAATTGATGTTAACAAAGCTATGATCACCAGAACGATCATCAATTCAACGATTGAAAATCCGGACTGCTCAGGTCTTAATTCTCTTTCCCGTTCTTGGATCATGTGCTTTCTTGCACTGTCGTCAGCATCAATTGGAGTTCCATTTTATACACTGGTTTCAACTATCAGTAACCAGTATTAATCCATACCGCCGCTAAATACACCGGCTGCGTTGAGTGTACGATCCGCATTCAATATACCGTTAGCAGCACATGTAAGTGTGAAGTCAGTACCATCTGTGCTGGTGTAGGTGTAATTGGTGTTATCGAAGTATTTCCCATCCAGGTCTGAAGCCAGGATGTTATTCCAGGCAGCACCTGCTACGGCAGCACCATCGTATGGATTAGGATATTCTTCGTGTTCAGCATAATACACCCGCAGATCGGTACGGATGGTGCCGAGTGTTGCATCAGCTTCACTCTGACGTGCTTTGTTCATATTGCTGGTGTAAATCGGTACGCCCACTGCGGCCAAGATACCGATAATCACCAATACGATCATTAACTCAACTAATGAGAATCCAGCTTGTTTTTTTCTCATGATTATCTCCTTTTTTGTTTTATTTAACATGTGACTTTGTTCACGTTTGGTGCGTAAGTGAAAACGACTGCACTCTGTTTTTTTCGTCTTACAGTTCATTTTATTACGCCTGACATATGGAATATGGGCAGATAAAGACCCAAAACTAATACCGTTGCGATCATTCCCAGACCCGCCAGCATGACCGGCTCAAGGATAGTGGACATTTTGTCAACGATCGCATTAAATTCCTGATCATTAAATTCAGCAACCTTTTCCAGCATCACGACCAGAGCACCGGATTTTTCGCCGATGGAGATCATATTCACATCCAGGGCCGGAAAGATACGCGGATAATCCTCAAGTTGGCTGCCGAGTGTATTTCCCTGGGAAATCTCATGGCAAATCCCGTTGATCACCTGGTCAATGTATTTATTGTCTGCCGTTTGTGAGGCGATCTTTAGCCCTTCTATCAGGCTGACACCGGCTTTCATAAGGATACTTAAGGTTATGGTAATACGCATCATGGCTGATTTCTGCTGCATAACTCCGAAAATGGGGATCGAAAACTTGTATTTGTCAATCATAACGCGCCCTTTTTCCGAGCGGTAAAATAGTTTGTACCCCACGACAATCGCTACAACGATTACGAACATCAGGATGAGATTACTTTTGACAAAATTTGCAAACCCCATGATGATGAGGGTCGGCGTAGGCAAAGTTGCGCCGAAACTGGCAAAGATGTCTTCAAATTTTGGCAGCAAGCCAAAAATGACACCGATCAGAATTAACCCGAAGAAGCCCCCCACGAATTTGGGGTAACTGGTTGCGGATTTTAATTTTTTTCGAGTGTGTTCTTCTTTTTCAACGAAAGATGAGATTTGTGTTAGAATGGGTCCCATACCGCCACCGAGCTCGGCCGCCTGGATCATTGAGACCACCAGTATAGAAAATATTTTGGGATATTTTTTCAGAGATTCTGAAAATGTGAGACCCGACTGCA
>JAADGM010000075.1 GCA_013152375.1 FCB group bacterium | reverse complement strand
ATACAATGTTTTATCGGGAGTTTTTTATTAGATTTGAAAATTACCAAAAACGTCTCAAAAGGCCATTTTAGGCCATTGTTTATCACTTTTTTATGTGGACAATGTCGCCTTCAAAACTCCCAATATCGGGGTGTACAGTATTTTATAAACAGCATTTACAGCTTTTCCATCAGACCCTGAACTGTCCCATTAATCTGTCCAGACTCTCAACCTGACCACTCAATTCTTCTGCGGAGGCAGCCAGTTGCTCCGCCCCTGTGGCGGCCTGTCTGGCTACTGAGGAGACGTTCTCGATATTCCGTGAGATCTGCTCGACGCCCGTACTTTGCTGCTCCGTTGCACTTGCGATCTGGGTGACGGCCTGGTTTACGGCGAGGATTGATTCGGAAATATCTTCCAGGGCTGTACCTGATTCAGAGGCTATTTTCTGGCCATTTCTGGATTGTTCAATAATTTTAGACATGGCCGCCACGGATTCCGCCACATCAGTCTGGATCTTTTTAATCTTACCGCCAATTTCGGCAGTGGCACTGACCGTCCTTTCTGCAAGTTTGCGCACTTCATCTGCAACGACGGCAAAACCCCGGCCGGCATCACCTGCTCTTGCAGCCTCGATGTTAGCGTTCAAGGCTAATAAATTTGTCTGATCAGCAATATCATCGATCACTTGTATTACATCACCAATATCTTTTGATTGTTTCTCGAGAGCTCCGATCTGCCGGGATGCCGAATTTACAATTGTCGCGATTCCTTCAATACCGGCAATTGTATCGGAGACCTTCGCCTGCCCGTTGCCGGCAGCGGTATTGGCATGGTTTGCATTATCCTGAGTGGCGGCGGCATTCTTACTGGATTCCAGAATCATGACACTCATTTGCTCCATGGAGGTGGCCACCTCTGAAAGTTGGGCCTGTTGTTCCTGAGAGCCTGCTGCCAGTTCTTCAGCAGTCGAAGAGATTTGAGTGGAGGCAGCATTAAGCTGAGCCGTGCTGTCAATCACTTGTTTTATGATGCTCCGCAATTTGCCCACAAAGGAGTTAAACCACCTGGCCAGTTCGCCGAACTCGTCTTTTGAGGTTACGTTTAGACGCACAGTCAGGTCGCCCTCGCCCTGGGCCATATCCTTTATCATTTCAACGACCCGATTGAGGGGTTGAATTATCGATTTGGTGATAAAAAATGCCAGGGTTGCACTGACGGCAATTGCCAGGAGCAAAACCCCGATCATGAGGATATTGCTTCGTTTGATGGTATCGTGCAGCTGGTCTGTTTCCTCTTGTGCTAAAGATGTCCCCAGATTTACACTTTTTTCTATTAGAGGTTCAACGGTATGAATTACAGTTCTGAATTTTTCAATTTGGTTGTTGATCACATCATCAATATTAACAACCTGCAAAAAGAGCTGTTCATAATCATCAGCCAGACCGGTTAACAGTTCTTTCTCAGGAGCACTTAATTTCGATTCGGCTGCATCGGATTTGAATCTTTTCACACCGGCCGATAATTTATCAACATAGTTGCGATCACCTCTTAACATATAGTCTTTTTCGTGACGCCGCAGCGTTAACATATCAACTTCCAGCTGAAGTGCTTCAGCCTCCTTTACCTTACTTTCAATCTCGTGCACTTTCTGACGGAACCGGCCTACGATCCCGGCATCACGCGACCCTTTTTGCCGATAGTCTTCCACCACCTGTAAAAATATATTGTAATATTCTCCTACGAGACTGCTGATCTTCTGTGCCTGGTCGTAGGCATCGGGCGGCAGGTATTCGAGACTATCTACGCCTGCCGAGAGGGTATTTATCGTCTCAACAGACTCTCCGACTTTTTCAATGTACTTGTCGTCAAAGCGAAGGAAATAGTCCTTTTCACTGCGCCGGGCCTGAAGCATGGCAATGGATATTTGTCGGCTGAGGTCTTTAAACTTCAGATAGTGGTTGAGAACTTTATTTGTGTCCTTTATTACCCTGCCGGAACTGGTCAGGCCAACAAGTCCTGTAATGATAGCCATTGCCAGCACCAGACAAAAACCACCGATAATTTTGTTTTTCACTGTTAATTGCATCTTAATTTCCTTTTCATCTCAATATTTTTCAATATACCAATCACAGTTCAGAAAACTTAACAAAGTACGTTAAAATTCAGAACCTGAATTCAAAGTTCAGCATCAATTCAGTGAGTTCCGATTTTCCGGTTTCGGGTGCGCGGTATCTGATATTCGGAGCAATGTTCAGACCTTTTGCGGGAGCCAGATTCACACCCGCGATGATTGAAGTCATTTCATCGCCCGGCAGGTCCACATCCGGATCAAAATTGTCATATAGGCAATATAGACTCATCAGCGCAGTCAAATCATAATTGCCGTAAAAACTGATTATTTGCTCTGTTATTTCAGATCCGCTATTCGTAAACTGGGAGAAGTCTCCTCCGAATCGCAGGGCAGCCTTCGCAAAACCTGCAAACAGGGCTATGACGGTTTTATTCTTCACAACGGAAACACTCCTCAAAGTTGTGCTGTAATCATACGATTCAGTTGTGAATACCAGACCCGCATTGTATCCTGGATTTTTATTCAGGGTTTTCTCTCCTGCCATGAGCAGGATTGCGATCTTTTTATATTTATCATCTTCAGACTGTTTATATCCGGGTCCGTTTGTGATCGTTAAATGCAGGAGTACATTTTTCAGGAGGGTTCGTTTGAAACCAATGCCCATCCCGGCTGAACTGGCAAATTTGTGGTTATCCATAGATGATTTTTCTATGAAGCGATATCCCCAGGTTTTCTCGGGAATATTGAAGACATTCATCCCCTGTAAGCCAAACAGAAACTCTCCCAATTCGCTATTCCATTGGAGGCAGGCGTATTTCTGATAGGCATGCCAGGCATCGTCCCCCGAAGGTTTTAGAATATCTGAGGTCAGTTTGACCTTGATATTATCGTTTATCTTCTTCTCAAAGGTGAAGTATGTTCTTTTAATGGTGAACTCATTATATCCATCCGCCTCCTCAGTCATATCGTTGGACCAGTTGAAGTAAACCTTTCCTGAGAAGCCTTCTTCTGCCCAGCTGACGGATATGACAAAGGCGACGACAATGAGTACCAATCTCATCTTATTATAGCTGTCGTCGGTCGGCATGCGTTTCGCACGATCATTCATCAGGCACATCACAACCTCATCAAATTTATCCGCATATTTCGGCATTTTCAATAAATTGGTATTAACCCCAGGGCATGCCCCGGGGGGAATTAATCAAATCGTCTCGTCCGGTGTAGTCCGGTAATTGCCGGACATAGACAGATTAAGCCGGGAAATGAAAATTTCCGGGCTCTTTATTTTTCTGGTAAAAGAAGAATGCGTAAGTCACAATCCGTATTTCAATGCATATACCAGCAAGCAGGGAATACAAGGAATATCAGTAAACCGGTAAGGCTTATCATCAGGGAAGCTTTCTGCTCGGGACAGTGTGCCGGTTCCCCGGGTCCTTTGTAAAGACACCCCCCTTACCCCGGTCATGTTTATACGCTTCATCAGGCGAGTACTCCGGCAAAGACTGGACCAGCATAATAACCAGGTAACACATAAGTGAATATCTATTTATATTGTGACTCAATAATATTAATCGTATCTTATAAAAACATAAATAAATATAATTATTACTAGTTCATAAAATTTGAAGTGCAACGTTTTTCTCCGGCGAACCACGCTGTATCACTTACAAATCATAACCGGGAAAAAATTCCTGATCGGTGAGAAGATTCTTCCTCTGTTATCGGGGTGAATAGGGCGATGGTGGTCTGCATTATGATTTATCGAAGATCAGGCCCCTGTTGGGCAGGCACCGCCGATAGCATCGTCGGGCACGTACCCTTAGCAAGTGGAGAAAAGATGCAGCCGCATGTTCAATCCTGAAGGGTTCGGCTTGCTTCCTCCTGAAAGAACATCCGCGAAGGCCGGATGAATGTGAATAGAAAATA
>JAADGM010000078.1 GCA_013152375.1 FCB group bacterium | reverse complement strand
GGGCCGTATTTGGCCTGTGGAGGTTCGAGTCCTCTACTCTCCGCGTTTTCACGACGAAAAACCCCTCAACCTGGAGGGGTTTTTTATTGGAATTCTAACAGCCTTTTCTTACAGGAGGGGGTATGCCGGAAATTTATGAGCGCATGCTGATCAGTCAGTTCCATTCCCTACCGGACTGACTGAGAATGATATAGACCAATTCAACGATGTCAGAGATATTCACATCACCGTCACCCGTCATATCTGCAAGGCTTAACTCCAGTTCAGAGAGCTGCAGATCATTCAGGATGATCCATACGAGTTGAACCACATCGGTCACATTGATATTCCCATCCTGGTTGACATCCCCGGTCTGGTAAGGAGTCACCACAGCTTGGAGCTCATTTGAAAGCTCACTCTGCACGCCTGCAATATCGAAGGCGGTGACAGCGGCATAATAGGTCACTCCGTTGGTCAGCCCTGTCAGAGTCGCCTGTGAGGTCTTCCCTACCTGCACCGGACTGGGCTGACCCCAGACAGAAGCAGTCCCGTCATAGGGTGCCCCGCTGGTATCTGAATCAAACCAGATGAAATATCCCGCCAGATCGGGAGCTGTACTTGGCTGCCAGGTCAGCTGCAGCCCCTCATCCATGGGCAGAGCTTCCAGCAATGCAGGTGCATCCGGCGGGGAAACATCATATTGTTCCAGGGTCAGCGTACTCATTGCATAACCCTCCTGTGAAACCGCCGTGATCTGCAGGGGAACAGCAATAGAATCGGACTGAAGCTGAAAGGTTATAACCCCGCCGATGGTCGAAAGCTGTATCCCGTCAACGAAGGTCGCTTCGTCAACATTAAGAATGGTCCCGCCGGAGGCCGAGACGGTTACCAGAGTGCCGTCTGAAACGACTGTGCTGTCATTGTTCAGGACAACAGACGAGCTAATGACGGCAACGGAACTGCCGTCAGCGGGAAGTACTTCGGGGACGCTTGTCAACTCGAAATACCCCTGAGGCAGTCTGGGTGCCAGCGTATAGGTTCTGCACTCGGGTATCAGGGCCGTTACCCGGTTAGAGTCCAAGTGAACCGTTGAGTTCAGCGGATGCCAGCCTCCCAGGGAATCCTCCCAGAACAGAGACAGCGCAGTTTCATCGTAATCAACAATTTCACTGTCCGAATACTGGATGCTCAGCCAGGTGCTGTCCGTAAAGAGGGTTCCCTGTGGTTCCAAACTGAAAAAACCGCCAATGCCATAGTGCAGACCGGCAGATTGTTCTCTGATATTCCGCAGACCGCGGACATACGAGGTTATTTGTTGGCGCTGCTGCTGGTTCATACTGCCATTTACCAGGTTTGAAGTCCACTCCCAGTATCTGCAGAGTACGGAGTCAACACCGTCTGGAAGCGCGTTTGAGGACAGAATAATTTGAGACCCCCGATCATTCAGGGGTACGACCGCATGATCCCGGGATGCCCCGGAAGTGATCCAGGTGGGCTGTAAATTGTTCTGGATAAAACCAACAAACTCACTCCATAGGTCGCCGACTGTGAGCTGCTCCCAGAGCTGGGCAAAGACATTCTGGAAAGTGATCTCAGACTGAGGCGTTGTCGTCAGTTCGTACTGAAAATAGGGCAGGCCTGAAACCCAGCGGCCGTAATTCAAATTAAAAGATTTAGTGGTGGCAGCTTCGATACCGTTACCGATATGCACAGTCAGGGCTGGTTGATTCGAAAGTGGAAATTCCAAAACCCTGTCAATGATCATATCCGATTTTTCTTTTCCTGCCACGCCGTAGATCAGGTTGGTCTGATTGCCGGATTCCTGCAAATCGTATATGGCAGTGAGAAAATTCTCCAGTTCCCGGCTGAACAGATCATTGTCAATCGTCATTTGCACCGGAGCGGCACCGATCTGCGACATATCCCCGGAGAGGCCGCTTTCGCTCATTAATACACTGAGAACCGTTTCATCACTTATGCGAAACCAGGAGCGGTATTCCTGACTGCTGCCTCCAAGATCATAACTGTTCAACTGACTGCTGCTGCTCTCGATGCCTGCGGACAGGGTCACTGTCTGCCATACATCGTTCTGCCAACTGCCTTTAAGTTCATAGGATACATCGAGACCGGCGGGCAGCTCACTGGTGTTAAAACGATAGGGATAGATCAGATCAGCCGTCTCCTCCGTTGCAGAAACCAATTGCGGTCCGATGAAAGCCTCATCGTCGTAAGCTCCGGTCAAATAAATTTTCTTCTCCAAGGCCCCATCGACCGTTGCCCGCAAACTGCCGCCCAAGTGAAATTCGTTTCCCAGGCTGGAATCACCGCCTGGTGACAGACTACCCGAAGAACCGCCTGACCCCAATTCAATTTCCACCTCTATACCGGCTGAAACATCAAGACCCGCTTCATCCGCGGTGCGCAGGGTTTCCAGATTGAGGTCCCCGGCATGAGTGATCAACATGCCGGCCAGCCAGGACAAAAAACTGGTGGTGATTTGAGTGATACCGTTTCCGGCGCCGGGGTAGAGCACGAGAGGTTCTGAAAAAAGAAAGATGGTGAGTGCCGCCCTTAACCCATCCGGCTGTGATAAATCCATTTCATATTCGTTTTGATAGGGAAAGCTGGCAGTTACGGCAGCGGTGGACACAATACCGGTACTAATCAATGCCGGCGGTCCTATGGGCATTTCCATACCCGAAAAGAGATCATCCCGTCTGATCAGTGTCAGGGAAGTTGCTTCCGGGCCGAATCCGGAATCCACTTCGGTAAGCCGAAGCACAGCGCCCGCTCCGCCTCCTGCAAAGCCATTCGTGTTTCCAGACCCCGCCCCGCCCTGCGTAGAGGATTGCCGATAAACCCGATATCCCCAATCCTCGGTGAACTCCAGGGGTACCTGCGTGGCTTCAATGCTTTGTCGGTTCCCCGCGCTCAGGTTAGAATTATTCACATTGACGATGGTAAATGTCTCAACGGTACCGTCAATATAGTCCGCACGCACCGGTACGGCCACTAAACCGGTGCTGGAAAAATGATAAGGAATAACCATCAGATGATAAGGCAGGATATCGGACTGGGCAAATCTGTAGGTATTTTGTTCATCCCTGTAGATAAGCATGGCATCGGGGACAGGTGTCCACGTATCCCCAATCCGTCCTTCGGCAATGTACCAGGCATAGCCGGTCCCGCCGATAGGGACTTTTAAGGTATCAGGATTGGGCAGCCATGAAACGGGGATTACCCGAAACTCTTCATAGAGGGATCCCAGGGGATAGAGAGTGAAATTACTGTTTTCTTCCGGAGCGCCGAAATTCAAATTCGTCTCAGTCACCGGTTCAAAACCGGGTCGGGTAATTGTCATCTCATAGCCATTGCCGTAGGGCAGGAACATTTGATAGGCGCCATTAGCGTTAGACAGGGCAGAACCGCCTGAACTCTGTGGATAGACCTGTAATTGAGTGCTTTCCACCGGCTCACCGGTTTCCACATCAGTCACCCAGCCGTAAACTCGACTATATCCTTCAGTGTAACCCAATATAGTGAACATATCATCGCTGGTGTCAGTCTGACTGTTGCCAAATCTGTCGGTGACAGTAAGCTTCATCCTTGCTGCATAAGTATTCATCCTGGGCAGCAGCACGAACTCGGGAGCGTCATTCGTCACATTCTGATCGAGCAGGTAATAATCACCGCCGTTGGTAACGCTTATGGACATCGAGACCGGTGTAGCACCCAGAGAGGCATCGCTTGCAGACCAATTCACTGGATAGGCAGTAATATCGGTGATGACTTCTCCCCCATTTGGATCGAGTATCTCAACAGCGGGAGGGATGTTATCCACAGTCAGGGGTTCGGTTATTCCGGCAAAAAGATGTGTCCACTGGCCGTCAATCCGGCTGTCAACAGTGAAGCCATCCGATAATACGCTAAAGGTGGGGGGGCCGTAATTGCCGTCAATACGGCTGTCAACCGTGAAGGCATCCGATAGGGCGCTGAAAGCCGGTGGTTCGTAACTGCCGTCAATACGGCTGTCAACCGTGAAGGCATCC
>JAADGM010000006.1 GCA_013152375.1 FCB group bacterium | reverse complement strand
CCAGCCACAGACTGCTGGGCATCCCCGCTGAAAACCGTGGTCCCGCCGGTTTCGGTACAGCTGCCGCAGCTGTACCAATCCCCTTTGAGTGTGAGATTATAGGCAGTGTCGGTGAGGGCAGCATTTGAAGTCAATTCAATATTTGCAACGGTGACATCAGTATCCAGTGTCACCGCATGCCCGATGGTCACCATGGCGCCGATACTGTTGGGGACCGTACTACTCAACCAGGTTGAGGGCGAACTCCAGTTCCCGTCGGCTACTGTGACAAAAGGGATGGGCGCCGTGGAGGGCAGCCATTCCGTACCGGCCATATTGGTCAGGGTTCCGGTATTGCCGTTACCGCTGTCATCAATAGCGGTTAACCCGCTTGATGAATTCAGTTTCCAGCAGGCCACAAGGTTGGCGGGAATCGTGCTGAATTCGGAATACATATTTTTTTCGATCTGAAGCTGAGTCCGTGCTTCATTCCAGACCCTTATATCTTCCAGAAGGCCTTCAAAACCATTGGCTCCGACCGAAGTACTGTCATGGAAACGCGTCTTTCCGTCAACGCATCCTACACCGATATCACCTTTATGGCCCCAAAGCTGCGAACCGTCCCCCGAACCAAAAAGCTGGCCGTCAAGGTAGCCCCTGATCGCATCCGGGAGGAGTGCAGCTGTACCGTCCAGCACCAATGCGACATGGTGCCATTGCCCCGAATTTATGGCCGCTGTGGATAAAAAAGTACCCGACCAACCGGACTGATTATTGGGTCTGTTCCACCCTCCCACATACAGACTGTTATCAAAAATGTAAATATTCAGACCCCGGGTCGTACCGCCCTCTTCATAGATGACCTGCTTTCGGGAGGTTATGGATTTATCAGTGATTTTAAACCAGCATTCGACAGTGCGTTGAGCATGCGTACCATTGTTGATCAGGGGCGAATCCGCTACATCGATCCGGTCATCAATTCCATCAAATGCCAGGGCATTACCGCCTATCGGGTTATTATTACAATCCTGATAACTGAAGACAGTGCTGAATAAAATCAAAAAGAGTGATATTTTGTACATTTTTTTTATTTCTCCGTTATTAGCTATAAAATTTCAACTTCTTTAATAAATTTTACGGAATTTTTCAAGGCAAATATAGTGCAGAAAATTAATAAGCATTGTTTATTATAGAGTTAGAATACTCATAGGCATGAGATACCTATGATAGACCATAATAAATGCCGTATATACCGTAAATCCTATAAACATGTAAGAATTATATGACAATATAAGTCCGGTCAATAAACCAATTCCTTGAGATCAGTAAGATATCATAATTTATCAGCACTGTAAAGCCTTAAGAATCAGGTGGCTGGGGATCAATAGTGACAAAAAGCAGATTCCCGGCAGAGTCCTACCATATGTTTACGAACGTACAAATTATAAGACTGAGACATTTTGAGATCGCTGTATAATTATTGCTTCAGGGTGCCCATACTAAAGCTCCTGCCGCTGCAGATAGGGGGCATCTTGCTGGCGCAGGTTCTCCGGCTGCCCTGGGTCCTCCTGCTGTCCCTGTTCGCGATCGAGTTGCTGATCTTAGTCACTTCTGTTTACCGGTGGGTTATTCCGCTGATCATCATCACAATGATGTTACTGCGCTGGCAGGCCGCCTGCAGATGGCCGATGCCGGATCTGAAACCGGGGTCTCGTTACCGTATGACCGGAGTCGTCAGAAGTGTCAAAAAGTCTTCGTATGATGTAAAAGTTGACCTCAGGTCACTGGATGAAAAATGGAACCTACTGGCAAGATTTGACAGAGAGTTCAAATTGCTGCCCGGAGACACGCTTACGCTTGAGGGTATTTTCACGCTGCCGGACCAGGCCCGGAACCCCGGGGCATTTGACTACCGCGCATATCTGAGAAGACAGGGTATTGTACTCGTAACAGACGGGAAAGCCACGCTGTTGGACCAGAAGGCGGGCAGTTGGTCCTTAAACCGCCAATACGCCCTTATTCGAAATGGGATCAGCGCCATCCTCAAACAGACCATTGATGCGCCTTTTGCAGGCGTCATGCAGGGACTTCTGTTGGGCGAACGCGGTGAAATCGATCCCGAAATCCGCTCCCGGTTTCAGAAGATAGGTGTCGTGCATATCCTGGCTGTCTCCGGACTGCATGTGGGCTTCATACTGCTGATCCTCACGCTCATCGGTAAAACACTGCGACTGAATGACGGACTCAAAACGGTAGTTATTATCGCGGGACTGGTATTCTATATGGGTCTAACCGGATATCCTCCCAGCGTCGTCAGGGCGGGGATCATGGCGATTTTATATACTGTGGGGAAATACTTTGAGAAGGACGTTAATCCCTGGAATATCGTCGGCCTGACGGCATTTCTGATTTTGTTCGTCAAACCGGATGAACTCTTTTCGCCTGCGTTTCAGCTTTCTTTCTGTGCGGTGGCCGGGATCCTGCTAGTTTACCCCAGGCTGCAGTCCTGGGAGGTCATCTTTCCCCGCTGGAGAAAGCTCCGTAAAATTAAAGCTGTCAGGTTGGTCACCGACCTGGTAGGACTGTCGGCAGGCGCTCAGTTGGGGACTTTTATTCCGGCGGCATTGCTGTTCAGGTCCTATCCCGTGTGGGGCATCTTTGCCAATATTTTCATCGTTCCCCTCACAGGTCTGGCGGTAACAGGAGGGATTCTCACGGTGGTCTTCTATTGTATCAATCCCTTTGCCGGGACTGCTTATGGCGGGACCACCTGGGGGACTCTCTATCTGATGAATGCCGTCAGTAAATTCTTCAGTTCCCTGCCCTTCGCCGGCCTTCCCCTGGGCGGCTTGAGTCTGGCGGTTGTATTTGCAATCCCTGTCCTTGTGTATTTTATTCTCACACCGGCAAAGCGTTATTTCCAGCGGTTGATCATACTCACTCTGTTCACCTTATCCCTGTTTGTATGGCAGCAGGCACTTAAGGAACGGGTTGTTCGGATTACTTTTCTGGATGTGGGGCAGGGTGACTGCTGTGTGATTGAAGATGGGGGCCATGCGATCATCGTTGATGCCGGTTACGCGGGCTTCGGCAAAGATTATGGTAAAAGGGTGCTGCTGCCCTATCTGAAATACCGTGGGATCACAGCCGTTGATCTGCTGATCCTGACCCATCCTCATGCCGATCATATCGGGGGTGCGGTCAGTTTGCTGGAAGAGTTGAAAGTCACTACGGTCTGGGAACCCCGAACAAACTATCATTCGGAACTCTATAAATCGGTACAGGCGGATGCTCAGAGCCGGCATTGCACGCTGGACCATCCTGACGCTGGTGCGATTTACAGACTGGGTCAATTGACCCTGACTGTTCTGTACCCGGACAGTCTGCTGGCTCTGCAGTCCCGCAATCTGAATGATGCCTCACTCATCATCCGGGTTGATCATGCAGACAATTCTTTCCTGTTCATGGGAGATGCCGAAAGTCCTGCTGAACAGATCGTGGCACAAATGGGTGCCGTTGCCAATGTGGACCTGGTAAAGATTGGACATCACGGCTCGGTGACCAGTTCATCTCAGGAATTTGCCGGGAAAACACACGCAAAGATTGGCATCATATCCGTGGGCCGGGGTAATAAATTCGGACATCCGTCCTCCACAGTTTTAAAGCGTTGGGAAGCGCTCGGTACCCGTTCCTGGCGTACAGACCGCTCCGGCGCTGTGACGGTGATCTCAAAAGGTGGGAATCTGCTGCTTTTTCCCATGATCAGGGAGAAAGACCAGCCGCAAAGGGCTTCCTGAAAAGCCCCATAACACTATTATTTTATTCTGAAAAAATCCGGGAAGAAAAAATCACAGTCCTCCGTAATTTTGCCGGCTGTTTTGGCACTTAAATTTTGCCGTTTGATTTACAATAACCTCAAAAAAAAGGAACTGGAATGATCAAGAGACGGTCCTGGGCCGAACCCTGGAAAATAAAAATGGTTGAGCACTTGCGCATGACGACCCGTGAAGAGCGGCTGAAAGCCATTGAAGCTGCTGGATACAATACCTTTTTGCTGAAATCCGAAGATGTTTATATCGATCTGTTGACCGACAGCGGAACCAATGCCATGAGTGACCGGCAGTGGGCCGGTCTCATGATCGGAGACGAAGCCTACGCCGGCAGCCGCAATTTTTTTCATCTGGATGACACGGTGCGGGAATATTATGCTTACAAGCACATGGTTCCCACGCACCAGGGCCGCGGTGCCGAACATATTCTGTCGCAGATCCTGATCAAAAAAGGGGATTTCATTCCCGGCAACATGTACTTTACCACCACCCGCCTGCATCAGGAACTGGCAGGCGGTACGTTTGTGGATGTAATCGTGGACGAGGCCCATGACACGGAGAGCGAGTTTCCCTTCAAGGGCAATGTTGATCTGAAAAAACTGGAAAACCTCATTCACAAGGTGGGCGCAGAAAATATCCCCTATATCTGCATCGCCACGACAGTCAACATGGCCGGCGGTCAGCCCATCTCCCTTGAAAATATCAAGGCGCTGCGGAAAATTGCAGATCAGCACGGGATCAGTGTCGTGCACGACATGACAAGGGTAGCGGAAAATGCCTGGTTTATTAAAGAACGGGAAGCTGGGTACGCTGACAAATCCGTCCGGGAGATTGTCCATGAGATCTGCTCTCTCACGGACCATGCCACCATGAGTGCCAAAAAGGATCCCCTGGTCAATATCGGCGGTTTCCTCGCCACGAATGACGAAGATGTTTTCCGCAAGGCTCAAAACCTGGTGGTCATCTATGAGGGGCTGCACACTTACGGCGGTATGGCCGGCCGGGATATGGAAGCCCTCGCCATCGGAATTAAGGAATCTCTGCACGATGATCATATTCAGGCCCGGGTCGGGCAGACCCAGTACCTTGGTAACAAGCTGCTGGAATACGGTATCCCTATTGTCAAACCCATCGGCAGTCATGGTGTGTTCATCGATGCGAAAAAATTCCTGCCGCACCTGAGTCAGGATGTTTTCCCGGCTCAGACCCTGGCGGCCGAGATCTATATTGAAGCCGGTGTCAGGACCATGGAACGGGGCATCATTTCCGCCGGTCGAAATAAAGCAACCGGTGATCATAACCGGCCCAAACTGGAACTGGTACGGATCACCTTGCCAAGGCGGGTTTACACCCAGGCGCATATCGATGTGACGGCCGAATCCATCGCCGATGTTTATGCCCGGCGGGAGTCCATCAAAGGACTGCGGTTTACCTATGAACCGGAATACCTGCGGTTCTTCCAGGCCAGATTTGAGCCCCTCGAGCCCGGCAAAGCCTGATTCCCACCTGAAACTGCTTTACAGGAAGCTGGAGCTGGCCCCGTCGGTTCCGGCTTCTTTTTTATATGACAATTGCCTTGAAATGCGTCAAATTATCACCCTGAAATTCGATTAAAGGAATCATCTATGAGTAAATTATTGTGGAAACCCAACCAGGAAAATATCCAATCAGCCCAAATGACACAATTTCGGCAGTATGTGAATAAGACCGAAGGCCTGAAGCTGGAGGATTACCCAGCATTATATGACTGGTCGGTAAACCGGATTGCCGATTTCTGGCAGCGTTTCTGGGACTGGAGCAGCGTAGTTCATTCAGGGGAAGTGACAGCGGTGGTTGATGACCCTGATAAAATGCCGGGTGCCAAATGGTTTTCCGGAGTTACTCTCAACTATGCGGAAAATCTGCTGCAAAACAGAAGCGGCCGGACAGCCCTGGAATTTTACGGTGAGGACCGCCAGAAAAAAAGCCTGACCTTCAGGGAACTGTTCGACGAAGTGGAAAAACTGGCCGATGCTTTGCGAAACGCAGGCGTCATGAAAGGGGACAGGATCGCCGGATTCATGCCGAACCTGCCCGAAACGGTTATTGCCATGCTGGCGTCTGCCAGCATCGGCGCCATCTGGTCATCATCATCCCCGGACTTTGGCATCAAGGGTGTGCTGGACCGCTTCAGCCAGATCCAACCGAAGATCATTTTTGCTGCGGACGGTTATTTTTATAATGGTAAGCAGTTTGATTCGCTGGAAAAACTCCGGGGGATCCTGTCGAGTCTGCCCTCGGTCAAAAAGGTCGTTGTCGTGTCGTACACCCGGAAACCGGCCTTATCTGACCTGCAAATCGCCGTGGAATGGGGTGAGTTTCTATCGCAGAATCCTGCGCCCCTGCGGTTTGAACGGCTGCCCTTTTCTCACCCGCTGTATGTCATGTACTCTTCAGGGACGACCGGTCTGCCCAAGAGCATTGTGCACTCAGCCGGCGGCACCCTGCTGCAGCATCTGAAGGAATTGCGTCTGCATTGTGATTTGAGAGAAAACGAAAAGATCTTTTACTTTACAACCTGCGGCTGGATGATGTGGAACTGGCTCGTTTCGGGTCTGGCCGTGGGAGCTACAGTCGTGCTCTACGACGGTAACCCATTCTATCCTGCTCCTGACAGTCTGATCAGACTCGCCGCCGATTCCGGATTCAGTTATTTCGGAACCAGTGCCAAATACATTGCCTCCCTGGAAGCCGCCGGTGTGTCACCGGCAAAGATTTCAGACTTCCCGAAGCTGAAGGCCATCCTTTCCACCGGGTCCCCCCTGTCTGAAGAGAGTTTTGAATATGTGTACCGGGAGTGGAAAACCGATGTGCAGCTCAGTTCTATTTCAGGCGGTACGGACATTATCTCCTGTTTTGTGCTGGGGAATCCCGTCCTGCCGGTGTACTCCGGTGAGATCCAGTGCCGGGGACTGGGAATGAAAGTCTCCAGCTTCGACCGGCAGGGCAGAGCCGTATGGGGCGAACGGGGCGAACTGGTATGCGAGAGACCCTTCCCTTCCATGCCGGTTTATTTCTGGAATGATGAAGACGGCAGCAAATATCGCAAAGCCTATTTTGAGACCTATCCGAAAGTCTGGCATCACGGTGATTTTATGATCATTACCGAAACCGGCGGTATCGTCATGCTCGGGCGCTCGGATGCCACACTGAATCCCGGGGGAGTCCGCATCGGGACTGCGGAGATCTACCGGGTCGTGGAAGCCCTGCCTGAAATTGCCGACTCTGTGGTCGTGGGCCAAAAATGGCAGAATGATGAAAGGGTGATCTTATTTGTTAAAATGGCTGACGGTCGGGAACTCACCGGAGATGTCAAAGCCTCTCTGATCAAAGCCATTCGCTCCGGCTGTTCACCCCGGCATGTGCCCCGGAAGATCATTGCCATTGATGACGTCCCCTATACCATCAACGGTAAAAAGGTGGAAATCGCCGTCAACCGCATCATCCATGGGGAAGACGTCGCCAATAAAGACGCCCTGCGAAATCCCGACTGTCTGGAACTGTACCGGAATTTGCCGGAACTGCAGGAGGATTAGCTGGCCAGCTGGTCCCTGCCGGGAGCCCCCCGTGATTCGGTTAATTCAAAGAAGTTCTTAGAACATTATGAAAAATGATGTGATCTGCAAATAAGATTTTATATATTTGCATATAAGTGGTAGTGTGCAAATAAGAATGCGTATATTTGCAGGAGTAAAAGGAGCTGATAATGAATATTTCCGGATTTAAAGCCGGTAAATACTGCCAGCGTTACCGGTACAAAAGTTTTGAACCCAACCCGGTTAATCTGCCGTGGCAAATAGATGATGCCGATCTGAACACCCGGCTAAGCGAGGCAAATCTCAAATTGGGGGAATTGAACGCCTATTCGCAGCTGGTTCCCAATGTAGATTTTTTTATTAAAATGCACGTCCTCAAAGAGGGAACTTCAAGCAGCCGAATTGAGGGCACTCAAACCAATATCGATGAGGCGATTGGAAAAGAAAAATATGTAAGTCCGGAAAGAAAAGACGACTGGCAGGAAGTTCAGAACTATTTACAGGCGATGAATTTTGCCATTGAGAGTCTTTCAACCCTGCCGGTAAGCAATCGGCTGTTGAAGCAGGCCCACCAAATATTATTACAAGGCGTGAGAGGAGCGCACAAACAACCAGGTGAGTTCCGTCGCAGTCAAAACTGGATTGGCGGAAGCAGTTTATCGGATGCTCTTTATATCCCTCCTCACCATGAATCGGTCCCTGATTTGATGTCTGATTTGGAAAAGTTCCTCCACGAAACCAATCATCCGATTCCTGCACTGATTAAAATAGGGATTGCCCATTATCAGTTCGAGACCATCCACCCCTTTTTAGATGGTAACGGCAGGATTGGAAGATTATTGATCACCTTATTTTTAGTGAGTAATGAATTACTGAACAAACCAACATTGTACCTGTCGGATTATTTTGAAAAAAACCGACCGATTTATATCGACAACCTGACCCGGGTCAGAGTACAGAATGATTTAAACCAATGGTTAAAATTCTTTTTGGAAGGGGTGCGACGAACGGCCGAGGATTCAATTGGAACATTTAAAAAAATTATCCGGTTGCGCAGTTCAGTGGAGCTCATGATAACTTCCCTTGGCAGGAAGCAGCAGATGGCAAGATCATTATTGCAGTATTTGTACGGAAAACCGATAATGGATACAGACGATGCGGCAAAAGCGCTCTCAATTCATTTTTCGACTGCATCAAGATTGATTGATGATTTTGTAAAATTGAAAATATTAATAGAAAAAACTGGTTTCAAACGCAACAGATTATTTGCTTTTGAAGATTATATTGAATTGTTCAGATCATGATTCTTGCATGAATTACGGTCAAACTCCACCTGCCGGGCAATTGGCGAACTACGCCGGACGAGAAGCTTTGATTAACTCACCACCGCTTGCTGCAGGGTAGTTCATTATTAGTTGGCCATCTTTCAAAATGTGGTGAATATATATTGATATACCGTACTATATTACGTACGTTATTAAAATCTAATTAAGGACATTATGAAAACAATTAATGTGACCAATGCCCGGGCAAATCTTTACAAATTGCTTGAGGAGGCATCTAAATCACACGAACCCGTGCAAATAACGGGTAAGAACACAAACGGAGTACTATTATCCGAAGAAGATTGGAGATCCATTCAGGAGACCCTGTACCTGGTATCAATTCCGGGCATGCGGGAATCAATCATAGCAGGAATGAAGACACCTATTGATGAATGCCTTGAGAAAATTGAATTGTGAGTTGGAAATTAGTCTACACAAAATTCGCCCAGAAAGATGCAGAAAAGATAAAACAAAGCGGGCTCCAATCAAAAGTGCGCGATTTATTAGAATTACTAAAAGTAGATCCATTTACAAATCCACCGGGTTACGAAAAATTGGTTGGTGATCTGACTGGTGCCTATTCCAGACGAATAAACATTAAGCATCGCTTGGTTTATCAAGTGCTGGAAGAGTCGAAAACCGTAAAAATACTTCGCATGTGGTCACATTATGAATGAGATGTTGGATAACATTTCTTCTGCAGCACCAGAAGGGGCGTATTCTCCAGACGGAGCTGGTCCGTCCTGGCCCGCATCATCCATTCGACTAACCCTGCTGACCGGCATCCTCCGCTCCCGGCTGCAGCCTGCTGCTATTTATGAAAAATGACGTGTTGAATTCGACCGCCCAGGATGAAACTTAGCAACTCCTGGATTTAATATGTCTATGCCTGGCAATTGCCGGACTGCGAGGGATGAGAAACTTTGGTTAATTCCCCGGGGACTTGCCTTGGAATTGATACCGATTCATTTTTCAAATCGTTCACAATCCAAAAGGAGTGACTGTGAAGAATCGGTATGAGAAACCGGTTATGTCAAAAGAGATGCAAAAAAATTACCTTTTAGGTGCACTTTCCTGTAAATAATTCATAAAGGTTTATCCTCAAATCCGGCTGCTGCCCGGTATCGATGCAGTCTGATCCTTCCAAAGTTGTACACTTGTCAAGTGCTTAACCCGTGTTTTGCAATCTGTTTTCCATGTAATTTTTCCCGCAGGTTCGAATCACTTTTTAACCATTAGAAGATATTTTATGAAACCGATTTCCGAATTAAAGACAGAATTGAAATATTGGACTATCCTCGCAGACCAGGTGGATCAGTGCATTGACATCATGCTGAACCTGAGCCAGAGCGGGCACCCCGGTGGGTCGAGATCTAAAGTTCACGTTGTGCTGGCTACTCTGCTCTCCGGTGTGATGCACTGGGATGTGCGCAATCCCGCAGCCCGTTTTGCTGATCGGTTCATCCTCAGCGCCGGGCATACGAACCCTCTGATCTATGGCACTCTCGCCGTCTTTAACGAAGCCCTGCGGCGGAAATACAGTGCTACCGGAAACGAAAAATACGAGACTCCCCTTGGCAAAGACTTTACCCTCTACTGGGAGGACCTGCTCACACTGCGCCGGGTAGGCGGACTGCCCGGTCATGCAGAAATGGAAGGCAAAACCCTCTTCTTTAAAGCCAACACCGGACCTAGCGGTCACGGACTGCCTATTGCGGCCGGACAGGCTCTGGCCCTGAAACATGCCGGCTTCGGACAGGTCAGAGTCTTTGCCGTCGAGGGTGAAGGAGGGCTCACGGCGGGTGTTTCCCATGAGACGAAGAACTCCGCCTTCGGTCTGGGATTGGGAAATTTTATAACCGTGCTGGACTGGAATGACTGGGGCATCGATAATCGTCCCTTCAGCAGTGTCGTCCACGGCACACCAAGAGACTGGTTTGAACCCTACGGTTGGAAAGTTGAGGGTGTGGCAGAGGGCAGCAATTTTGAAGCCATTCTGAAGGGCTATGAAAACCTGTTTGCGGATGACGACCCGCATCAGCCGAAACTCCTGTATGTCAAAACCCGCAAGGGGAGAGGTTATTATAAATACGATGCCCCCAGCCACGGCGCTCCGCACAAGACGAATTCCCCTGAATTCTGGCACACAAAAAGAGACTTTGCCGACAAATACGGCCTGGAAATTCCGTTCATGGATACACCGGCTCCCGCTGATTACGCAGAGACAAAGCGGCAGATGGCGGAGCTTCTGAAATCCGTGATGTCGCTTTTCGACCGTAAGCCCGATTATCTCGATTTTCTGGCGGATAAACTCATCAGTCTGGCGGACAGCGTGCCGGAAACACTGCCCGGAGCGGAGAAATTCGAAGCCAATCCCCTGGATGATCCCGTCATTTACGATTATAAAAATTATCCCGTGAGCCTGTACAAGCCGGCCGGCGAAAAAGCGCCCAACCGGGCCGGATTTGCCGATTTCGGTTCCTGGATCAATACCTACACAAATGAGAAATACGGCCGCCCGCTGTTCCTGGTGAACTCGGCCGATCTTGCCGGGTCCACAAATATTGTCGGATTTTCAAAAGGCTGGGACGGAGCAGAGGACTTTGGCATGTACGACCGCAACACAAACCTGAAGGGAACACTCCTGCCCCAGTGCATCACTGAATTTGCCAATGCGGGGATTAATGTGGGGATTGCCTGCGTCAATCTCGGTACGTCGCCGTTCGAGGGAAACTACAACGGTTATCTTTCGGCCGGGAGTACTTACGGTGCCTTCGCCTATCTGAAATACGGTGCCTACCGGCTATACAGTCAGATGGCCCAGGATACCCAGTTGAAGATCGGTAAAACCATCTGGGTGGCGGGGCATTCGGGACCCGAGACTGCGGAGGACAGCCGGACCCATTTCGGAATATTTGCTCCGGGGGTAACGCAGCTGTTTCCCGAAGGTCAGATCCTGAACCTGTATCCTTACGAGTACAACGAGGTTCCGGTGATGCTCGGTGCGGCACTGGGCACCGATATCCCCATCATCGCCCTGCATCTGACCCGGCCCGCGGTTGAGATCCCTGACCGGGAAGCGCTGGGAATGGCAAGCCATTTTGAAGCCGCCAAAGGAGCCTATCTCATCCGGGATTATTCGGCAGGCAGACCTTCTGAGGGGGTCGTGATCATTCGCGGGACGAAACCGATTGACGAACTGGTCAGTATTCTCCCGGAGATCAACGCAAAGGGACCCAATGTCAAGATCGTGGCGGCGCTCTCCCACGGCCTCTTTCAACTGCAGAGTCAGGCCTATCAGGAATCTGTCATCAGTGCAACCGAATGGCAGGATGCCATGATCATTACGAATACGGCCCTGAAGCTCATGGAAAACTGGATCAAACATCCTGTGGTAAAAACATATTCACTGTCATCGGACTGGGATAACCGCTGGCGTTCAGGGGGTACCATCCCGGAAGTGATCGAAGAGGCGCATCTCTCGGCAAGGTGGCAGCTTAAAGCCATTCGGAAATTTGCTGCCGATCGACCTGCCCGCCTGGAGAAAATCAGAAAAATGCTGCCTGATGCATAGTTCACCCTTAACTCAAATTTAATCGGAGGAATTTTATTGGCAACCGTGAAACCTTTCAGGGCCCTGCGTCCGAATCCAGAAACTGCAAAAGAAGTAGCATCACCACCCTACGATGTCCTCAACGCGGCTGAAGCCCGTGAGATTGTAAAACATAACCCCAATTCATTCCTGCGGGTGAACAAGGCCGAACTGGAATTCGAAAACGGGATGGACCCCTACAGCGTTGATGTTTACCGCAGGGGGAAAGAGAATCTGTCTGACCTGGAATCCCGGGGACTGATGATAAGAGATCCGAGACCCTGTTTTTACCTGTATCGTCTGACCATGGGAGAGGTTCGTCAAACGGGCCTGGTAGCGCTGGCGGCGGTTGATGAATACGACCGGGGCATCATAAAGAAGCATGAACATACTCGGCCCGAAAAAGTGAGCGACCGGGCTAATCATATAGCCTATCTGAATGCACAGGTAGGACCGGTTTTTCTCACCTATCGTTCAACCCCTCAGGTGAATGAGATCTTTGCAGAATTGACCAGCACAGCCCCTGAGATTGACTTCACAGCTGACGATGGTGTCCGTCATGAATTCTGGGTCATCGAATCGGCGGAGACGCTCAGCGAGATTCAGATGGCTTTTGAAAAAGTCCCGAATTTGTATATTGCGGATGGTCATCACCGCAGTGAGGCGGCCTCGGAAGTTCGCCGGCGCAAGAGGACTGCCAATCCCCGGCATAATGGTCGCGAAAGTTATAATTTTTTTCTCACGGTGATCTTCCCCGATAGTGAGCTGAAAATACTGCCCTATAACCGGGTTGTCCGGGATTTAAACGGATTGTCCGCAGAACAGTTGATCAGCCGGGCCGGAGAATGGTTTACCGTCGAACCGGCCGCCGCCGCGGTTTCCCCTGACAGAGCCGGGACCTTCGGGATTTATGTGGGAGGGAACTGGTTCCGACTCACTTCCATAGCCGGCAGTTTTGATCCAGATGATCCCACAGGCTCCATTGATGCGGCTATCCTGCAGTCAAATTTCATCGACCCGCTTCTGGGGATCAAAGACCCCAAAACGGACAGAAGAATTAAATTTATCGGAGGGATCAGGGGGACGGCAGAGTTGGAGAGGCTGGTGGATTCAGGAGAATTTTCCATCGCTTTTTCACTCTACCCAACGACCATATCACAATTGTTGAAGGTCGCTGACGCCGGCCAGGTCATGCCCCCGAAATCGACCTGGTTTGAGCCGAAACTGCGCAGCGGGATGGCCGTGTATATCCTGTAACTCCGGTGAACACAGGCTCATCTTCGGGAGAAAAAATTCACAACCGTTGGGAAAGATAACAACACAGAAAAAATTGAAAGGAAGTTTTCATGCTGATCTTAATTTCAGACGCATTTGACCCGGGTTTACCTGCAAAGCTCAATAAATTCGGGGAAGTGACCAGTGACAAATCACGTCTGCCTGAGGCGGAAGTAGTGCTCATCCGCAGTAAAACCAAAGTCACAAGCGAGTATATGGACGGTGCACCCAAGCTGAAGCTGGTGATCCGCGGGGGTGTCGGACTGGATAATGTGGACCTCGACTATGCCCGGGAAAAAGGAATCATCGTACATAATACGGCTGCTGCTTCAGCTATTGCCGTGGCTGAACTGGCATTCACGTTGATGATGGCGGTGACCAATCATATCGCGAGGGCACATCAGTCAATGGCGGAAGGAAAATGGCTGAAAAAAGAGCTGAAAAGAACTGAACTCTACGGCAAAACCCTGGGGATTGTGGGCCTGGGGCGGATCGGGACGGAATTGGCCATCCGGGCAAAAGCTTTCGGGATGACCGTCGCAGCGTATGACCCCTATGTGAAATTCAGTGAACATGCCGACTTGAAAAAGACTCTGAAAGCACTGCTGAATATTTCGGACTATGTCTCCATGCACATGCCGCTCACTCCCGAGACAGAGGGACTCATCAACAGCGATCTGCTGAAGGAATTTAAAGATGGTGCCATCCTCATCAATACAGGGCGGGGCAAAACGATAGTGGAAGAGGATGTGGCGACGGCGCTGAGGTCGGGAAAACTGGCCGGTTTTGGAAACGATGTCTGGTACTCCGACCCGCCTGAAAGTACACCGCTTCGCGAAGCACCCAACATGACCATGACCCCTCACCTGGGGGCATCCACAAAAGAAAATCTCCTGCGCATCGGAGAGATCATCGAAGATCTCATAGGGGAATATGTAAACGGTAAATAAATTGCTCCCCCAGGGGAAACCACGAAAGCCGGCAATTAGACAGTAAAATATCAATTGAAGTAACGGAGGAAACAATGACGAAACGAATTTATAATTTCAATCCGGGACCATCCACGCTGCCCCTGAGTGTCTTAAAAATTGTGCAGCAGGAACTGCTGGATTTCAAGGGGACGGGGATGTCCATAATGGAGATTTCCCATCGCTCAGCGGAATACGATGAGGTTCATAATGCCGCGATTTCGCTCATCCGTGAACTCATGGGGCTGGATGACTCCTTTAAGGTGCTTTTTGTGGGCGGCGGGGCCTCTACACAATTTGCGTACATCCCCATGAATTTCCTGCCTGAAGGCCGCACTGCCGCCTATGTTGACACTGGAACCTGGTCTTCAAAGGCCATCAAGGAGGCGGAAAACCTGGGCTCCGTCCACCTGGCGGCTTCCTCCAGGGCATCCGGTTATACCTACGTTCCAAAGCCGGAAGACATCGATTTTCCGGAGGATGCGGCCTATCTGCATCTGACCTCGAACAACACGATCAAAGGCACCCAGTTCCACCACTTCCCGGATCCCGGCGATGTCCCGCTGATCTGCGATATGTCTTCGGATATTTTATCTCATCAGGTTGACTTCTCGAAGTTCTCGATGATCTATGCCGGAGCGCAGAAAAATCTGGGTCCGTCCGGCGTGACGGTGCTCATCATCCGGGAATCCATGCTGGAGAAATGTGCAGCGGGTCTGCCCACGATGATCGACTATCGCACCCATGCTTCGAAAAATTCACTTTTCAACACACCGCCTTCTCTCACCATCTACATTGTAAAACTTGTGTTGGAGTGGCTGAAAGCGCAGGGAGGTGTGCCGGGAATCGAAGCCGTCAACCGACAGAAAAAAGATTTGATCTACAATCTTATCGATGCTTACCCGGATTTCTTCCGCGGCCCCGTTGAAAAAGACAGCCGGAGCTGGATGAATATCGCTCTGAGATTGCCGACGGAAGAATTGGAAGCCAGGTTTGTAGCGGAGGCAAAGGCTGCCGGATTTGTAGGGCTCAAGGGTCACCGCAGTGTGGGTGGAGTCCGCGTTTCACTCTATAATGCCATGACCCTGGAAGGCGCCGAAAAGGTAGCGGATTTTATGGATACCTTCAGGAAGGCCAACTCCTGATCTATCAGCCTGTAAAACCGGTGACGGGATGAACCGCCGGTATTTTAGGAGTCTCGGATCAGCTTGTTTCGTGATGCTTCTGCTGGGTACTGCCCTGCAGGCGGGTTCCTTTTTTTCAAGGTTCTACTATGAGATGGACGGCGGTTTTCACCTGCCGCAGGCGGATTATGAAAAATATGTCGATCCTGGCATATCACTGCGAATTGTCGCATCCTACGTAGATCCCGATTATCCTTTTATCCGCTATGATGCGGGATTCCAGTATTTGCAATTTCGCCGGGAGGAGTGGTGGGAGGAGGATTTCTGGACCTCCGTGCGGGTCACCAATTCTGAACAGAGTTATGGCCTGACCATTGGCCCGCGCCTGACTTCGCCCACGTCGAAAGGGGCTCTCCGGCCCTATATCGGTCTCAAGGGCGGTCTGTTTCTCTTTACAGAAACGATAAAATGGGATTGGAGCGGAAACTCAGGCCTGTGGTGCTGGCTGTGGGGAGATTGCGAAGAAGATTCTGATGAGTCCTATACCGAAGTGCTGGATGCCCGTCTTCACTTCGGCTGGATGCTGGAACTGGGGACCAACATCTTCATTCACCGGCGTTTCGGTGTGGATGTGGGGGTGCAGTACACGATGATTCCCGGGATCAGGAGACCGGTCACCGTGATCGATGAAGATGATCAGACCATCGGATACATCAGCCGTAAGCTCGACGCCACCTATATGTCATTTTATATCGGAACTTCAATCCCTCTTTTTACCGACTGACCGACACTTTCGCCGCTCTACAGATCCTCAACCTTAAAAGCGGTCATAAGGGAGTCGAGCAGCACACCGATCTCCTCCGTGGATTTGGTCCGCATGAATTTTACACGCCATTCCGAAGCCCCGGGAAACCCTTTCAGATACCAGGCAAAATGCTTTTTAGTCATATTTACCGCATGAATTTCCCGGTGTACGGATTTGAGCATCTCATGATGTCTGCGGCACAGGCGCAGGCGATCTTCAAGTGTCGGGCGGGGAGTCGGTTTACCATCCAGATAATTCAGCACTTCCGTAAATATCCAGGGATTTCCCAGAGCCGCCCGACCCAGCATTATGCCGTCACACCCTGTCTCCTCAAGCATTTTTTTGGCATCCGCGCCGCAGGTGATATCACCATTACCGATGACAGGGATTGACACGGCTTCCTTCATCTCCCTGATGAGCCGCCAATCTGCGTAGCCAGTGTACTGCTGTTTCACCGTGCGGGGGTGCAGGGTGATGGCCTTGATCCCCAGGGTTTCAAGGCGGCGGGCCGCATCAGTTGAGACAATGGAATTGTGATCTACGCCGGACCGCATTTTCACGGTGACCGGAATGTCCGGGACCGCAGAGACCACCGATGAAACGATCTCATCCATCAGGCAGAGATCTTTAAGCGCCCCGGAACCGGCACCGCGTTTCACGATCTTGGGAACGGGACAGCCGAAATTTATATCGATGATATCCGGTTTGACTTTTTCATAAAGGGTTCTTGCAGACTCACCCACCGCCAGTGGATCATGTCCGAAAATCTGAATGCCGATGGGTCTTTCGTCATCCGTGAAATAGACCATATCCAGTGTCCGGTCACTGCCTCTTACAATGCCCTCCGCGCTGACGAATTCTGTATAAACCACACCGGCACCGAATTCCCGGCAGAGAACCCGAAAGGGATGATCCGTAACACCGGCCATGGGCGCCAGAAAAATGGGGTTTTCAATTTTGAGATTACCGATATGCACGGTTCAGGGTCGGTATTTTGGCAGGAACTCATCGATTGCGGCAACCGCCTCCGGCAGTTTAGTATAACGGATGACTTTTACATTAGGGTCTCCGGCAACCATGGCCGAGAGCCTTTTACCCGGTGTTTCCCGATAGAGCGCAAGGACGGGTGTACCGACTTTACGGGCCAGACCTATCTCATAGCCCACACCCAGGGAAGTTTGGGTGACCTCCGCCACCAGCACATCCGCCTCCCCGACCCAGCGCACATCCCGCTGCCAGATCTCCTGATCAGTGACGCCGGCCTCGTCCAGTTCCGGCAGATCGAGAGAGCCGATGAAAGCCGTGAGTACTTCTCCGTACTTCTGTAGATGATCCACCAGTTCTTTATAAATAGAGGCGTCATGGCGCCCGCCGCGAATAGAGCCTGAAAAATAGATTTTCATCGGATAATATGTTCCCTTTTGAAGTTTATCTGATCACTGTTGAAGTTATCAAGTGCTGTCTCCCGATTTTTCAGGAGCAGGAAATTTTTTTCTGGTACCCTCGTAGAGGTCATATTTCAATAACCGGCAGTCAATATTCCCATTTCGCAGTGGTATTTTGGCGGATGTCCGCAGTCCGACTGCTTTACCCAGTTCCGGATTGCCAGTGAAAATATAGGCGCTGTGTCCGCTGCAATGCTGTTTGAAGACATCTCCCAGGATGCGGTAGAGGTTTTTCAACTGGTCAGGGTTCCCTAGCCGCTCTCCGTAGGGAGGGTTACAGACGATGAGCCCAGCATTGCCCGCCGGTCTGAATTCACTGATATCAGCCACAGACCAGTTGATGACTCCCGAGAGTCCTGCCGCTTTGGAATTTCGTTCGGCCAGTGTAATATTATCGCCGCGACCGTCACTACCATAAATAGATGGAATCTTGGAATGGTCAATACGCTGTTGAGCCTCCGTTCGCAGAGAGTCCCACAGTTCCCGATTGTAATTTTTCCAGCCCATGAACCCGAACCGGTTCCGCAGGAGTCCCGGCGCCTGATCTGCCGCCATCATAGCAGCCTCAATGGGGAATGTTCCCGAACCACAGAGCGGGTCGTAAAGAGCTGATTTACCATCCCATTTTGCAAGGTAGAGAATCCCGGCGGCAAGGGCTTCATTCAGGGAGGCCTTGTGGAGAACCGTACGATATCCTCTTCTGGAGAGCGGCCTCCCTGAGCTGTCGAGGTAAAGGGTAGCAATATTATTGTTCAGATGCAGGTTAAATTGAACATCGGGATGTTCAACATCTACATTTGGCCGTTGGCCGAATTTTCTGCGCATGGCATCCACAAGACCGTCCTTCAGCTTCAGGGCGGCATATTTACTGTGGCGGATTTTAGAATTGCTCACAAAGCTGTGAACAGCGAAAGTCATATTTGTTGTCAGATAGAGGTTCCAGGGGACTTCCAGAGCCTTATGGTACAGTTCGTCTTCGCTGGAGCAGTGGTATTTGGCGATTTTTACCAGCAGCCGGATGCCGATGCGGCTGTGCAGGTTGATCCTGTACATCGTTTTCAGAGTACCGGTGAAATGGACACCGCCGATAGCGGGTCTGCAATCAGTAATTTTCAAACGCTCAAGTTCCCGGCAACAGACTTCCTCGAGTCCGCCTGCACAACTGAGAAATAGATTGAATATTTTAGCCATAATTGAGGGGCAATAATAAGCTGTTCCTGCCCGTGAATCAAAGTCGCAAATTGGTATTATAAAGAACCCTCTGATATAGTTTAATAAATTTACATTAGCCCCAGGGGAAGCCCGCCGATGCACAGCATCGTCGGGTAAACCCGGCCAATACACAGCATCGTCGGGCAGGCCCGCCATCTTCCGGGCTGTCGGGTAAACACTTTTCATTTTTTTCCTGACCCCTTCATCCTGCGGACACTTCCCCTCGACAGGGGAAGAGATGCGGCGCGGGAGACGTACTGCGTTGTCAGGTAAATACCGCCACCCTCCGGGCTGTCGGGGAAGCCCAATTTCAGGGGGCCAGGCAGACCACGGATTTATCCGTGGGAAAGGTAGGACGAAGGAAGGAAAAACCGTTTAAACGGTTTGCAAGCGCAGCAGCACTCCAATGCTGATAATATCACAGCGACACTGTCGCCGCACTCCAAAATACAACCCCAAACGGGGTTGAATGTTAACAGAATATGAATTGCCCCTATGTCAGCCCTGAAGGGACTCCTCATATCCGGCAAGGAACATGAGACTGGGACTTATCAGAATGATGCTTTTTAGGATTCATAGAGAACCAACAGTGAATGTGCAGACTTTATTGCGGATCGGCCGGTATGAGCGATGATATGAGCCGTTGGGATCATGCAAAAAGTCAAAGTCCCGGTGAGTTCAGGATGATCTCCAGTAGGGCGACAATATCCAGCACATCTAACAGTCCGTCACCGGTAAGGTCACCGGACTCATCAAATTCATAATCCAGAATATAATTCACCATCATAACCACGTCCAGCACATCCAGATTGGCGTCGCCATTCAGATCACCCGGAAGAGATTGTCCGAAATTAAAACCGGTAAATATCTGTGCAAATTCACCGGACTCCTGCACAATGCTGCTGCAGGAGGGACTTACATAACCGACTTCCCCTTCGGGACATTCCTGGTCTCGGTTTGCGGACCACATGGCAATCAGTCTTACATCA
>JAADGM010000147.1 GCA_013152375.1 FCB group bacterium | reverse complement strand
CCCGTAAAATAAACTGGTACCACTAATGTTATTTGGTCATCCGTTACAGGATTGTCGTAAATTATGGATTATGAACTACAATGTTTTAAAATATTTGGCCGTGAGTGCTGTGATATTTATGGTGAATTGTTCTGTCAGAATTCCACATAAAGAGGTCCATCCTGATAAAAAATCTGAAAGTTCGGATCGGGTTGTCATCTCAACTGCAAAGTTGCCCCAGTACACTATTGAACGTTCTAAATATCCAAACGGTCAGTTAGAGTATGAGGCTTCCTATCGAAACGGGAAGCTGGACGGTACGGCCAAGCATTGGGACGAAGATGGTAACTTATTATCAACCGTTGAATACAGCAACGGGGAAATCCATGGTAAATGGGTGCTTTACTATCCGAACGGACAAATCCTGCAGGTTACGGAATATTTCCGTGGAAAGAAAAACGGATATGAGCGGAAATATCATCCAAATGGTCAGATCAGCTCAGAAGTTCAATACCGGATGGATGAAAAAATTTCAGAGATCGTGCGCTGGGATTCAAAAGGTAAACTTCTTCACTGACCTAAAATCAGTAGCCATAATCCATATATTGTGTCCCGCCTAAAAACAAGCTGGCAATAATAAAAAGCAGGATGTACAGGGGGATACTCACCAATAAACCTGCTACCAGATTATGACCCAGTACAGCAAATGCCCTTTTGAAGAACTTTGGACTTATGAGGTTTGAATCCGGAAGACGTGACTTTAACTGCTTCACGTCATTTTCAAGCTCTATAATCTTTTGTTCCAGGAAGTAATTTTCACTCTCCATAAAATGTCCCTTTTCAATCAAATTGTACAATATTAAAGTTCTCTAATTTAGACGTAGTCAATTTATATTTACATAAGGTTTTCAAAGAGAATCCGTTAAATAAAACGATCGGAGGTAGGACCCATGAAACGGAATATCATTTTTTATCGTCATGCCAAGTCGGACTGGAGCATGGAATATCCTGATGATCATGAACGTCCCCTGGCAGAAAGGGGAATTGTTTGTGCGGGTTTGATGGGCAGAATCCTTGCCTTCTCCGGGCAAACCCCCGATCTGGTAATATCCTCTTCGGCAGCAAGGGCACGACAAACAGCGGAAATATCCATAGAATCAGGTGGTTGGGAAAGTCCGCTGAAGATAATGAGTATTCTGTATGCGGGTAACGCGGCCGCTATCATGAAACTGCTGAATAATCTGGAGGATAAGTACCGGTGCGTTTTGCTGGTGGGGCACGAGCCTTCCTGGTCCGGCTTGGCCTCTTTTCTGATTGATGGCGGAAATCTCCGGTTCCCCACCGGCGCTATGGCACGGATTGAGTTTAAAATCAAATCCTGGCGTGATCTCAAACCCGGCTTGGGTGAATTACGCTGGCTTCTGCAGCCGGGATTCTTCCAAAAAGGATCTTTCAATCTGTAATGCTTATCCTAAAAGTTTCAAAATAACATCAGCTTGTTACAAGACAGCATGATTTTCTGATTGTGTTCTTCGTTAACAAAGCATCGCTGAAATCTCCAGACCTACAGATTGTAAAAAGGAATTGCATACAATATTATATCCCATAACCGACAGTCTCGACAACCAATTTAATGACGTTTAAAAAAACCAAATTCTATTTTGACAAAGATGCCGAGCTCACCCTGATCCGATCAAAAAATATTGGTATAATCGGATATGGAAATCAAGGCCGGGCACAAGCATTGAATCTTAGAGATTCAGGGTGTACGGTCAAGATTGGACTTCGAGAAAGTGGCAGGTCGCGGAAAATTGCAGAAGATGATCATTTTGTAGTCGGAACGATTTCTGAAGTTTCCGGATGGGCTGATTTAATTGCAGTTCTCCTCCCGGACCAGATCATGGCTGATGTTTTTAATTCCACAATTGCGGCTGAGTTGAAAACCGGGGATGCTTTGTTATTCGCACATGGATACAATGTTCATTATGGGTACATTGCACCCGAAGCAGGACTAGATGTAATAATGGCGGCACCCAGTGGTGCGGGGAGACTTGTCAGGGAAAAATATCTCGAAGGTCAGGGTGTTCCTAATTTGATCGCGATACAACAGGATTACAGTCAATCCGCTCTCTCACTGGTTCTATCCTATTCAAAAGCGATCGGCGGGACTCGCTCCGGCGCATTTTTATCCTCATTTCGCGAAGAAGTGGAAACTGACCTGTTTGGGGAACAGGCCGTGTTGACCGGGGGTGTTCCTCAGCTTGTAAAAGCAGCTTTTGAAACCCTTGTTGATGAAGGCTTCCAGCCTGTTGTCGCCTGGTTTGTCTGTTTTTATGAATTGAAAATGGCAGTGGATCTGTTATGCGAAAGGGGGTTTTCCTTTTTAGCAGAAAACATCAGTGACACAGCTGAATTTGGCGGATATACCCGCGGCAGGCGTTTGATCGATCCGGAAATGAGACGGAAGATGAGACAAATTTTGAGAGAAATCAGATCCGGAAATTTTGCTGCGGAATGGCAGGCCGAAAAAGAAAATGGATTCCCGGAGCTAAAAAAACTGCGCTTAAACGAACGTAAGGATCTCATTGAGACCATGACGGAATTTATGCTGAATGAATTATCCCGGCATTCTGATAAATCGGGTACTGGTTGAACTTTGAGACTTCAATTTCTCATTTTCTGTATTGTATTATTGCTTTTCTCGGAAGGTGAAGCTCAGCTTTCTATCAGTTCACCAGCCCAGCCTCTGATTGAAAGTGGGATTGACGCTCTTTATAATTATAAATTCGATACGGCCATTTCTTTACTTGATTCGGCCAAAATCGCTGATCCTGACCATCCGGTCACACCTTTTATACTCATAGCAGCAAAATGGCTCAAGGCTCAGACTGAATTGGGATATGATTCTTCCTATGCCGTGCTGATCCGGGAAGTCCGGCGGACGATTCCAGTCTATAAACAATTGATCAAAACCCACCCTGACAATGCGGAATACTACCTGTATCTGGGTTCAACCTATGGGATTAGAGCAAGGGTGGCTCTGGCCCAAAAAGCATGGCTGGACGTCCTCTATTCAGGCTATCAGGGATATAAAATGGTCAGGGTAGCCGAAAGACTCGAACCGGCTTTATGGGATACATATATGCCCAAGGGAAGCCTGGAATATTACGCCAGTAAATCACCACAGATCATTCAATGGATGGCAGAACTATTTGGGATTGATGTCGATGGCGAACAAGGGCTTATCGATTTGAAAATAGCAGCCAGATTGTCACATTACAGCTGGATTGAGTCCTCAAATATGCTGGTCTATGCCTATCTCTATTTGGAAAAAAATTACGATGAGGCTTTAAAATGGGTGGAACCCCTGGTTCTGCAATTTCCCGGGCATCCTTTCTTTGCTTTTTTGAAAGGAGAAGCACTGGCAAAATCGGGCAGATGGCACGAATTGGAAGCGATTATGCCAACCCTTGAAAAGTTTACTGAAACGGAATTATTCCTCCCGCGAAATGAATGCCAGATAAAGCTGACCTATATTCGTGCCCTAAAAGCATTTGACCAAGGACAATATGCCGATGTGATTTCCATGACAGGCTGGATAATTGACAATTATTACATGGAGTTTGACTGGCTGCTTGGATTTGCTCATATTTTGAGAGGGAAATCTTATGATATCCTGGGGAAGAGAAAACTCGCACTGGAGGATTACCGCATCACGGCGCAGCTGGAGAATCGGTACCCCGAAGTAAATGAGGCCAGAGCTCTGTTAAAGGAGCCCTATCGGCAGGGAAGCTGAGAATATCGATAACACATTGGCGGATGCTTTGTGAATACTCTGTATAATTCATTATTAAAATCCGGCTTTACTATATGAGATCACCTGCTTAATTCTTGAAAAATCACTCTCAACAGCATTACCGGAAATTGTAATTTTACCCCTGCCATGACAGTTGATAAAAACGGAAATTACCTCCCCTCACTGCGTTATAAACGGTGGACGACGCGCGTTGTCGAAATTGGTGATGTTCCAATGGGGGGAGGCAATCCCATTAGAATCCAATCAATGACGACAACCAACACCATGGATGTCACCGGGACGGTTGAGCAATCCATTAGAATGATCAGGGCCGGTTGTGAATATGTGCGTATAACTGCGCCAGGGATCAATGAAGCGAAAAACCTCGCTGTGATCAGGCAGACTTTGAATAACAGGGGCTATGCAGTGCCCCTCATCGCCGACATTCATTATACACCAAAGGCAGCTGAAATTGCGGCACGGATCGTCGAAAAGGTCAGAATCAACCCTGGTAATTATCACGACCGGAAACAAAAAGGTCTCGTCGAGTACAGCGACTCTCAGAATGCAGCGGAATTCGAGAAGATCTATCAGAAATTTTCCCCCTTGGTGAAAATCTGTAAAGAATACGGCACTGCACTGCGGATTGGGACAAACCATGGCTCCCTGTCTCAACGGATTATGAGCCGTTTTGGTGATACGCCCCTCGGCATGGTCGAGTCCGCACTTGAATATATCCGCATCTGTGAAGATCTCAACTTTTATAAGATCGTTCTCTCGATGAAATCCAGTAATCCTCTCGTAATGGTTCAGGCTTACCGGCTGCTTGTACGTCGGATGCTGGCCGAGAACATGAATTATCCACTTCACCTGGGCGTGACCGAAGCGGGTGAAGGCATTGAGGGGCGGATAAAATCCGCAGTTGGCATCGGAACCTTGTTGGAAGATGGTCTCGGGGATACCATTCGGGTATCCCTGACGGAGGAACCTGAAAGGGAGATACCGGTGGCAAAACAGATTGTCCGGCGGTATCATGAGCGCAGATCCCCTGCAGGATCAACCGAAACACAGATTGCCCGGGAGAATCCCTTCGAAGCAATCGATAGACGCTCCCCTTCGATCGAAAATATTGGTGGGGATCATCCGCCGGTTGTGATTCAGACTGCACCTAAATTATTGAACGATTCGGTGATAACGCAGCTGGGGTTCCGAAAAACAGGAGAAGACTGGATTCCGCAGACCATCCATGCAGATTATCTCTATTGTGGTGACGATGTGGGAGCAGTAGCCTTGCCGGATACCCTCGGTCTGATAAATAATCCAAAGCAATTAGCTGGCCACGACTCAAAAAAAGCCGTCACCGGAGTCCTGCTCACAAGAGCGGAATACCGATCCGGGGAAATCCCTGCCGATATGCCGATTTTCCTCCAGGTAAATGCTGAAGAAATACCTGCCTGTCTTGAAGAAATCGATACCGGAGCGATAATAGTGCTTACATCTCATGAACGGTATCCGCTGCACCAGCTGCGGACTGCCATCTTTGAACTGGGGCAGCATAATATAAAAAATCCGGTTGTGATCAAAAATGACTATCATGACCTGCAAGACTCGGACTTTCTAATTTCCTCATCAATCGATCTCGGGGCTCTGCTGGTTGATGGACTTTGCGACGGGGTTTGGATTGAACGTCCCGGCGAATTTGCGTTGGATGTTGTTTTTACCATCTTGCAGGCCGCAAGAGCCCGGATCACCAAAACCGATTTTATTTCCTGTCCATCCTGCGGAAGGACTCTATTTGATTTACAGGAGACCAGCGCACGGATACGGGAACGGACGGGGCATCTGAAAGGATTAAAAATAGCCATCATGGGATGCATCGTAAATGGTCCCGGTGAGATGGCAGATGCCGATTATGGATACGTAGGTACCGGTAAGGGCAGAGTGTCTCTTTACAGGGGAAAAACTGCCATAAAAAAAAACCTGGCAACCGAAGTAGCTGTGGATGAACTCCTCGATCTCATTCGCAGTGATGGAAATTGGAGGGAACCCGATAACGACCCGGTCAAACGTGATAACAGGAGAGTGAAGTAAATGTTTGCACGAGTTCTGTCCAGCGCGGTTCTGGGGATTGATGCCTATGTTGTTAAGGTTGAGGCACATCTTGAAAACGTCAGACCGCCGTCTTTTACAACTGTTGGCCTCCCTGAGGGGGCCGTTCGTGAGAGCAAAGAGCGCGTTCTTGCCGCCATAAAAAATTCAGGATTTTGGGTGCCTCAGAAAAGAATCACGATCAATCTGGCGCCGGCCGATATCCGTAAAGAGGGCTCTGCATTTGATCTGCCTATCGCCATCGGTCTGCTTGCAGCTCAGGAGATCGTGGATAATAAATATCTGGACCGCATCATCCTTGTTGGTGAATTGAGTCTCGATGGCAGACTTCGACCGGTAAGGGGAGTTCTGCCCATTTGTCTGAACGCAAGGGAAAGGGGGATTAAGGGGATCATCCTGCCGGAGGAGAATATTAAAGAGGCTTCTTATGTTAGTGACCTGAGAATTGCGGGCGTAAGTTCGCTCCAGGAAGCGATCGATTTACTGAACGGGAAAAAAGAGATAACCCATTCTGTGCCCCGGCGGGACCGTGAAAAATTACAATTCAATCAATCTTATCTGGATTTTTCTGACGTCAAGGGTCAGGAAAACGTAAAACGGGCTTTGGAAGTAGCAGCTGCCGGCGCTCACAATATTCTACTCATCGGGCCTCCGGGTAGCGGGAAAACCATGCTGGCAAAGAGACTCCCAGGAATTTTACCGGATATGACCATCGAAGAAGCCCTCGAAACGACCAAAATCCACTCCGTGGCCGGTATGATGGATATCGATGAGGGAATCGTCCTGAATCGTCCTTTCAGGTCTCCACATCATACCATCAGTGATGTGGGGCTGATCGGGGGAGGCGGTGTTCCAAAGCCGGGCGAAGTCAGTCTGTCTCACAACGGGGTTCTTTTCCTGGATGAATTACCGGAATTTAAAAAGAATGTCCTTGAGGTCATGCGGCAACCACTGGAAAACCTCGAGGTAACGATCTCCCGAGCAAAAATATCATTGACTTATCCGGCGAATTTTATGCTGGTAACCGCAATGAACCCCTGCCCCTGCGGCTACTACACAGATCCGAGGAATGATTGTACCTGCAATCCGATGATAATCCAGAAGTATTTATCGAGGATTTCCGGTCCGCTGCTGGATAGAATCGATCTGCATGTGGATGTCCCGCCGGTCCCTTATGCAGAACTTACGAATAAAAATCGATGTGAACGATCTGAAGATATTCGCCACAGAGTACAGCAGGCGAGGGAGATCCAGACCAGGCGGTTTTCCCGGAATCCAAACTTGCATGCCAATGCGGGAATGGAAAAAGCGGAGATCGAGAAATACTGTAAAATCGGTGATGAGGGAGAGACGCTCCTGAAAACCGCCATGGAAAAACTGGGGCTGTCAGCCCGGGCCTATGATCGGATTTTAAAAGTGTCCAGAACGATTGCTGATATTGAAGGCAGTGATGTCATTAAAACTGAGCATCTGAGCGAAGCGATTCAGTACCGGTCTCTCGATAGATCCATGTGGGCGGGTTAATTCACCACTTTGGAATTGCAGCCAATCTGAAATACTATAAATGGGTAAACAGTGAAAATATTAATTAAACCATTGACGAAAACTGCGTTTGAATATTATCGGAACCACGGTCATTTCCACGACGGAGATGCCGGGCTTGATCTGTACATTCTGGAAGATATCCGTTTTGAGGCGGGGGAGACCAAACTCATAAAGTTGGGAATTACCTGCGAACCTGCAGACGGCAGAGCTTACTATCTCTTTCCAAGATCCAGTATCGGCAAAACCCCCATTCGGATGGCGAATTCAATCGGCTTGATTGATGGCGGTTACCGAGGTGAGATCATGGCGATTTGCGATAATATTAAATCGTACCCCTATGTTGTGGAAAAAGGTCAACGTCTGTTTCAACTCGTGGCGGCTGACAGTTCCCCCATCAACTTTGAGTTGGTCGAAAATCTCAGCGATACTTCTCGAGGGAAGGGTGGCTTTGGCAGCACGGGAAAATGATCTTTTCTCCGGGGTCACCCACTGACTCAGTCAAATATTTTATATAATTTTCATCTTATAAAACATCCTGCAGGTCTATGTCATATCGTCATATTCTCTCCCCGGCATTAAGTTTGTAAAACAGCGCCCGTATTACGGTTGTAACAGCATTAATAAATTTCGTATTAAACAAAAAAATAATTAGGAGATAAAAGATGAAGATAAAGCCATTATCGGATCGTGTAGTGATCGAGCCATCCGCGGCCGAAGAAAAAACCAAGGGGGGTATTATCCTTCCGGATACGGCGAAAGAAAAACCTCACCAGGGTAAGATTATCGCCGTTGGTCCCGGTAAAGCCTCAGATTCGGGTACTATCGTAAAGATGACCGTCAAAGTCGGTGACATGGTTTTATATGGAAAGTATGCCGGCACTGAGATAAGCGTTGATGGTAATGATTATCTCATCATGAGTGAAAACGATATTTTAGCGATCGTCTAAAGGAAACAGGAGAAATAAAATGGCAAAATTGATCGAGTACAATATTGATGCAAGAACTGCCCTTAAGAGGGGTGCAGACAAGCTTGCAAATGCAGTTAAGGTGACCTTAGGCCCAAAGGGTCGTAATGTGATCATTGAAAAAAGTTTTGGTGCCCCGACCATCACCAAAGACGGCGTGACCGTGGCGAAAGAGATCGAACTGGAGGACCAGAAAGAGAATATGGGCGCCCAGATGGTTCGCGAAGTGGCTTCGAAAACCTCAGATGTCGCCGGTGACGGAACAACCACAGCAACTGTCCTGGCCCAGGCAATAATTGACGAGGGACTTAAAAATGTCACCGCAGGCGCCAATCCCATGGACCTGAAAAGAGGGATTGATCTCGCCGTCGTCCAGGTCGTGGATCAGCTGAAAAAAGTCAGTACTGTGATCTCAAAAAAAGAAGAAATTGCTCAGGTCGGTGCAATTTCCGCTAACAACGATAAAGAGGTTGGAGAACTGATAGCCGAAGCCATGGAAAAAGTGGGTAATGAAGGTGTTATCACGGTAGAAGAAGCCAAGAGCATCAACACGCACCTTGAAGTTGTTGAAGGCATGCAGTTCGACCGCGGCTATCTGTCACCCTATTTTGTGACCAACTCCGAGACAATGGCCACAGAGCTGGAGAATCCCTATATTCTGATCCACGATAAAAAGATCAGCACAATGAAGGATCTCCTTCCGATCCTCGAAAAAATTACACAGGGCGGAAGTTCTCTTCTCATTATCGCCGAAGATATTGAGGGCGAGGCTCTGGCAACACTGGTCGTAAATAAGCTGCGGGGTACTTTGAAAGTGGCAGCGGTCAAAGCTCCGGGATTCGGCGACCGCAGAAAAGCCATGCTGCAGGACATTGCAGTGCTCACAGGCGGTACGGTCATCTCTGAAGAACAGGGTTATAAACTCGAAAATGCGACCCTTGCCTACCTGGGTAAAGCCCGCAGTATCTCAATCGACAAAGACAACACAACCATTGTCGAAGGTGCCGGCAAGAGTGACGACATCATGGCCCGTATCAACGAGATCAAAGTCCAGATTGAAAACACAACTTCGGATTATGACAAAGAAAAATTGCAGGAGAGACTTGCAAAATTGTCCGGTGGTGTTGCCGTGATTAATATCGGAGCCGCAACCGAAGTTGAGATGAAGGAGAAAAAAGCCCGCTTTGAAGATGCACTCCACGCAACCCGGGCCGCCGTTCAGGAAGGAATTGTTGTCGGTGGTGGTGTTGCCCTGTTAAGAGCATCTAAAAAAATTGATACCAGCAAGGAAAAAGAGGCTGATATCATCCTGGGCATGGAAATCGTCCGTAAAGCATTGGAAGCGCCAGCCAGGCAGATCATTGTCAATGCAGGACTGGAAGCTCCCGTTGTAATCAATAAGATATTCGAAGGAAATGATACTTTCGGATTTGATTCCCGTGCTGAAAAATATGTGGACATGATCAAGGCAGGGATCATTGATCCTACACTGGTTGCCAGAACCGCCATTCAAAATGCGGCCAGCATTGCGGGGCTGATGATCACCACTGAAGCTCTGATCTTTGAGAAAAAAGAAGAGAAACCAGCTGCACCGATGCCCGACCCGGGCATGGGCGGCATGGGTGGAATGGGAGGAATGTACTAATCCACCTGGGACCAGCTATAAAAAAGTCCGGCGCTGCCGGACTTTTTTTTTCGTCTGAAAATCAGGAAAAGTATTCAACAGGTCCGGGTAAACCGGTAAGGGATAGAGTCCTGCATTCACTAAGACTTATTAAATCCTGACAAAATAGATGATGAGGATCAACAGAAAAGCGACCCCTAACAGCAGATATACATTACTGATCAGATAGGGGAATATAAAAAATGTGATCCCTACGTATTTTGGTACGGGGGCTTTCTGCTTTCTGCCGTAGATAAAGAACCCTGTGCCCAGTGTTCCCATCATCATTCTCCAGAATAACAGTGTCGGCTCAGGCATTGGTGTAATTCCGTCCGTGGCATCTAAAAAATACTGTCTTCCGCATAGTTGAAATTAGCCCTGTTCAAAATAATATTAAAGTAGTTTATGAGAAATAAAAAAGTCCGGCAGGACCGGACTTTTTATAAAATATTGTTATTAACCCCAGGGTAAGCCCCGGTGAATTAATTAAATTGTTTCGTCTGGTGTAGCCAGGTAATTGCAGGCCTTAGACGGATTAAATTATCAGGAGGAGCCCCTGACTCAATAAGATTTACTTCGGAGGTCCTCAATTTCAATACTCTTTTTATAATCTCCCAGCCATGAGGAGTAAATATTGTTCTGCTTTGCGCTCAGCAGACGATCACGAATGTCATCGTGTTCTTCGGCAAATTTATCAGCATCAAATTCAGACTTTTCGAGTAATCTTACGATGGCAACGGCGCTGAAGGTCTCGATGGGCTCGGAGACATCGCCGACGGACATAGCTCTCAGGGTCCCCGTGAGGGCGCTGCTGCGGCCAATACCCTTGAAGCTGCCTCCAATCGCCTTAGAAGAGTCCGAGGCGAACTCTACCAGCTCATTGCTGTCGGCGATAGCCTGGAAATCATCAGAACTTCCCGCTGCCTCCGTCAGAACCTGTCGGGCATAGTCTTTTTTCTTTTCCCGGATGAGAGATTTTCGAATATTCTCCGTGACTTCTTCAAGCGGTGTGTAACCACCCGGTTTTTCTCCAATGAGATGAAAGACGGCAATACCGTTATCCGCCGTCAACGGGTCTGACAAGCTGCCGATTGGATTGTCAAAGGCAAACCTGACGGCATCCCGCATGACGCCCATTCGAAAGGGTATCCCGGAATTATTTTTATATCCTTCTGTAATATCCAGTGTGTCAGCCACGGTTACTTGAAATGTATCCAGGGCAGCGTAAAAAGAGGAAAAATCAGCTTCACCGGCAAATTGCAGGGCCAGACTGTTGATGCTGTCCTGATAGGTCGTTTGCATCGTGGAGTCAATGTCGGCATTCTTTGTTGACCAGAAAACGTAATCCACCGTGCGGGACGGTTCAAGCTTGTATAATTTATCTTTGTCCTCATTATACTTGTTCAATATTTCTTCATCAGAAACAACGATCAGGCTGTCGTCGATATTGCTGTTGAGCACATAGATATATTCAATGGAACAGGTTATATTTTTCTTTTCAAAATCACGCCGGATTTCATATTCCGATACGGATGCTGTATGATTATAAATATCTCTTAATTTGCGATTTGGTAAATAAGTCCTAAGATAATTCTCCCATACGATCCAGAACTGATCCAGTGTGGTCGGATAGCTGCCCGTGCGCAGGGCTGTCTGATATTCGTTTAGCTGAAAGGCGCCCGTGGAGTCGGCAAAGAAGCCCCCTTTGGTCAATTGATCCTGCAGCGATCTTGGGGGCGTCAGCAGCATGAAATCATAAATCTCATCCGCGCTGGATTTCAGACCGAGCTCTTTAATTTTTTCATCCTGAATGATCTGATCGACAATCGTGTTCCAGGCAGAGTTGCGTGCATTCTGTATCGCCCGGCTGTCGATCGTATTCCCGGCCTGACGCTGCGAGGTCAGCTGTCTGTCCTGTTCGGCCCGGAACTGCTGATGTGTGATGTGACGGCCGTCAACCGTTCCCACATATAAATTTTGCTGGTTACGGCCTAAAATTTTGTCCATAATGTTGGCACCACCGACCAGTCCGCCGACCGTCATGCTGGCCAGAAAAAATATTAACAATGTCCAGAGAATGATGTGAGACCGTTCTCTGATGGAATGCATATTAATCAACTGAGTAACTCCAGATTTTTATAGTGTTAAAAGATCTCAAATTGACCCGGATACCGGATCGAGTGGAGATAAGCGGGATCGAACCGCTGACCTCATGAATGCCATTCATGCGCTCTCCCAACTGAGCTATATCCCCAAAATGTAAAAAACCTCATTCAGCACGGCACGAAATTTATCGTGTTATCTTAATATCTCAAAGCACAAGTTCTGCAATTCGGTTGAAAAAAAGAAAATAATTATTTCTGTGGAACAGCCGGCTGTGGTGTTTCTTCCGCGACCCAGCAGCTTACTGAATGTTCTTCTCCAGTGCCGACAGTTTTCAATACAGGCTCCGTCGTCGTACATTTGTCAATACAAAACTCACAGCGCGGATGAAAATGGCAGCCTGCCGGGAATTCGGTGGCGCTGGGGACCATACCTTTAATTGTGTACAGACTTTCCGGGTGTTCACCCACTGCGTTTAATTTCGGGATGGATTTCAGCAAACCGTCCGTATAGGGATGTTTGGAGTTGTAAAAGATATCCCGTACATTCCCCTGCTCGACGATTTTACCGGCATACATTACCAGCACTCGCTGTGCAACTTCGGCGATCACACCCAAATCGTGTGTGATCATAATGACGGCCAGGTTAAGATCATCCTGCAATTTTTGTATCAGATCCAGGATCTGGGCCTGGATGGTAACATCCAGAGCTGTCGTAGGTTCATCCGCGATGAGCACGTGGGGATTACAACTCAAGGCCATGGCAATCATGACCCGCTGCCGCATACCGCCGGACAGCTGGTGGGGGTACTCCCGGATGCGCTGGCGAGGTGCCGGAATTCCCACAAGTTCAAGCATCTCCACGGCCTTTTCTTCAGCAGCTGTTTTGTCGAGACCCTGATGCAGTTGAATTGCTTCCATGATCTGATCGCCGCAGGTGAAGACCGGGTTCAGCGAGGTCATGGGTTCCTGAAAGATCATGGAAATGCTGTTTCCTCTGATTTCCCGGAGACGGTTTTCCGGAAGCCTCAGAATGTCAGTACCCTTGAACAAAATCTCACCCCCGGCAAAATAACCCGGAGGGGACTCAATCAGGCGCATGAGGGAGAGGGCCGTAACGGATTTGCCGCAGCCGGACTCACCCACAATTCCCAGCGTCTCGCCGGGGTATATCTCGAAACTGACGTCATCCACCGCCTTGGCGAGTCCGTCATCGGTTTTGAAATAGGTTTTCAGGTGGTTGACTTGTATGATGGGTTCCGGCATATAATGTTGGATAATTGTCGTTAATTCAGTCGTGAGTCGATCCGCACAGGAAAGCAGACTTCCTGTGCGGATCAGGATTGAGTTTTACGGATTTAAGTGGTTAATTCTCCGGTATCATCTTTTTTTTGAAATGCCCATACTGCCAGCAGGATGATCATCGCGCCAAGGATCCAGTAAGTTGCATGGCTGTAGTCCGCCCCTTTGAATCTGATGAGATCATTGAACCGCCCGATGAGCAGAGAGATACGTCCCATGACGGCAAATCCAAAGGAAGCGCCGAATGAGATCATCAGGAAGTAAATCCCGATTTTACTGGCCTTTCCAAGGGCTCCCTTATGTTCCCTTGAAAAGAAGAAATACAACAGACCGGTGATCGTACCGATGATGACGATAAAACCATTCAAAATGACGACCCAGCTGCCGGAAAAATCCACAACGGCTGCTTTGGCCTGTTCGATCACATCTGAGTTAAGATAACCGTAGAACCGCAGTCCGGCAGCCATACCCACAATATAAGCCAAAGCCCAGCGGGCGAGCCAGCCCACCTTGGGAACCAGTCTGAGGATCATGAAAATGCCCAGAATGAAAGGGATGAGATAACTCAGCCGGATCTGGTCATGACCTTCGATCCCTCCGGCCGGGAAATAGCCCTTGGGAGCGATCATTCCCATGAAATCATAAATCCCGTACCACATTCTTTCCAGAATGGTCAGTTCACTGCCCTCGGCGATTTTGGGCCAGAGCCGGCCGAAAAGATTGGGCTGAACCTGCGCCCAGAAGGCCTGAGCTGCCCAGTAGCCTGCGGAAACACCGACAAAAATATGTTCGGCCGCTTTGTAAAACGGGTTGTCATCATATAAATAACTGAAAATTGCGAGTGTTAAAAACGCCGCAAACCAGGCACCTAACATTTCAGCTGTAAACATGCGTACCCCCTAACTCTTTTTAGATTGTTTGCGTTGGATGAAATACGTAATGTTCCCCAGTATGATGAACAGCACGATCACCACATGGGCGATGGACTGAGCAGCCATCATACCGGTGGCCAGGCCCACTTTTCCCACCAGCTTCTCATATTCTGCTGCACCCGGCATCCCGGCGAGGATTCCCTGGATCTGGCCGCTTTCCACATAGGGCAGAATTTCCGTTACCTGAATGGAAGTACACCCCGTTGACATGAGAATGTCATGAGGATCGGTGGCATACTGGACCCATTCCTTACTGCCGGGGTACCCGGCTGAAAGACTGAAAACCAGGTTGAAATCTTCAACGCTGTTGACACCCTGCATCATGGGAATATCCGAGATTTGATTACCCCGCGTATCCACGGTAAAAAGGGCGCGCATGTCTGAGGCAACACCCTTGATCACCGCTTCATTCCCTGGTTTGTAGCCCAGGTTGACGAAATCTTTGCCGTATGTAAGGTGCATCTCTTTTTCAGCGACCTGATTGAAGGCATTGGTGGACATGAAAACACCATCCGGCCAGAGAGCCATCCCGAAAACTTTATGGCCGTCTTCAAATAACTGCCGCAGCAGAGCGATGGCCATGGGATGGATTTCGGGCTTCGTACTGGGACCGTATTCAAAAGAGACCAGCACATTCGAATGCGCGGGCAGGGAAGACACTGCATCGAAGACAGCCTGTGACTGACTTGTGGGGCGAATTGGAATTTTAAGTGGTTTTATCAGCGGGATCAGGACGGAAAGTCCAACCAGCAAAAAGATGATCCTTCTGTCAACAGAACCGAGTTTGACGATAAAATTTAAAAATTTCTGCATTAGTTTTCTCCCAGAAATGATCTCTCAAGTCCCACAATGATACGGAAGGAGGTTCCCACAATTCCCAGTCCTATGCCGATCATGATAGCCCGGGCGCCGGCAGTGGTGGGGACGTTGAAGATCCATTCCTGCAGGACGGGGAGATAGAGAAAGAAGGGCTGCTTGGGATCGAAATTTAAGATGTATCCGCAAACCAGTACGACGGCTATGCCCAGCACGACCCCTCCGAACAGATATCGTCGGTCCCGGATGAACGGAGCCGCGAGGGCCCCCAACCCCAGAACGAGGAAAATAGCGATGATCCAGGGGCTGATCATCTGGCCGATGGGGACTCTGCCCAGCATCAGAATGATGCCCGCACTCAGCAGGAGGGTGGCTTCAAAATTTCGAATTCTGAAGGCCCGGTAGGAGGCCGAGGCGACAAAGAAGGCCAGCAGGGCAAACATGGTCGCCGAAAGAGGGGTGAAAATATATTGAAACATCCAGTAAAACAGTGAGCCGCTGTCACCTTTTTTGGCCTGGAGATGGGCCCCCCAGTCTGATGTCTGTGTCTCAACAGAGGAGGAAAAGGGAGACAGCTTCATGGCAAAATCTTCAGCTCCGCCTTTTGTAATGTATATTTTCGGGATCGTATAGGCTTTGACACCGTCCGACAGGCTGGCATAGACAACGGCTTCGGCGGCACCGGTCTCATCCGCGATCAGTTTTGAGACGGCCGGAAGATCGGCACTGGCGATTCCATCCACCGTGATGGTGTTTGAACCTCTGAACAGGAAGCCGGCAAAAATGGAGAAGAAAAAACCGGCCACGGCGAGGATGCTGTACTGCCAGTTGCGCTGTTTTTTGATAATCTTCAGGAGCTGGAGTTTCAGCAGGTTCAAGGCGCCCAGGAAAATGGCGAATGAGGCGATGATGTCGAACCACTGGGTTGAGTCGTTGTCAACGTAGTTCGCAATGGCGGCGTTGTTGATGAAATGTCCAAAAAGTGTGAGGATGCCGACCACAATGACGATGATGATGGGTATTTGTCGTTTCAGTAACATGAGCCCTCCTAATACGATGTAAGAAGTGATAGGATATCGAAATCAGTCCAGCCCGCCTGGTGAGCTCCATTCAGCACGAAGACCAGAACGATGATGATCATGATCCAGAGCTTGACGATGTCCTGTCCTTTAATGCTGCCCAGCAGTTCGGGCTTTTGGGACAGATAGGCGCTGGCCGTAAAAAATTCTTCACCGATGAGTGTATAGTCACAGGCGGTGACAAAAAACGGGATCTGAGCGGGGGAGCCGGTTCCGGCTATTTGAATGGCACCGATGGAATTCCCCGTTTCGGCCAGGATGAGGGATTCGGCATAGAATTTTCCCTGATAAAAGCAGGCGGCGGGTTTTTCCCGCAGCATAATGCCATCCACCCCGGCGGCGTAGGCAAACTGGTCATCCGTCAGGTAATGTACCATATCGTCATAATAGAGATCGGGCCGGCCCTCTTTCAGGTAGGACTCCCGGCAGGTCTCACGGGCGGCCTCCATGACGATGGATCTGGCAACGGGGACATGTAAACCGGCTTCGTAGCGGGCGGTCATCCTGGCTACATTTCCCAGAATGATCAATCCGGCAACCGTCTCCACCTGATCCATATCCTGAATTCCCGGAACGAACAGTACCGGTTTGCCCATCTCGGTGGCCCTGCCGACGGCTTCCTCAAGAGCTTTGAGCCCGGCGATGGGGCGCAGATAGACTTCGTCGCCCCGTTTGGCCTTGCCGGTGTAATAAAGAATGGTCACGGATACAACCACGACCGCAACGAACATGGCTGCGTTTCCTTCACGGAAGACATGACCGTAACCCCACCAGTATAAAAGCAGCGCCAACAGACCGACGCTAAACAAAACCAGATTATTTTTATTCATATAGTCTCCAATATGACCTTGTTCAGGTAATTAGTCAATGATCCTGCTCTGCATGCAGAAAGGTGATCATTGGTATTGTAACTATTCAGCTCAGCGGTAAAAAAATAATCCTCCGGCTGTATGTGAATATCCTCAGGCAAATTGAATATTCCAAAAGAGGATTGAAATCTCAGGCAAAATCTACTAAATATTATGATGATACAAACACGAATTTTTTATCCGACAATGTCCGGACACATCCGTCCAAAATGTTTATGGAAAAATTAGAAAAAGCCCTGCACTGGGCAGGGTAACAAGGTTTATCTTTCTATATCTATCAAAATGAGTGGAAGATATTGTGAATAACCTGTACCGCTCCGCTGGAGCTTGGGGGTATGGCTGCTTCCGTTACAAAGATACCGTCCCTACGGGACTTTATCTTTTTCCCCGACGTTCAAAAACTGACATCAGCCCTGTAGGGGCGTAACCTCTGTAGAAATGCAATGCACATCATTAATTAGCTCCATAGGAGCGGTACCTTTATCCTTTGACTGAGCTCATTTTTGAGAGAGCAATGGAGCTCTTAAGCTGTACCTGCTGCTGGATCATGACAGTTTGATAAGAATGACCTTATCTGCAAAAATCAAATTACAGTTGAAGCTGGATAATCCTATAAAACCCGTGAATAATCTGTCCAAATTCGAGGAGGGAACAGCAACAATTATGCTATTTTAAATTTATTTTGGACAGTTGTGGTATCCTGACAGGACGATCTGGTTAATTCTACGGGGGCTGTAAATTCGCATGAATTCCCCCGCAGAGATTGAACGCAAGTCTCCTGATGAATCCCGGGAATAAAACTGAGGGACCTGTCCGAAGTGAACATCGGCAAGGCTGATTTATACAGACAGTTGAGCTGACTCCCGCCGGCAGCCCGGTTTCACTTACAAATTATTACTTTTTTCCCAGTGGAGAGAGTCTCTATAATTCCCGTCCCTGTCCTGTCCTGATAATACTGAAATGCCGTAACATTTATAATGGAGTTTGAATGTTCATCATTGCCCGCAAACTGACAGCTCTGCTGTTTTTGTCCACCCTGGTTTTTGCCTTACAGTCCTCCGACTTCGAAAAAACGGAAGAGACTCCCGGCAGGCTTGTGTTTACACTGCTGCCCTCTCTGAGCGAACTTGAAACCGCGGAGGGTTACACCCGACTCATATCTACTCAGGAGGGAAAAACGCTCGAAACAGGGCTGCCGGAGCTGCCGGTTTACAGCCTGTTCATCCCCCTTGCCTCAACGGATAAACCCTCGGTCACCTACAACATTTTGTCCAGGCACACTCTTGAGAACATTGAGGTTTTTCCGGTACAGCCGCCCCTGACCCCGGAAGCCGATGGATTCGAGTTTTCTCGCAATGAAGAATTTTATGCGTCAGGGGAAGTTTATCCTCCTGTCAACGTGAAGGTTTCCGATGTGATGGTCCTCAGAGGTTTACGCTTTGCCCGGGTGGAGGTGATTCCCTGCACCTACCGGCCTGATACCGGTGAACTGGAGGTTTGGGATGAGCTTGAACTCACCGTTACGGGTGCCGGTGTAGCTGCCGGAACTGGCCTCGACGGCCGTTTGAGATCCCGGGCCTTCGACCCCCTCTACAAGCAGATGCTGCCGGGTTACGAGACCTCGGACAGGGATGAAGATTATCAGACTCCCGCAATCCTGTACATCTGCGGCGGTAATTCCATTTCCAATCCATATTTGCAGCAGCTCACGGATTGGCGGCACCGGCAGGGTTACCAGATCTACAAGGCCACAGCCGGCCTCATCGGAAATACACCCGATGCAATTAAATCCTATATTGAGAATGCCTACAATACTTTTAACCCGCCGCCGGAATATGTGGTGCTTGTGGGTGATGTGGGGGGACCCTATGATATCCCCACCTGGTTTGAGAACTGGTCTCAGTGCTATGGCGGACCCTGCAACGGCGAAGGTGATTATCCCTACTCGCTGCTGGAAGGGGATGATCTCCTGCCCGAAGTCATCATTGGCCGCATTTCCGTGCGGAACTCACAGGAACTGGCCATCGTGGTGAGCAAAACCCTCAATTATGAAAAAGTGATCGGGCATGATACCCCCTGGTTTGGCAGTGTGGGTCTGTTAGTGAATCCCGAAGAGGGGGGCGGGGGTCAGTCGCTTATCTCCACCAATGAATATTTGCAGATGTTGTTCCAGAGCCAGGATTATTCTGACATACGCTATGACGTGGAATATAACGCGGTCAATGCATCCTACTGGCTCAACAGTCAGTTGGACGATGGTGTCTCGTACCTCAATTTCAGGGGGCTCTACGGACCCGGCAGTTTTGACATCGACCTGATAATGGACGGCATCAGTTCACACAATATGCTGCCCTTTATGACCTTCATCACCTGCGGAACCGGCAGCTTTGCCTACGAGCAGGCCTCGCCCAGCGAGCGATTCCTGCGCTCGGGTGTAAGTCCCTCCAATTACAGCGGTGCGGTGGCTGCCATCTCTACGGCTACCGTGGGGACACACACCCAATTTAACAATTTGCTGGATATGGGTGTTTATGATGGGATCTTTAACCAGCGCTGCCAGACAGCCGGAGCTGCCCTGGTTGCGGGGAAGCTGGCCCTGCTGAACACCTACCCGGATGACCCCTCCCATTACGTGAGTATTTTCAGCCACTGGAACAATTTAATGGGCGATCCGGCACTCCGGCTCTGGACTGCCGCCCCGGTGGACCTTACGGTAACGCACCCTGAGAGTATCGCGTATGGGACCGACAGGGTACAGGTCTCGGTGATGAGGGCTGATGGTACACCCGTAGAAAATTCACTGGTGACCCTCACCATGGGAGAGGATATTTTCACCAGCCGGACCACCGGTGCAGACGGTATTGCTGTCTTTTCACTCGACTATCAAACCGACGGGCCGGTGGATGTGACGGTCACGGGGGAGAACCTCCAGCCCTATGAAGGCATTCTGGTCATCGATGCGGTGGGACCCGTCCTTCAAACAGGGAGCGGGATCGTCATCGATGACGGCGATGGAAATGCCGATGGTTTGCTC
>JAADGM010000084.1 GCA_013152375.1 FCB group bacterium | reverse complement strand
GGGAAAAAGCTAAACTCGTTCCACCTGCCGGCGACATAACCTTTTTCTGATCCCGGATCGCCACCCTGCGCTCATCGGGATTTTTCTGTCAGCGCATGTCCTTTTGGTACTTTTCCTGCACCAGGAAAAGTACAGAGAAGCAATGCCACCCTTTTGGGTTGTTTTTTTTGGAGTGCGGCGACAATGTCGCTGCAATATTGAAGGGAATTGAACCCCTTCAGGGTTTTGCGGCGGCGGTGTTCCGGCTTTTATTCATATTCAACCCCTTTGGGGTTGTTCTTATTGGAGTGCAGCGACAACGTCGCTGCAATATTTGGACAGCATTACCGGTCTTCAGCCTGGGGATGAAATGGGCCGGGACAAACTCGCACCGTCTGGAAAACACGTGCCTTTTGGATCACCGGTGAATGTTAGAAGGCTCATCTATTAATAACCCATGATTATTTCCACCATAGCAAGTACATCAAAGATATCTATTTCATCATCAGAATTTAAATCTACAATGCACTCAACGAAATACGGAAAATCTATCTCATCGAGAATACCGCTGACAACAAACACGATGTCTAATACATCAACGATATAATCATAGTTCGCATCTCCTCCATACATATCCAGATAACAACTATCGCAGGGAGCAAAAGAGAAATAAAATTCAACATCATCAAGTATGAACATCTGGTAAACCTGACCCGGTACAAGGCAGACAATAGTATCAACATTCATATCAGGTATGAAGAAGTGACCGTACGCATCCTCTACAATTTGAAGAGCATTCTCGGTATAAACAGAGTGAAATATCTCTTCCGGGGAAATCGGTCCATAGTAGGAGTAGCCAAATTCGAATAAGCCATATGTAAGATCGATGGAACCTGAACCCGTAAATGTGTCTCCGGTGATGGTCCAAACCACATTATCATTAACAACCATGGTGTATGCCCTGAAGAATTGAGCCCGTTGAATCTCATCAATGATCTCTCCATCGTCTGATACGAATAATGAGTCCTCACCCGAAAACAGCATTCTAAATACACCCTGGTCGATTAGCGGCTGCACTAAAGGCAAAATTGCATCATTTTCAGGGATTACTGTGAATGCGAAATGATTTGCCTCATATCCGTCTTCAATTCCAACTAGTGATACAATCTGCTCTTCACAGAAAATGACAGAAATAAGAATTAATAAAACAAGAACTCTAATCATAGGTTGCCCCCAACTAATATTTAACAGGCAGATGCTCATCAATAATTAATTTACCATAAGGATTTATTACAACCTGAGAAGTTAAAGCAAAATGGATGTGATGAACAATGAATTCCTTGACCGCTTTGTTTATCGCCTTGAATCAAAATAAATCCAACCCACATTTAAGATAATTGGTCATGAGTATTATGGTCAGAAAATAGTAAAAAAGCAGCATCAGGCGCCGGGAGCGACAGAACCGGGCTCCGATTTGGCCATTGCCGCTTGTGGCCCGGGGCGGGTAATTTACAGGGTCAATGGGGGCAGCAGAACCGGATGGCTGTGAATTATCAGATGCGGCAGCAGGCTCGTGACGATCAATCAGGAACATGAAAATAAAGTTATATGGCAATCCTGAAATATATCATCTCCGTTTTTCTATGGCAGTTTTTAAATCCTTTCGGCCTGTGGCAGAGTCTGCTGCAGAATGCCGGGCAGGTGGTGGCGATCCTGCGGGCGAAGAAAACGGCTCACTCAGGCAGAGGGTTCTCTGTAGCAGCCCCCTTTCACGGAACCTGGCAGGTGGCCCGGGGCGGTACTGACCGGGTACATTCTCATTCGTGGAATTTGATCGCCCAGCGTTATGCCTATGATTTCATTTATCCCGGAGGCCGTCCTCAAAGCGGTGATCCGGGCTCCGGACAGGCCGCGGCCTATCCCGCTTACGGCCGGGAAATCCTGGCTCCGGCCAATGGTGTGGTTTTGAGAGCCGTTGATCATTTCAAAGATAACCGTCGTGCAGGAAGTGGCGGTGTCAATTTTCTCTCAAAGAGCATGTTAGGAAATCATGTGATCATCCGTCACGCCCCGGGAGTCTTCAGTTTACTGGCACATCTGAAACGGGGCAGCTGCACAGTCCGGGCCGGCAGCACAGTGAAAAAAGGTCAGGTCATTGGGTTGTGCGGGAATTCCGGACATTCAACTGAACCTCACCTCCACTTTCAGCTGCAAGACCGGTCGGGGTTCTATTTTACCGCCGGCCTGCCTATTCTTTTCAGCAGGGTAGAAGTGGGGGAGATATCGAAAAGTGAAAAAACAAGACTCGAGTCGGTCACACTAAAAACGGGCATGACGGTGCGAAATCTCACTGACGGGGAGTCATTTGAGAAAGGGGAACCCGCTGAAGTTCAGCCGGCAAGGGGCAGTCTGTTCCTGCTGATCAACAGTGTGCTCAATGTGCTGGGGCTGCTGGTCTGGATTTTTTTCATCGTGGTCCTGGTGCTCGTACCTTTCGGACGCAGTTTGATTGTATGGCTGCAGTGAGTCCTGTCCCGCCGGGCGGGTGAAACACACTGTCGCGCGATGTTACGGGGTCACAGGAGTATTTTATTAGCCTTTGGAAACCGGCAGGCCCTCCGCCACGACCTGAGCAATGTCCCGAACTTTCAGGGACTCTTCCTGCCCTTTGATCTTCACGGCATCATCCAGCATGATCAGGCAGAATGAACAGGCCGTCGCCAGCGTGTCGGCCCCTGACTGAATCACCTCTTCAATCCGGTTCACATTCATCCGTGAGCCGGCTTCAATATCGTGCCACATGTTGCCGCCTCCGGCCCCGCAGCAGAAACTGTTTGCATGGTGGCGGGACAGCTCGGTGACCTCACCTCCCGTTGTCAACAGGTTTCCAAGAACCTCCCTGGGGGCGGCATAGATCTGGTTGTGCCGCCCGAGATAACAGGCGTCGTGGTAAGTCACTTTCCCCTCGAGTGATTTGTCCGGAGAGAGTTTTCCGGCGGCGATCAACTGGCTGATGAATTCCGAATGGTGCACCACCTCGTAGTTGCCTTCGAAAGCGGGATATTCATTTTTCAGCGTGTTGAAGCAGTGCGGGCAGGGGGTAACGATGGTCTTGAAGTCGTAGCGGTTGAGCGTTTCAATATTTTGCAGGGCCAGGGTCTCAAAGAGATATTCTTCACCCAGTCTCCGGGCTGAGTCGCCGGTGCAGGATTCTTCCGTTCCCAGAACGGCATAATCGACGCCGGCGGCCTCAAATATTCTGACCATGGAGACAGCGACCTGCTGATTGAGGGGGTCGTAGGCGCCGGCACAGCCCACCCAGTAGAGTACGTCCGCCTTTTTCTTCTCCGAGAAAACGGGGACATCAAATCCCGCATCTGTCGCCCATTTCAAACGGTCCTTTTTCGGGAAACCCCAGGGATTGCCGGTACTCAGTGTTTTTTCCAGGCTCTCACTGGCCTGTTCGGGCGGTTTGCCCTCTGAGAGTACCAGATAGCGCCGCATATCCACGATGGCGGGGACATGCTCGTTGAGCACGGGACATTCCGCCATGCAGGCTCCGCAGGTTGTGCAGGACCAAAGTTCAGTCTCGGTAATGGTAGCGCCCACCAGGTCTTTCTGTTCACCGGTACCGAGTTCGCCGGCATAGAGATGCTGCCGGATGTCGGTCATGATCTTCATGGGAGACAGGGGTTTATCCGTGGCGTTGGCCGGGCAGACCGTCGTACAGCGGGCGCATTCGGTGCAGGCAATGGCGTCAAGAAGCTGTTTCCAGCGGAATTCCCGGGAGTGGCTTACCCCCAGTGATATGTTTTCAAGGTCAGCTTCAGGGTCCTCCATCAGCCGGCTCACAAACATGGGGCGCAACCTGCCCCGCAGACGCCGGTTGGTGAACGCCACATTGACCAGCGCAGCCAGAACATGAAACATTTTCGTGAGAGGCAGAAGGGCGATGAAGAGCAGAGCCGACAGAGCGTGAAACCACCACAACACCAGTTCAAGCCGCTGCCACGCGGCAACGGAAAACAGGGTTGACAGCGGATAGCCGATCCACGAATATTCTGCTGTGGGAGGCTGGTAAACCGCCAGCCGGGCGGCTTCGGCGAAAAATCCCCCCAAAGCCAATATCAGCAGAAACAGGATGATTCCGGAATCTCCCAGAAAATTGCCCCGTCCCGTGAAAAAATCGTTGGGTAATTTTTCAGGCCTGGTGAAAATCCGCCGGAAAAGGGCCAGCAGCAGACCGGCAATGAGCATCAGGCCGGCGGCATCGTTCAGGGAGGCGAACCAGGGGGTATCAAGACGGGGCAGGAAAGCTGCAAACCAGCCTCTGGCGACGAAAAAATCCACGGTTGTGGCAAAAAACAGGATGAAAAATCCCCAGGCCAGCAGCAAGTGCATCAGTGCCGGATAGGAGAAGCGCCGGCTGAAAACCCGCTTCTGAAATATGCCGAAGGTCAGGGCATTGATAAAAAATTGCCACGGACCGGGTTTTGCAGCGGGGTCCGGCTTGCCGGCCGAGGCCGCCCAGAGTTTTCTCAGGTTATAGAAAAAATAGAGGAGGGCTGCCAGCGCAATGAGGTAAAAATAAGCAGGATAAGCATACTTGAATTCGTGCATTTTCAAAGTCTCCTTTGCCGGGACTTACCCCGGCTTTACAATCAGGGCTCTACAGTTTTGAAAAGGACCTGTCTGAACACCAGAAGAGGAATTTTAGTATCAATAAAGGATCTCTAAAATCAGACAGGTCCGGGCTAAATTGCAGGGTTATTTTTTTGCTTTGATGGATTCAGTCAGCTTGGGAACGATCTCGAACAGGTCGGCGACGATCCCGATATCGGCAATTTCAAAGATGGGTGCGTTTTCATCTTTGTTAATGGCAACGATGGTGTCGGCCCCTTTCATCCCCACCTGGTGCTGGATTGCCCCTGAAATTCCCAGGGCCAGATAGAGTTTCGGAGAGACAGTCTGACCCGACGATCCGACCTGTCTCTCATGGGGCAGCCAGCCGTAATCAACCACCGGCCGGGAACAGCCCAGTTCAGCCGACAGGGCATCTGCCAGTTCCTTCACCAGGGGGATGTTTTCTTCTTTGCCGATACCCCTCCCCACGGACACGATCACCTTGGCATGGCTCAGGTCCACCGAACCCCTGGCCTGTTGATATTTTTCACCGGGACGGATCGTTCCGGGAACGGCACTGAGATCGAGAGCGATTGCACGGACTTCGGCGGTTCCGCTTTCAACTTCGTCCGCTCTGAAAGCCCCGGACTGAAAGGAGATCAGAGACGGATTCTCAAAGGCCATGTCTGCATTGATCTTCCCCTGGGAGATCTGTCGGGTGACGGTAAAATTATCATCGGTTTTAAAGCCGATACAATCCACTAAAAAGGGCAGTTTGAGCCTGGCACTGAGCCGGGGGACCCAGTCCCGCACCTGATAAGTGTGTCCGAAAACGACCGTATCCGGACTTTCGGATGAAATAATCCGTGAGAGTGCCTCGATATAGTACAGTGGACTGTAGTCTTCGAGTTCGGCGGCCTGGACATTCAGGATCTCTTTCACCTTATAGGTTTTGAGGTCATCCGGTACGGCTCCAAATACCACTGCTGTGACACTGCCGTTGGTTGCGGCTGCTAATTTCTGGGCTCCTGTAAGGGTTTCCACCGATAATCTGTTCACCACACCGTCGTCTATCTGGATAAAAGCAAAAATTTTCATGATACCGTCCTATAACACTTTAATTTCGTTTTCAAGTTTATCAGTCAGCTGTGTGACAATTTCTTCAGGAGAGCCCGAAATAAACACGGTCTCTTTGGTTTTACGGGGGACGTACAGTTTTTTGATATGTGACAGAGCCGGGATTTCGTCCATCGCCAGATCTTCGGCGGTGACGGTTGCAATGGGTTTTTTCTTCATCAGCATGATTCCCCGCAAAGAGGCATAGCGGGGTTTGTTAATCCCGGACTGAATTGTCAGCGAAGCGGGAAAATCCAATTCGGTCCATCGGAACCAGCCGGCTTCGAGCTCCCGGTTGACTTTGATCCTGGATTCGTCAATCCATTCGGTACCGATGACCATGGTTGCGTGTGAAGTCCCCAGAAATTCGGCCAGGATCAGCCCCGTCTGGGCATTGCTGGAGTTATCCGACTGGAGCCCAGAAAAGATCAGATCAAAATTTTCATCTTTCAGGACCTGCGCAAAGATTGCCGCTTTTCCAAAAGAATCAAGGTTGTCGAATTTCGGATCCGTAATGAAAATACCGCGGTCAGCACCCTTGGCGAGAGCATCTTTGACAACCTGCAGTGCGCTGTCTTTACCGATGGTGCACACCACGACTTCACCGCCATGGGCTTCTTTCAGCAGGAGGGCTTCTTCGAGAGCATAGCCATCCGTTTCATTCGTCGTCCAGGTTATCCCCTCGCCCTTTAGGGACACCTGATCATCGGCAATCACGACGGGTGAGTCACCGTCCGGAACCTGTTTGATTAAAACACAACTTTTCATTCAACCTCCCAAAATGAACAATTCAACTTTCAGTCAACCAATAAAATTACACTAAAATACGATTTGTTAGTCCTGTATATTGAAAAGAAATTTACACAGATTTTTTATCATGAAATGGTAAATATTTTATACTCCATACATTTTTTTTACAATTTTATTCGTGGATGTTAATCAATGGAAAGGTTAGATTTACAGATGATATGGTCTATGTATTTGTAATAATGAACTGTTTAAAAACCCATTTATTATCACTGATCGGACTCCTTTTTTTTGCTATCGGCTTTTGTGCAAAGGGGATACCCGAACGGGTTGGTGGACAGGAGCAGGTGAAGACCGGCACCATTACCCGCACGGCCACACCGCCTGTCATCGATGGCATTCTGACGGATAAGGTCTGGTCCCTGGCAGTTCCCCTGAGTGATTTTCTGCAGGAAGACCCTGATAATCTCGCACCCCCCACGGAAGCTACCGAAGTCCGCATGCTCTATGACGACAAATACATCTATATCGGCGTCCGTATGTTTGACAGCGAACCGGATAAAATCGCCCGACGGCTGGCAAAACGGGATGACTGGATGGTCGGTTTTGAAGGGGCTTCCGATTGGTTCAGCGTGGATATCGACAGTCGCTTTGACCATCAAACCGGGTTTGTCTTCGTTGTGAATGCGGCAGGTGTGCAGGTGGATGCCATGATCTTTGATGATTCAGATTTTGACGGGGAATGGGATACCGTCTGGGACTCCGATGTCCAAATTGATTCCCTGGGCTGGACGCTGGAATTGCGTATTCCCTTTTCCATTCTGCGTTTTACTTCGAAGCCCGATATGACCTGGGGCCTGAATCTAAGCCGGTACATTCAGCGGAAGGATGAGACTATTTCCTGGAATGCCCAGCCCCGGGGTGTTCAGGGCCTGGCTTCCAGATTCGGACTCCTTAAAGGGCTGCAGAATATCCCCGATCCACAGCAGCTGGAATTCAGGCCTTATCTGCTCTCGGGGACCAGCAACGAAAAATACGATCTGCTCGAGGACCCCCAGGAAATCACGAGTGACCGTAATATCGAAACTTACGGCAATTTTCTAAAGAATATCGGTCTGGATATAAAATACGGCATCGGCAGCAACTCCACCATGGATATAACGGTAAACCCGGATTTTGGGCAGATCGAGGCAGATCCGGCTGAGATAAATCTTACTTACTTTGAGACCCGGTTCCAGGAGAAACGACCGTTTTTCATGGAGAATTCCACTATTTTCGATACACCCATTGAAATCTTTTATTCCCGGCGCATCGGTCAGCGCAACGCCATGATCAAATCCGCCGGAAAGATCACCGGTAAAACACCGGGCGGTTACTCCTACGGCATTCTGGGCGCCCTCACCACACCGGATTCTGACGGATCCTGGGGTAAGCGATTCTTCAAAGGCAGGAACGACCAGTTTTTTGTCAGCCGGGTCCTTAAAGACATCCTTCACGGCAACTCGTATCTGGGACTTCTGGGAACTTACACCCGTGATGCGGAAGGAAGCTCCAACGCCATTTCATCCGATGGCTTTATCTCCCTTGCCGATAACCAGGTCATGCTGGAATATCAGGTTGCCGCCAGCGGCAGTGAGGGTGAACGGGGCACTGCCGCAGTCAGTGAGTTTTCTTATAAACACCCAAAATTCTTCAAGGTGTGGCTGGATATGGAATATTTCGACAAAGATTTTGACATCCGGCATGCCGGCTACAACAGGCGTAACGATTATCGCGCTTTGGAAAGCGGTGTCGAATTCCGGCGCCAGGATCCCTGGGGGATCATCAAATATGCTACCCTTCAACTGGAGTTTCAGCACCGTGAAAACAATGACCGCCTCCTGCTGGGCAGGCGGCTGGATGCTAATTATCATATAACACTGGTCAACAACTGGCGGTTCGGCGGCGGCCTCAACACAACACCGGACCTGTTCAGTGACAGAACCACCTATGACTGGACCACGGCAGAGCTTGGTCCGGAGGTAAAACTTCCGTCGGCAAAGGGTGGGTTTTTGTATATTCGTTCGGACTTCAGAAAACCACTGAGGGTGAGAGTTTCCGGAGGGTTTGGCCGCAACCGGCTGGATGATTTCGGCTGGAATCGCAATATCAATGTGGATATCCGCCCCACGGAGTTCATCGACCTCTCCCTGAGCACAAATTTCGGCAGTTCACATGAGACCTTTCGCTGGCTCGAGCCCGTGACGGATGAAGCCGACGAGGTTCACTATATGTTTGCAGAGTCGGAAAACCGCCTGGAAGTTTATACATTGTGGGCCTCGGGGAACCTCAGTCGGGATATCAGCCTGCAGCTCTATTCAGAATATTTCAAGAGCAGCAACGAATTCAGCAATTACAGCGAACTGGTGACGGCAGGCCAATTTCCCGTATATTCCGGGTATAATCCCTACTCTCCGGATCCCGGTGAGGGTGAGCTGCTGGATCCCAACCTGGATGTCAATTTTTTCTCAAGATATACCAGCCTGAATACGAATTTCGTGTTGAGATGGGAATACAAATCCGGGTCCATTCTCTACTTCGTGTATTCAGTCAGTAAACAGGTCAATGGGCGGAAATTCGGGACTATATCTGATTTTCTGAAATTTACGAAAGCCGGTGAATTCCAGGAGATTTACTATACAAATGCCTTATTTCTGAAGATCGATTATTGGTTTAATCTGTAGCCTGCATCAGTCTCCTGACTGTTCCCAATCTGAAAAATACTCGCTCACAACTCATGCCATATCCCAACCGGGTTTGATCGGCCGTCGGTCAGAAACAAGAATGCGGAGCTATTTCCGGTTTAATTTTTTAAGTCGGTTCACCGTCTTGACTACGATGTCGATAGTTCTGTCGATCTCTTCGGCAGTATTAAACCTGCCGATACCGAAACGGATCGCCGAATATGCCTGGTCGTCCGTGCGGCCCAGAGCTTTCAGAACATAGGAGGGGGCGATGATAGAGGAGGTGCAGGCGGATCCGGTGGATACGGCAATGTCCGGCATGCCCATGATGAGCGCTTCTCCTTCTGCTCCGCCAAAGCTCAGATTCAGGTTTCCCGGCAGTCTGCGGTCCGGGTGACCGTTCAGCAGCAGGTTGGGGATTTCCGCCGACAGACCGGTGTATAATTTTTCCCGCAGCGCCAGAATTCTTTTTGCTTCGGACTCCATCCCGGAGACGGCAATTTTACAGGCTTCTCCCAAACCTACGACCAGCGGTACCGGGAGGGTCCCGGAACGGATGCCCCTCTGATGGCCTCCTCCGGTGATCTGGGGTTTGATCCGGACACGGGGATGCTTGCGCCGGATATACAGGGCTCCGATCCCTTTTGGACCGTACATCTTATGTGCTGAAACAGAGAGCAGATCGATTTGCATTTTCTGCACATCAACCGGAAGCTTACCGACAGACTGAGCCGCATCCACATGGAACAGGACATCCTGCTCATGGCAGATTTTCCCGATCTCGCCGATGGGCTGGACCACACCGATCTCATTGTTGGCGTGCATTACAGAGACCAGAATCGTCCGGTCCGTAATCGCTTTGCGCACTTTTTCCGGGTCCACCAGGCCGGTTCGATCTACCGATAAATAGGTTACTGCACAACCCTGCTGTTCCAGATCGACACAGGTGTCCAGTACGGCCTTGTGTTCGGTGGCCACCGTAACGATATGATTTCCCTGTTTGCGGTACATCTCAACGACTCCCCGAAGCGCCAGATTGATGGATTCAGTGGCCCCGCTGGTGAAGTAGATCTCCTTCTCCGCAGACCGTATCAGAGTTGCTATCTGTTCCCGGGCAATCTCGACGGCTTCATCTGCGACCCAGCCAAAATAATGGTTCCGGCTGGCCGGGTTCCCGTAATGCTCTGTAAAATAAGGCAGCATTGCCTCCAATACTCTCGGATCGACGGGTGTTGTGGCCTGATTATCAAGATATATTTTAGAATGCAATTTTATGCCTCTCTCAGCAAGATCAGAATGAGTTCGTATGGATTTAATCCCCGCAAAATTAAGCAAATTGAACTGTAGGCTTTGATAAAAATATTCTGCTTTGAAATCGTATTTGTGAGCTTAGAGCAGGCTGCAGCCTGAAATGATTTTGCATTGATTACAAAAATCACACCAATAATTAATTTTAATGTTCTTAATTTTCATCCCGGAAATTTCAGGGTATTCGATCGGTTATCATTTGTTTGAAGGGTAACGACCTCACCGCCCGGTCGGGAACTTTGCTTGAAGTGCAGTAAATAAATTCACAAATATTGACTATTCTCACAAACAAAGGACATCAAAATGTCTGATAAAAATCCCGTCAAATGGGTATTTGTACTGGGAGGCGTACTTTCCGGACTTGGAAAAGGTATTGTCTCCGCCTCTCTGGGCTATCTGCTGAAGTCCCGTGGGCTGAATGTCACGATACAGAAGCTAGATCCCTATCTGAACGTGGATCCCGGTACCATGAATCCCTATCAGCACGGAGAGGTCTTTATTCTCGATGACGGTTCGGAAACGGATCTTGATCTCGGGCACTATGAGCGATTTATAGATGTCAATTTGCGGTCAGATAATACAACATCTGCCGGCCGAGTTTACTGGGATGTACTGGTGCGGGAAAGGCATGGCGACTATCTCGGTGAGACTATCCAGGTGATCCCGCATATCACCGATGAGATCATCCGGCGGATCGAAGGGGTAAACCGGGAGGGTGACTACGATGTGGTCATCACGGAGGTCGGCGGGACTGTGGGCGATATCGAGGGCCGGCCTTTTCTGGAAGCGATTCGTCAGTTTTGTCTGAATTACGGGCGCGATAACTCACTCATCATTCATACGACACTGCTGCCCTACCTGAGAGCGGCCGGCGAAATGAAAACCAAGCCGACGCAGCACAGCGTTATGCTGCTGCGGGAAATCGGTCTTCAGCCGGATATGATTGTCTGCCGTACCGAATGGACCCACCATCTCGATGACAAGCTGAAACGAAAAATAGGACTGTTCTGCAATGTGCTGGACGGAATGGTCTTCGAATCCCCGGATGTTGACACCATCTACGAAATTCCGCTTGTGCTCCACGAGCAGGGGTTTGATACACAGGTTGCCCGGCGGTTGAATTTCACGGGGGATTTGCAGTCTCACAACAACATTGAATACCTCGAAAAATTCATTCAGATCTATAAAAACCCCAGGAAACAGGTCAATATTGCCATCTGCGGCAAGTATAACAGCCTGCATGATGCCTACAAAAGTATTCTCGAAGCTTTTATTCATGCCGGTGTCGAAAATAATGCCCGGGTCTCGGTAACCTGGATCGATACGGAAGCCCTTGAAACACGGGGCGAGATTACCGATGAATTTGACGGAGTTGACGGAATTCTGATCCCCGGCGGCTTCGGAACCCGGGGAATTGAAGGAAAGATCCAGGCCTCACAGTATGCCCGGGAAATAAAAATACCGTTTCTGGGAATATGCCTGGGGATGCAGTGTGCCCTGATCGATTTTGCACGTAATGTCTGCAGCCTGAAAGATGCGGGGAGTGCGGAATTCGACAAGGACTGTCCAAACCCGGTGGTTGATTTGATGGACAGCCAGAAAAAAGTTCGTGATAAAGGCGCCACCATGCGGCTGGGAGCCTATCCCTGTGAGATCAAATCCGGGACGAAAGCCGCCCGGGCCTATGGCGAAAAGATCATCCATGAAAGACATCGCCATCGCTTTGAACTCAATAATCACTACATTCCTGTTTTTGAAAAGCACGGTCTCATCCTTTCAGGCAGGAACACAACCCTGGATCTTGTGGAGATCATCGAGCTGCCGGACCATCCCTGGTTCCTGGGAGTGCAATATCATCCTGAACTGAAAAGCCGAATTGTCAAAGCCCATCCGCTATTTCGTGAATTCATTGCAGCTGCAGTAGCATATAATAATGAAAAATCCTGATATCAGCGCGAAGCTGCAGAAAATCAAGTTACTGGTCTCAGATGTGGACGGCGTTCTGACTGACGGGAATATCGAAATCCACAGTGATGGTGTGGAATCTAAAAAGTTCACGGTGAAAGACGGTGCCGGTGTCGCGCTTGGACGGATTGCAGGAATTCCCGTTGCGTTCCTGTCGGCAAGGCATTCAGAGGCTACGACGATCCGCGCTGCGGAAATGGGCATCCGGTATTGTATCCAGGGACGTCTGGACAAGCTGGCTGCTTTTCATGAGATCTGCGCACACTACAATATTGATCCGCTGCAGGCAGCCTATATTGGAGATGGTCTTGTCGATATACCCGTGCTGGAAAACTGCGGTTGTGCCTTTGCACCGGCTGATTGTCATCCTCTGGTAGCGGCAGTTGCAGACCAGCTGACCGAACTTCGCGGCGGTGAGGGTGTGCTGCATGCAGTAGTGGAAATAATTCTCGCAGGGCAGAACAGGCTGACAGAGACCATGGATCAGATGCGCTCGAAAGTTTACCGGGGATGAGATATTTACTGTTATTAGTGCTTCTGGCCTGCAGCCCCCATGATCTGAATAGCTCATCGGGAAAATCGACCAACCTTTTTAAAGATCATGAAATATGGTCGCCAAAGATCATTATCAGCCGCGGGGAGCAGATCGTCATTACCAGTACGGCGGAAAAATTGACGAAAAATAATAATGAAAATGCAATCCTGTCCGGCGATGTCGTGACGGATTTTTTTAATGAAAACGGGGAGCATGTAAGCGTCCTTTTTTCGGATACAACCGCTATTAATGAGAGTAACAATAATTTTGAATCCTACGGGCATGTTATCGTGAAATCGGACAGCGGACTGACCCTCACCACTTCGCGTATCATCTGGGATAATCGTTACCGGGTGGTAACTTCAAAAGATTCTGTGATGTTCACGACCAGCAAACAGGATACGATCTATGGAGTGGGGTTTGAATCCGATATGGACCTTACCAACTGGCGTATTGACAAACCCACCGGTGTAACAAATCGCTGGTTGAAATAATTATGGCAGGCTATCATAAATTACGGGCGGAAAAACTGGTGAAAACCTACGGCAGGAGAAATGTTGTAAATACCATTTCCATGACCGTTGAGCGGGGTGAAGTTGTGGGTTTGCTCGGACCCAATGGCGCTGGGAAGACAACTTCATTTTATATGATCACGGGAATGATCAGACCAACTTCGGGGAAAATCTTTCTCGATGAGCGGGAGATCACGAAAATGCCCATGTACAAACGGGCACGAAACGGTTTGGGCTATCTGGCACAGGAGCCTTCCGTATTTACAAAATTGTCGGTGGAGAAAAATCTGCAGTTAGTGCTTCAAATGACGCGTCTTTCCCGCAAAGCTCAAAAAGTGCGTCTGGAAGAATTACTGGATGAACTCTCCATTGCCCATATCCGTCACAGTAAGGCCTACACCTTATCCGGGGGTGAACGCCGGAGAACAGAGATTGCGCGTTCTCTGGTGATGGAACCGGATTTCATGATGCTCGATGAACCTTTTGCGGGAGTGGATCCTCTCGCAGTTGAGGACATCCAAAAAATTGTTAAAAAACTAAAGGAAAAAGGAATCGGTATTCTGATCACCGATCACAATGTTAGGGAGACATTGACAATAACGGACCGATCATACCTGCTATATGAAGGAGAAATTCTGAAATCCGGGACGCCCAAAGAACTCACTACTGATGAAGAAGCAAGAAGACTCTATCTTGGAAGTAAATTCAAAATGGATTTTGAGAACTGATGGTTAAAATTGAACAGAAGCTGGAACTCAAACAACAGCTGACCCCACAACAGGTTTTACAGGCAAGTATTCTGCAACTGAATGTCGCAATCCTCGAACAGCGAATTCTCCAGGAACTCGAGGAGAATCCGGTACTCGAATTGGCCGATCTCGAACCCGAAGTAAACTCTGAAACGGAAGAAAATGAACCTGAAGCGACGGATGCCGTTGCTGAAGTCTGTGATGAGAAAAAAGAAGAAACGGATTTTGACTGGGAGGAACTCCTCGGAGACCCTGATGAGTTCGAATACAGACCTCCCAGGGAAAAACAGGAGGAACACTATACTCCGGTTCTCATCTCAAAAAAAACGGCTTCTGAAAACTTACTGGAACAGTTTAATGATTTAAACCCTTCGGATCTGGAACTTGAAATTGCGGAACAACTCATCGGCAACATTGATGACGACGGCTATATGACGGCTGATTTGCTGCTCATTGCAGATCGGTTTCAAGTCGAGGAAAACGAGATACTTGCCGTCCTGAAAAAAATCCAGCAGCTTGACCCTCCGGGGATGGGAGCACGTAATCTGCAGGAATGTCTCCTGGCACAATTGGAAGCAAACCGGAAAAACGATCTGCCCACACAGATTATCAGGGATCATTTCGACGATTTTGCAAATCATCGTTATTCGAAGATCATTCAGAATCTGGGCTGCACACGGGAAGACCTTCAGGAGGCCATGGAGGTGATCTCCCAACTGAACCCGAGGCCGGGTTCCAGTATCGAAGAATCTGATAAGGATTATATCATTCCGGATATCATCATGGATAAACTTGATGACGAGTGGCAGATCCATATCAATGACACGACGTTACCCTCGCTGAGGATCAGCAAACGCTATATTGAGATGCTGAAGGATCACAAATCCAATGCCGAAGTCAGGCAGTTTGTGAACAAGAAACTCGAATCGGGAAAGTGGTTCCTGGATGCCATCCGCCAGCGGCAGCATACGATGATGAGTGTCATGCAGGCAATTATCGAGAAGCAGGATATTTTTTTTGATGATACGGACCGCCGGGACTTAAGGCCCATGGTGCTGAAAGATATTGCGGAGATCGTCAAAATGGATATCTCCACCATCAGCAGGGTCACCAACGGCAAATATGTCCAGCTTCCATTCGGGATCTATGAGCTGAAAAGTTTTTTCTCCGAGGGAATTCTCACGGACAGCGGTGAAAAAGTATCGAACACCATCGTAAAAAACCGGATAAAGGAGATTATCGATAATGAAGATAAACAGGATCCGATTGGCGATGAACAGCTCACCACAATGCTTAATGAAGAGGGCTTCCAGGTAGCCCGACGAACCGTATCCAAATACCGGGAACAGTTGAAATTATCGGTCGCCCGGCTGAGAAAGGAAATTTAATGTCTGACGGAAATATCCGATCAACCACCATTCTGGGGGTCCGAATCGGGTCCAGAGTGGCTTTGGGGGGAGACGGACAGATCACTTTCGGTGACATCCAAATGAAGTCAAAAGCCGTTAAAGTCCGCAGCTATGCGGACGGGCGGGTTCTGGCGGGTTTTGCAGGAGCGGCAGCCGATGCCATGGCCCTTTTTGAAAAGTTTGAAACCAAACTCGACGAGATGCACGGCAATCTGAAAAAAGCGGTTGTCGATCTGGCAAAAGACTGGCGTACGGATAAAATCCTGCGGGAGCTGGATGCTCTGCTGGCGATTATGGATGCCAAGAATGCTTTTATTTTATCGGGGTCCGGTGATGTCATAGAGCCTGATAATCAAATTGTCAGTATCGGGAGCGGATCGGGTTATGCGCTTGCAGCCGCCTCAGCTTTTATCAAATCAGGGGTCAGGGACCCCATCAAGATTGTCCGGGATTCTCTGAAGATCACGGCAAAAATCTGCATCTATACGAACGATCATATTACAATTCTGGAAAATCAATGAAAAACCTGACACCGAAGAAAATTGTTAGAGAACTGGATAAATATATCATTGGACAAACCAAGGCGAAAATGGCTGTTTCCATCGCTTTGCGGAACCGGTGGCGGCGGCAGATGGTGGAGCGGCCCATGCGGGATGAGATCATCCCCAATAATATTATCCTCATTGGGACTACGGGAGTCGGAAAGACGGAAATCTCCCGGAGATTATCGGCTCTGATGGGGTCAGCATTTGTAAAAGTGGAAGCTTCTAAATTTACCGAAATCGGCTATGTTGGCAGAGATGTCGAATCGATGATAAGAGATTTGGTTGAAGTTTCGGTCAAGCAGGTTAAAAATGAAAAAGAGAAAACGGTAGCGCAAAAAGCCCTGCAGCAGGTGAATGAACGTATCCTGGATTATCTTTTCCCGGTAATCGATAAAGACAGTGCCGGCGAAGTGAAGGAACGGCAAGCCCGTACACGGGAGAAGTTACGGCAAAGATTAGAAAATATGGAGTTTGAAGATCGGTACATCGAGATAAAGTCACAGTCCTCTGCCATGCCGTTAATGCAGGTTGTGGGTCCTCTGGGACTTGACGAGATGACGGGAAACATTCAGGACATGATCAGCAATATTCTGCCGAAAAAAAATAAAACCCGTAAAATGAAAGTCTCATCAGCCCGTGAGGTCCTGTTAGAGGAGGAGGCCGAAAAGCTCATCGATTTTGATGAAGTCGTCAGGATTGCTATTCAGCGTGCCGAAAATAATGGTATCGTTTTTATTGATGAGATCGATAAAGTTGCGGGGAAAAACGGCGGTCAGGGGCCAGATGTATCCCGTGAGGGCGTGCAGCGGGATATCCTGCCCATCGTTGAAGGATGCACCGTCAGTACAAAGTATGGTCAGATCCGCACGGATCATATCCTTTTTATCGCCGCAGGTGCTTTTCATGTGAGCAAACCCTCCGACCTGATCCCCGAGCTGCAGGGCAGGTTTCCGATTCGGGTCGAAATGGAAAATCTCACCTGGGATGATTTTATCAAGATCCTGACCAAGCCTAAAAATGCTCTTATTAAACAGTACCAGGCCCTGTTTAAAGCGGAAAATGTGGACTTGGTATTCGAACGTTCAGCAATTCGGGAAATCGCGAGAATAGCCTGGGAAGTTAATGAGAAAATGGAAAATATCGGAGCCAGACGGCTGCATACCGTGTTGACCACGCTGCTGGATGATTATTTATTCCGGCTGCCGGATAAAAGTATATCCGAAGTTAAAATTGACATTAAATTTGTCACTGAAAAACTGGGTGAAATCATAGAAGATGAAGATTTAAGCAGGTACATCCTATAAAATTACAGGAGTCGTGTTGAAAAGAGATTTTTTACATGTAAGTGACTTTACAACGGAAGAAATTTGGGAAACCCTGGAGCTGGCAAAGTGGCTTAAAAAGAAATTCCGGACAGGTGAATCCTATATTCCTTTTGCCGGTAAAACCCTGGCAATGATCTTTGCCAAACCTTCAGCCAGAACCCGGGTCTCCTTTGAATCAGGCTTCTTCAGACTGGGCGGGCATGCCTTATTTCTGGGGCCGGCGGATATTGGAATTGGCAAAAGAGAGTCCATTGCTGATATTGCCAGAGTGTTAAGCCGTTATAATGATATGATCATGGCCAGACTTTTCGATCATGACCATATTTTGCAGCTTGCCGAATATGCTTCAGTTCCTGTCATCAATGGATTGACTGATTTTAATCATCCCTGTCAGATTATGGCGGATATCCTGACGATCTATGAGCACCGAGGAAACCTTGATGATCTCAAAATTGTCTATGTGGGAGACGGCAACAATATCGTGCATTCCTGGTTTGAACTGGCGATGCGAATTCCCTTTAACTTCACGGTTGCCTGCCCGGAGAATTATGACCCTTCACAAGCGTTGTTGGAAGAAGCGAGACATGCGGGAAGATCTGATATTGTGATCTCGCATGATGTGATGGGGGCCGTAAAAAATGCTGATGTGGTCTATACGGATGTTTGGGCATCCATGGGGCAAAAACAGGAGGCGGAAGACCGTAGAAAAGTATTTCGGGAATTTCAGGTAAATGAAGAATTGATGGCTGCTACCGGTAAATTTTCCCTATTCATGCATTGCCTTCCTGCCGAAAGAGGCGTAGAAGTAACCAATGCGGTTTGTGATGCCCCTTATTCCATCATCTTCGATCAGGCTGAAAATAGAATGCATATCCAAAATGCAATCATGGTGAAATTAATGAAATCTGTCTCATAAGGGGGAGTGATTTGAGGAAATTTTCAGTTTTGGAGTTAAATGACGCTTGGGATTCAGTGATTTTGCAGCTATATTTTCAGATTAGATTCCCAAAAATGTAATGGATTTATTCTTTTTAGTTTGAAAAACTCGATAAGAAGTTATAACTTTCCCAAGCTGTATGGGTATTTATATATTCATGGAGAGAAAAAATTTATCCGAAATACCTGAATAGACATTTATAAAAGTTCAATTTTGAGCAATTTTTAACAATATAAATAAAGTAAAGAAAAAGGAGAAGCACATGTTTAAACGCGTCTTTTTAACCATCTCATTGCTCATGGCTGTGACCCTAGCACAGGAATATACACCTGTTATCAGCTATGACTTGAATCCTGATCCTAATCTCGAATTTGCTACCTCTGACATGGGCATTACTGTTCAGCAGGACTTTGGTGAATTTGATACGGATTTATTCAGGGTGACAACCGAAGGTGGTTATTTTGATTTTACGGGACTTGCAGTTAACGATGTTGTCGGTAACGGATCCTCGGTCTTCACTGACGGTGGCTGTGACGAGGCCTATGCTCAGGGACCAGGGGGTTGGGGAGCAGGTTACACCTGTAATGCTACATTTGATACCGAGCTGGAAATTGTTGTAAGATTGTCCAGTTTTCCGCCTCCGGGAGACCCCAATGACTACATCAACTGTGACATTGTAATTATTAAATCCAACAATCCGACATATTTCATTGGAATGCAGCCTGCCGGACTCGTTGCTCGTAACCGGGATGTTGTCAGAACGATTGTTGGCGTACAGGTCGATGTCGCTTATGCTGCCGGCGGAGACCCGGGTGCGACCACTCAGGGATATACTTCTCTTGTAAATCTTACTTCTTTGTTCCATAACCCCCCTGCAGGGGACATGATGGTAACGGCTGACTTCTTCCCGGAAGTGGGACCGAACATTACCGATGTGCAATATATCCCAATTTCATATATCGATTGTAATGGTGTGTTAGACGGATTGGCCGTCATCGATGACTGCGGTGAATGTGTCGATGGAGATACGGGGCTGACCTTTAATTACGCCATGGATGATTGCGGCGTCTGTTTTGGCGGGAACGCCGATATGGATTGCGCAGGCGTCTGTTTCGGGACTGCAATTATAGATGACTGCGGTTCCTGTGTAGAGGGGACTACCGGTCTCGCATACAATTATGGGGTAGACTGTAACGGTGATTGTTTCGGTGGTGCCATCGTAGATGACTGCGGAGATTGTACGGAAGGATCTACCGGAATGACCTATAACGGTGCCCAGGATGCTTGTGGTGTTTGCTACGGCAGTAACACAGATGACGGGTCAGGATTCATTACCGGCCCTGATGCCGATTGTGCGGGTGTTTGTTTTGGTGAATCAACCATTGACGATTGCGGCGACTGCGTTCTACCGGCAGATTTTAATGCAGCGATGGACTGCAACGGCGATTGTTACGGAACTGCTTTCCTTGATGACTGTGAGGTATGCTCAGAAGGTTTAACCGGACATGCAGCCAACAGCGACCAGGACTGTGCCGGTGTTTGTTTTGGAGAATCGACAATTGACGATTGTGGAGATTGTGTGCTGCCGGCTGACTTTAACGGTGCCATGGATTGTAACGATGAATGTTACGGAACCGCGTTTATTGATGACTGCGGAATCTGTGCCGAAGGAAGCACTGGGCTTACTGCCAATGTTGATGACGGTACTGGTTTCGTAACCGGTCCGGATGCGGACTGTAACGGTGACTGCTTTGGTACGGCCTATGTTGATGACTGTGGCATCTGCGCAGAAGGGAATACAGGTCTAGCGGCCAACATTGATGATGGTACTGGTTTCGTAACCGGTCCCGATGCCGAC
>JAADGM010000018.1 GCA_013152375.1 FCB group bacterium | reverse complement strand
TCAAAATATTTTATATTATATAAATTATTTCAAGATTGTTCTTTTTTTATATTACGGGGACTTATTAGATTACAGTGGTTGTTGGGGCAGTACCTGTTGATGATAAACCTGCTGCAACACCGGGAGAACTTGAAATTTTTTGACAAAAATAGCATTTCATTTTGAAATATTTTCCGATAGTCTGCCCATCTCGTAAGATGGCGGACCGATAATTTAAGAAAAGTTTTATTATAAATGCTATAAGTCTTTTCATCATCAGAGGTTATAATGAATGATATAAAAATATTGATTGTAGATGACGAAGTCAGGCTCTGTAAACTAATTAAAAGAGGGCTTGAGCAGCTTTCCGATAGCTATATTATCGAGACGGCAAACTCCGGTATGGAGGCCATTGAGATATTGCGGAGATCTACTTTCGATGTAATTGTAACGGATATTCGCATGCCGGTTATCAGCGGTATCGAGTTATTGAATATCGCAGATGAATTTCAGGATAACCTCCAAAAAATTATTATGACCGGTCACGGCAGTATGGACACTGAGGTTCAGGCTGCCCTAAAGCAGAGCAATCCGGTAAATTATTTTAAAAAACCCGTTTCGTTTGAAGTATTACATAACACAATCTCATCAAACTTTGCACATTAATTAAATCTGCCAACAAATAATTCTCTCCTGACTCGGTTCATTTCACCGAACCCTCAGGCTCTCTAACTTGCCGGAAATCCAATTCCGGCATTTGATTTTCTGTAAGACTGTAAGATAATATTGTTCTCAACAGCCTATTACCCGTTAAATTTTAGGTGACATTGTATTATTTAAAATGAAAAGAGAACCCCTATTTATACAGAAGCAGATATAGCAGGAAGTGGTTCAATAACTCAAACGTATGTTAGTCCTCAGCAGAAGTCTGACCACCGCGAAATACTTCTCAATTGTATAATTTTATTTTCACCCGCTGAAAAGCATCATCGCAAACTTCTTGATCTTTCAGGTTATATATCCATTAAATACATAACTTACAGCGTTCAAGATGAATAACCGTGCAATGAGGGCTTTTCTGTATTGGGTACAGGAAAAGCGCTGGCTATTAATCATCCTGTTAATGGGCATCCTACTCTATTGGCTGCCTTATCCTGACAGCATATCGGTTAAAGGATACAGAACTTTTGTGATCAGTATCATGGCCATTTCTCTCATTATTCTTGAACCCATTCCTCTGCCTGCGACGGCTCTGCTTATTGCTGTCCTGGAAGTCTCTTTCAGAATTGCGTCTCCATCTGAAGTCGCCCGCTCCTATATGAGTGACTCAGTGTTCTTCATTATGGGCTCTTTGATGATGGCAGTCGCAATCATTCATCAGGGCCTGGATACACGACTTGCCATGGGTATCATCCGCATAACTGGAAATAAAGTCCGAAATATTGTGCTGGGCTTCACAGTCATTTCCGCACTCTTATCCTCTTTCATCGGCGAGCATACGGTCGCGGCAATGCTGCTCCCCGTCGGGTTAACTCTTGTCAAGTATGCCTCTGACAAAAAACCGGCCCCTCAATTAACAGCCATTATCCTTTTTTCAATTGCCTACGGCGCCATCATCGGCAGTATCGGGACTCCATCGGGAGGAGCACGAAATGCCATCATGATCGAATACTGGAAATCTGCGACAGATTCCGGGCAGTATCTCACATATTATCAATGGATGCTCATGGCTTATCCTCTCGTGATAATTCAGACAGTCCCTGCCGCCCTGCTGCTGGGCCTAGTATTTAAACCTGAGTATAAAATTCTGGATACGCCAATCCGGAAGCTGCGGGTTCAGGTCGCAAAAAAGGGTCGCCTTACAGCCAGGGAATTTGTGGCCATCGGGATCTTCATCCTCACACTGCTGAGCTGGGTCTTTTTTAATGAGAGAATTGGAATGGGAATAATTGCCATCAGCGGGGCAATCCTGTATATGGCGACCGGTCTGGTCGAATGGAAAGATATCAGCAATGGAACCAATTGGGGAGTGATCCTGCTTTTTGCCGGAGCGATTTCTCTGGGAGTCCAGATGAAAAATGCCGGTACGGCCCTGTGGATCAGCCAATCTATTATTTCCCTGTTTGGCGGACTCATGTCAGAAATAAAATTTCTCCCCTATCTGATCAACATAGGCATGACCACAATCCTCGGGAATATCATGAGTTCCAGTGGAACCGTTGCCGTTTTGGGTCCTATTACTTTATCCATGAACGCGAACCCCCTGTATATGGGGATGACGACAGCTATCGTCTCCTCCTTTGGATATTTTTCTGCCTTTGCAGCCCCTGCCTGTATGATCATTTATTCATCAGGATTGGTCAAGGTCACCGATTTTCTCCGGGCCGGTTGGCGGGTTGGTTTAATGTCGATTTTAACGACCATCCTGGTGATCATTTTTTACTGGCCGCTGATTATTCATCTAACGAATTTTAAATAAATGAGGTTGCCATGAGATTTCTCGTCGGTATAAAAGATACATTGGAAGAAACCCGCAGCACTTTGCGGATCGCCGCCAAAATTGCAAATGGCTTTTCAGCTGATATCTCCGTGATTTATATTGGCAATAAACCCAAAGAGATAATGGCCAGTGAGGTTGCCATGGTACGGAAGTCACTTTCTGATTGGCAAATTTATCATCCGGGGCTTGAAGTCCTGCACTGGGCTTTCGATGCGCTGAAAGAATTTGGTTTTCTCGCCGGTGATGCCCTTGAATTCAAACCCGAAAACCTCCTCGAGGAAAAAGGTAGATTCCGAATGATTCTGCCAGAAGCCTCGGGAGAAAAGATCCGCCTGATCCTAAGAGAAGGGAATCTGCTCAATGAACTTAAGAAGGAGACGGAAACCCGGGATTATGAATTGGCGGTCATCGGTGCTTCTGAGGATAAAAGAAAAATTCATAAACTCATACAATTTCTTGATACCAGTGTGCTGGTGGTTAAAAATTTCCAGTCAAAAATAGAGTATAAAGTTCTGCTTTGTGTCGATGATTCAAAAGCCACCCGCAGGGCTGTGATATTCGGGGCGAGAACCGCCCGGCATCTGAATGCCGAAGTAGAGGTCATCACCGTGAGTAAGCGGAAGGATTTTGGGAGAGGGTATTTAAATGCCCATAAATGGGCTCTCAAATATCTTAGACTGCAAAAAATCCGGCACTCCGCCTCACTCGTGAATGGTAATCCTGTAGATGCCTTTCTTAAAAAGGCAGGTCAGGATCACATTATCGTTATGGGTAAAGGAACACAAAACGAATTTTTAAAATTTTTCCGGGGCAGTAAACCCATCCATACGGCCCAACTGGCCGATTGCCCGGTACTGGTAGTAAAACCTTTTGATAAATAAGTAAATTATGTTTGATAAAATTATAACCGGAATCATTACAATCGGGTCTTTATTTTATTCCACAATATCTGGAGTAAGTCCCCGATTTGAATCTTATAACCTTGGAACACGCGGGGATAATGTGATCCTGTCGACGGATATTACGAACTGCTATTCAGAAGATCTGGATAAAATGTTCAATTCAGGACAGGAGATAAAAATTAACTTTATCATAAAAATATTTAGCAATTCCTCCTATAAACCGCTCTCTGTTCTGAAGTTTTATCACAGTCTCACTTACTCGTTATTGAACCGGTCTTACGAAGTGTATTATTCAGAGACAGACGAAATATTTGAACTTGAGACTCTCAGAGATGCCAAATCGCTGCTGCGCAGTATTTCAGGATATGCTATTTTATCCAGGGAAGACCTCACGTCGGATGAGTTACATTTTGTTAAAATTACAGCTGCTCTGAACAAGATTTATCTGGACGGCATCGATAAAGAGGTCAACCTCATGTATTATTGGAACAGCATCAGACCGGAAATCAAAACCGAGTCTTTCACCTCCGATATCTTTAAACAATGAAAATAAAAATCCCGTCTTTCCGGTCACAAATCATTACGTTGACCATACTGGTGCTGGCCGTCTCTGTCCTGTTTTACCGGTTTTACTTCATGTCAAGCTACACTCAGTACAAACAAAATGTTGCAACACTGGAAATTGATCAGGAACTCTCGGCTTTATATCAAAATTACAGCAGTTCAATGTCGCCGGAGGACAGTCTGAGATATCAAAAGGATATTGAAAAATTGCTGCGGAATGAAAAACAACGGGAGATGGCAGGGATCTTTTTTGAAGAGGATATCGCCCTTTATTCCATTTTTATATTCGTATTTTTAATCATCATCATGCTGGTCATCTCATTTATATCATTTAATCTGATCACGCGTCCCCTGGTCCGGCTGCAGGCAGCAACCCACGAACTCATCAGAGGTAATTGGGATATCCATCTGCCGGAAAGTAAATTTTCACCGCTCAATGACCTGATACTGTCGTTCAATTCAATGGCACGCGAGATTGCCAGAAGTCAGGAAAAACTCATACAGGCGGAAAAAGATGTCGTATGGCGGGAAATGGCCCGGGTGATGGCTCATGAGATCAAAAATCCGCTGACCCCCATTTTACTCACGGTGGAACGCCTGGAGTATAAATATAAAACGGCTCCCGATACTGTTCATGAATTGATCCCCAGATCAATTGAGGTGATCAAAGAAGAAATCGCAAACCTGAAAAAATTAACGGTCTCCTTCTCCCAGTTTGCTAAACTGCCGGACCTTGAATTTGCCAATTTCAAGTTGAATAAGCTGCTGAGAGAAGTTATCATACCCTATGAAGAAAAAGCGGATATCCAACTCGACCTGGATCCCGAAGTTGATAAAATCTACGGAGACAGGTTCCAGTTCAAAGTAGTGATTGTGAACCTGATCCAAAATGCGATTCAGGCGTGCGATAATAACCCTGAAATTATTATATCCACCAAGGATACACCCCAGACGGTTTTTATCCGCATCAGAGATAACGGCAAGGGAATTCCGCCGGATGATGTGGAGAAAATCTTTGAACCTTACTATTCCAAAAAGAAAAAGGGAACCGGGCTGGGACTGGCCATCGTTCGAAAAATTGTCGAACAGCATTCGGGAACCATCTCCGTTGAGAGTTCCGGCACGGAAGGGACGGTGTTCGTTTTGGCCATGCGAAAACATATCGAAACGGGCTTAGTCGCCGACGGGTCCACAGACAAGGGAGATTGATGTGCGTATTTTAATAGTTGATGATGAAAAAAATATCCGTTACACTTTGATGGATATTCTGAGAGACGAAGGAAACCAGGTTGACAGTGCCGAAACCGGTGAAAAATGTCTGTCCAAATTGGAAAAACAGCATTATAATCTCATCATCCTCGATGTAAGACTCCCCGGGATGGACGGCCTGGAGGTTTTCAAGAAGATCAAAGAAAAAGAGATCGATACTGATGTAGTGATGATCTCCGGTAACAGCGATATCGAAACGGCCGTCACGGCAGTACAGATGGGTGCCTATAATTTCCTCGAAAAACCCTTGTCCATGGCCAAGATCCTGACGACGATCAGAAATATCTCAAACGCCCGGGCACTATTGAATAAAACCAAACATATCGATACTGAGCGACAAAGTAAATATCAGATGATCGGAGAGTCGCCTCAGATCCTGAAAATCCGTTCCGTCATTCAAAAGGTCGCCGCCACGGACACAAAGGTGCTGATCCGGGGTGAAAGCGGTACCGGAAAAGAACTGGTGGCCTGGGCAATTCACCAGAGCAGCCAGCGCAGGCATAAGGCTTTCATTGCCTTCAACTCCGCTGCCATCCCCGGGGAGCTGGTGGAAAGCGAACTCTTCGGATACGAAAAGGGGGCTTTCACCGGGGCAGAAAAACGTAAAATCGGCAAGTTGGAGATGGCCCACCACGGCACGCTGTTTCTGGACGAAATCGGCGATATGACCATTGAAACACAGGCTAAGATCCTCCGAGTAATTCAGGAGGGGACCTTCGAACGCGTGGGGGGGCATCAGACCATTGATATAGACGTTCGGATTCTGGCAGCAACTCATAAAAGTCTGGAAGAAATGATTACCAAAGGTACTTTTCGGGAGGATCTGTTCTACCGCCTTAATGTGCTGCCCATTACCGTTCCACCCCTTCGTGAGAGGGAAGGTGATATTCCGATCCTGGCCGAGCACTACTTGCAGCATTTTTCCGTGGAATTGAATTTCCCCAAAAAAACACTCAGCCAATCTGCCATGGCGCTCCTGTCAGGTTATGATTTCCCGGGGAATATCAGAGAACTGCGGAATCTTATTGAAAGATTGTACATTCTGGTTGACAATCAGGAGATCAGGGATGAGGATATTCTTCCCCATTTGAAAATCTCTGCACCGGCGGCGGCACAAACTCAGCCGGCTTTCAATTTAAATCAGAATTTCGCCACCGCCCGCCGGGAATTTGATATTCAGTTTCTTACCCGGTGTCTGGAACAAAACAGCTGGAATATCAGCCTCACTGCCGAAAAACTGGGCATGCGGCAGCCCAATCTTTCCCGTAAAATCAAAGAGCTGGGCATTAAGCGCAATGCATAATACCCCTGAAGGCTGAAAATTGTCTTTGATCAAGCGCCAGAAAAAAATAACCCGGGCCCAATACTGCCTGCCGTTATTCCTGCTCTTTAGCACTCTGTGGTCAGCCTCGGTATCGGGATATGTCCGCAACAACAGCAACGGGGAACCCCTGGCTTATGCCAATGTCATGATTGTCGAGTTGGGCCGTGGTACTGCCACGGATGTTCATGGTTTTTATATTATTCCCCGGCTGCCCTCGGGGCATTACACATTGCAAGTCCGGATGATCGGGTTTAAGACAGAGAAAATCCCCGTGGAAATTACTGATGAGAATCTGCGCAGAGATGTCAACCTTGTGGCCGCCGCACTCAACATGGACGAGATCACCGTCTCCGGAGAGCAGTATGAATTTAAGAGAAACCTCGATGTCAGCCGGACCAATCTTACGGCCAGGGAACTGCGAATGTCACCAGCTTTTGTGGAGGATGATGTCTTCCGCACCTTCCAGCTGCTGCCGAGTGTGACCTCTCTGAACGATTTTTCCGCAGCCCTTATTGTGCGCGGTGGTAGCCCTGATGAAAACCTGGTGAACCTCGACGGAACACAGATCTATAATCCCTACCATATCGGGGGCGTTTTCTCTACGTTCAACACCGATGCCATCTCAAATGCAGAACTCATCGCCGGCGGTTATCAGGTCAATTACGGAGGCCATTTGTCATCAGTGATCAATCTCACAACCAAGGAGGGGGATGCCAAAAACGGCCGTTTCCCCGATGATTTTTTCCTGAAAAAATATTTCGATTACGGTGGCGGGCGGATGCAGATCAGTCCCCTAAGTTCAAAATTTCTGCTGGAAGGCCCTTCCTATAAAGGCTCATGGTTTTTTTCCGGCAGAAGGACTTACTTCGACCAACTGGCAAAAGCCTACTACAGGATTACCGACAAGGCACGTCCCTGGAATTACTATTTTTGGGATGTAAACTTTAAAATGCACACGGATCTGAACTCCTCCAACCGATTAACTTACTCAGGCTATTCAGGCAGGGATGATCTCTATCTCGATGTGGGAGGCGAAGACTTCCCGGAAATTGAATTTGCCTGGATTTGGGGAAATACTACAAACAGCCTGAACTGGCGATACAACCCCTCGGCCGATTATCTGCTGGAAACCCATGTTTCACAGGCAAAATACTATTTCGATGTGGATTTCACCTTCACCGTTGATCGTGAAAGCAGTTTTACGGACTCTACCGAAACCAGCGCCTTCAATGCCGTCATGCACAACCTGGTGAGGGACCGCAGCCTCTCACAGGAATTCACCTGGTTTGCGTCAGAAGAACACCGTGTGCAGGCCGGCTGGAGTTACAAGATCCTGAAAATGCTCTACAATGAAAAGTTTGCAGGTTCAACCATTATCAACTGGGATCAGTCTCCTTTCATCCTGGCGGCATATCTGAAGGAGACCTGGCGGCCCGGTCCTGAGCTGGCAGTGGATGCAGGTCTCCGGGTCACGAAATACGAATTATACGATCCGGTAATCATCGACCCCCGCATCAATTTTAAATATTTTTTACAATCTAATTTTGCTCTCAAGGGCAGCTGGGGAACCTATTCACAATTCCTCTTCACCATTAACAAAGATGACCAGCTTTTGCGGGTCGTGGATTTTTGGCAGCCCATCTCCCGTCTGTACAAGCCCCAGCGGGCACAGCATTTTGTAATAGGGGCTGATTACCGGGGTCGGGATGGTGTGACGCTTTCCCTTGATCTTTACTACAAGCCCTACAGCAATATCCTGGATATCAGCAAAGTTTATCATCCGTCCGACGGGGATGTGGGATTCGTATCGGGGACTGCAAAGGTCTATGGTGCCGAACTGCTGCTGAAAAAAACGCAGGGCAAATTATTCGGCTGGCTGGGCTATGCATACTCTTTCGTTGAACGTTCACTGGACTACAACAACAATGGTGTTCTGGAGCGGGAAGTGGGAGAAATCTATCGCGCCAAGTATGACATTCCCCACTCGTTGAATCTTGTTGTCAACTACGAATTTTCTGACATTAATACCCTGGGGTTCAGTCTCGTGACACACAGCGGTCAACCCTTCACACCCCCGTCGGGAAAAGTCTTTCACCAGTCACAGGACATCTTTGGCTCTATGGATAATCCCTTTCAACGGTTCGACACTTACTACGGCGCCAAAAACAGCGCCCGTTATCCGGCCTATCTGCGTCTTGATTTCAACTATATCCGCCAGATCAGTCCGTGGGGTCTGGACGGCACTTTTAAACTGCAGGTCATCAATCTCACCAACCATTTCAATGTGCTGCTCTATAACTGGCAGCTCGAGGCATCACCCGCCCGGGCTACGGCTTACAGCATGTTCCCGGTGATCCTGACCTTTGGATGGGAGTTTGCCCTATGAAACAATTAAGCTGGTTTGTCCTGGTTTGTACTGTCTGTATAGTCTGTTCCTGCAGCAGGGATGTGGATTTATCACAAATTGACGGTATTTCACAATCTATTGCAAATTATCACGATGAGATCAGGATCGAGGCAATTCTGTACCCAGCCGACAGTACCGCCCTCGTTCGGATCGATAAAACCTACAGCCTTTCTGAAGATTCGCTGTATAACTGCATCGATGAAAATGGTGACTGGGAATCTTACACGGACACCAATGAGAACGGTCACTGGGACCCCGGTGAACCCCTGAATGACGATTTGGGAGAAGACGGTCAGGAGGGCGATCCCACCGATGAAGACGGGGATCTGAACACGAGCGAGCCCAGCATTGGCGAGGGGAATGGTATCCCCGACTGTGGGGAACCGCATGTGGATAATTATCCTGAAATATTGCCACAGGTGCATGTGACCGACTGCAGCAGTGTACAGGTTATCGGTCCGGATGGTGAGGTTTATCCACTGCAGTTTGATCCTCAGGCAGCGAGACTTATCTCTTACCCGGAATATGATCCCACTCTCATCAACGCGGAGTCTTACTGGTACGGCGGCTATACGAACACCGCACCGATCCCCTTTCCGGAACGCAGTTCAACCTCCTTCGATGACCGCATTTATCATTTTTATGCGGACTGCGGAGACTATGGGGTCATCACCGCCACGGATACATTGGCCATGCCCGTGCGGTTCTACAGCGACAGTCTGGGACAAGCCCCTCTGCGAAATAACATTGAGAACTATCCTGAGATAAGTGATATTTTGAATCAGGGGGATTGTGAGATTGAGAACTTCATGTTCCTGTTTATGTCGGCTGAAGAACTTGCGACCCAGCCTTTCTATTATTACGCGAATCCCGAAACACGCAGTTTCTGGTCCACGGCCTATGAGGTGAATCAAATTAACCTGAACACCTGCATTCCCACGCTGAACTACATCTTCGGCTACCCGGCTTTTGCTTCGGAGGGGTATGAGCCGGGTGATTCGGTGCGGATCGTTCAGGATGTAATCGCTGAAATCCCCGGCATCTACCAGTTTCAGGTCAAGGCCATGTCACCGGCCTATGAGAAATATTTTCTCTACTCGGATCTGGAGCTGCATGACCCCGTACGCAGCAATCTGCGGGATGAAAACGGCAATGTGGTCATGGGCACCTTCGGCGGGCTCTCCCGGAGTGACCTGTTCACGATAATTCTGCCTCCGCCCTATTTGTCCATCGGTGAGATCACTGCTGCGGGTGATTCAAGCGGTGTAGTGGAGATTGATATCAGCAGCTATATCCGGTCCGGGAATTTCAGCTTTACGGTAACCGGTATTGTCCTGACAGGTGCAGCTGGCGGAGCCGTGGGTGACAGTCCCAATTGGGAGATCACTACGACGGGGAGTGGTGAAGTATCAGGCGTCAGTCCTTCCAACAGTTATATTTTGTCGTCAACAGATCATTTACTGAATCTGATCTTCAATGGTCTCACCTCCGATGAGATCTGCATCACTGGGGGAACGGTTTTTGTGCCCATGGCGGCCGAAGATGTGCCGGTCTTTACCGGGCCCTGTGTTGGATTTCCCTGATATCAGGGATTTGTGTTAACGATTAACTGGCGGTAAAAGCGGATGCAATTTTTGAAGTCTTCCTTTGCGATCCGTTCATTCCGACCGTGGATCCGCAACAGGTCTTCAGCCGTAGCTGTTTGTGGTGAAAACCGATACACATCATCGGCAATGCTGGTGTAATGTCGTGAATCGGTGCCGGCAGTCACCAGGGATGCAGCCACCAGGGCTTTCGGATAAATCTGCCGGAGCGTTTTTTCAATCGTGATAAAGCCTTTGCTGTCCGTGGAAGACACGGGTGAGGGTTCGACAGCAGCGCCGGACACCTCAACCGTTACCCGGGGGTCATCAATGGTTTTTTTTACATGATCGAGAAGCCCCTCAATTGTCTCGCCGGGCAAAATCCTGAAATTGACAATGGCAGATGCCGTACCCGGCAGTACATTTGCTTTTGAACCTGCAGAAAATACGGTTGGCGCGGTGGTGGTCCTTACGAGCGAATTACCCGCCGGGGACTGCTCATAGGCCTTTAGAATCAGCCTGCCCAACAAACCTTTATTAGCGAACACCAGCTTCTGAAAAAACGGCATCTCGGGGCCGATAAATTCCAAAAATCGCTCCACCGGCTCGCTGATCCGGGCTTCAGGCCTGTGTCTGCGGAGGTTCAGGACCGCATTAGCCAAAATATCGATCACTGTTTCGGATTGCGGCATGGAGGCATGTCCTCCTTCTTTTATGACAGAGAGCTTTACCGACAGAAATCCTTTTTCACTCAAACCAACCAGTGCCACATCTTTGGTAATTCCCGGTACAAGACCCCTTGCGATCAGCAGTCCTTCATCGAGTACATAATCAAAGCGGATATTCCTTTCTCCCAGGTATGCGGCGATCCTGGCCGCCCCCTGTAACCCGTTGATCTCCTCATCATACCCGAAAGCCAGATAGATGGTTCTCTCCGGAACAAATCCATTCTTCAGCAATCCCTCTGCTGCTTCAAGGATGCCAATCACCCCCAGCTTATCGTCCATGGTACCTCTTCCCCAGATGAATTGCCCGTCGATTTTTCCGCTGAATGGTGGTTCTGTCCACCTGCCGTCGTACGATGTATCCACCGGTACAACATCATAATGAGCCGTGAGCAGGATCGGTTTTAACGATGTATCCTGCCCCGGCCATTGATACAAAAGTCCATAATGATTGATGATGGTTTTGGTCAGCAGTGTATTACAAAGGGGGTAGGTGCGTTCCAATAATTCCAAAAATGTTGTAAACGGGGCGGGATTAAAACGCGTACTGTCATCCGTGGAGATCGTTGGAATTTTGATAGCGGCTGACAGATGCTCCAGTGCGGAATCCGGGATAATCACGGGCTTGACGGCGGCGATTTCAAGCTGCTTAGAATGCAGTTTCAGGGTGTTTGCAAACAGCACCAGCAGCAGAAAAGCCAGCCCTCCTCCAAGGCCTAGCAGAATTCGTTTTATCATGAGGGATTAATATTTAATATCAAAAGTTTTCAATTCCAGTCCGGGGGAATGGGCAGGATATCTTTCAACTCTTCGATGCGGTGCTCGGCTTCGATCTCTTTTTCCAGATACTGGTAAACGACATTCAGACGCAGACTCACATCCGGCAGTTCGAGCAGTTTCTGCTGTTCGGAAGGCGGGATGGGCAGCAGAGCGCTGATCAGATTTGTGAGCATTTGAGAGTCGATAATGGGATTATCGAAGAGTTTCAGACGGGGCTCCGTGTTGGAAAGCTCAAGGAAACGGCTGAATATCTGCAGCAGCCGCTGACGGTCTTCTCCTTCTTCAGGCCAGTGTTCAATCTCATCAACAATGGTCATTGCGCCCCTGCGATAGGTGTAGGTTCTGTCGGCTTCATTGATGAGGACCTTATTCAATCCCATGAGCATAATGTTGTAATCTCCGTTGGGCAGTTTTTTACTGTCAAAGAGATAGGACAGCGTCCCGATAGTGTGAATGGGGGGATCTTCGGAGCCGCGGTTCCCACTTCCCTCTTTCAGCAGAGTCATGGTGATAAAGCGGTCTGAGGCCAGTGAGGAACGGACCATATCGATATAGCGGGGCTCGAAAATATGAAAAGCATGCCCGGTTTTGGGAAACATAACGAAATCGGGCAGTGGGAAAATAGGTGAACTCCCACTGAATTCTTTTAACAGGGTAACGGATCTGGTCACGGGGATCCCCACACCCATCTATCAGATCAACGCCAGTACTTTTTGGACGAGCTTCTCAATCCCCTCAGCTGCTTCGGAGACCCTTCCGGCCAGCATATAGGCCGGTGTGGACACGATCTTGTAACGCTCATCAACCACAAACTCCTGCACGGGACATTCAACATGTACTGTCCCCAGCCGGTCCATCTGTCCGGCTGTCCCCGGATCATTGCCAACGGTCAGTTCCGGTTTGAGGTTCAGGTCTTTCAGGGCCCGTGACAGCATTGCCGGTGCAATGCAGATGACGCCGACGGGTTTTCTGGCTGTGATCATTTCTTTGATGAGACGCTCAACCTCAGGGTTGATATCGCAGTCGGCGCCCTTCAGGCCGAAATCACAGAGATTCAGCGCCGCGCCAAAACCGCCGGGAAAAATGAGAGCATCTATGTCCCTGGCGCTGACATTTGCAAGGTCGCTGATCTTCCCCCGGGCGATACGGGCACTTTCCACCAGTACATTGCGGGATTCGTTCATCAGTTCGCCGGTGAGATGGTTGACAACTTTGGTCTGGGCGATATTCGGCGCCATAAAAAGGATCTCAGCGCCGGCACGGTCAAGAGCTAACAGGGTGATGACGGATTCATGGATCTCGGAACCGTCGTTGACACCGCATCCGGAGAGACAGATTCCTACTTTTGGCATTTCATCCTCCTTAATTTCTTTCATTAATTCCACGGGAAATTACTTGGTTCCTCTCTTTTCTTCCAATGCTTTCAGAGCTGTTTTGATATTTCTCTCCATGCGGCTCGCCCCGGTTCTTTTGATTGGATTGCCCTTGAACCGTTTTTTAAAGATGACTTCATCCAGGGGTATTTCGGGAGACTGCAGAAAATTCAGCTTGTCCGACCAGGGCTTGAAGGCCGGTTCTGTCGTTTCCTGCTGAAACCGTAAATTCCACGGGCATACCTGCTGGCAGATATCACATCCGTAAATCCAGCCGTCGAATTTGTTCGATAACTCAGGAGCGATCTCACCCCTGTGCTCAATGGTGAGATAGGAGATGCATTTGCGGGCATCCAACACATAGGGTTCTGTCAGAGCGTTTGTCGGGCAGGCCTCCAGGCAGGCCTGACAGGAACCACAGTAGTCGTGTCGGAAAACCTCATCGTATTGCAGAGGGATATCCACAATAAGCTCACCGAGGAAAAGCCATGAACCGTAATCTCTCGTAATCAGATTGGTATTTTTCCCGATCCAGCCCAACCCGGCCTGTCGGGCCCAATGTTTGTCCGGAACGGGGGATGTATCCACGCAGATCCTGCTTTTGACCTCCGGAACACTTTTGCGAATGCGGGACAACAGGCGGAAAAGTCGTTTTTTCAGCACATCGTGATAATCCTCCCCCAGGGCGTAATTTGATATTTTAAGATCAGGGGGTGGGTCATCAGGGGGAGTATAATAATTCATTGCCACGGAGATAACTGACCGGGCTTCTGGAAAGTATTGGAACAGGTCACTGCGTTCCGCCTGACGGGCCGCCAGCCACTGCATGCTGCCATGATAGCTCCTGTCAAGCCATTCCTGCAGATGCTGTGCATAGCCGCTGTCGACACCGGCCGGAGCAATCCCGATTTTGGAAAAGCCCAGCTCCCGGGCCAGAATTTTTAGTGCAATCGTGAGATTCGCGGCAGAATCATTAGCCGTTATTGTTTGCGGTTCTGCAGTATTTTGAGTGATTTTTCGTGCCGTCATCACTGCAAATTACGGAGACCTTCAGTGTAGTGAGAAGAGAGAAATGGGGGCAAGAGTTATCAGCTTTGATCGTACCAGCCTCAGCAACAAATAAATAATAATTGTCCCTTTCTAATTATCCCGGGTGGTTTTGAGACAATCTGGATTTCTTAAATGGTCGAACAGGTATCCGTCTGCAGCAATTTATCCTAAAGGTCTTCCAGCAGTTCCCGGGCTTCTTGCTGAAGACGCCTGTCGCTGTCGGTGGCGGCGTTAAGGGCCAGGGCATCCTGTAAGGTCAGCCGGGCTTCAGATTCCTTATTTTCTTCTATGAGGGTTTTCGCCAGCCAAACGTAATGCCGGATTTCATCCGGTTTGGCCTGAATGGCTTTACGAAAGAACACTTCCGCTTCTGCGTAACTGCCTTCGGGGAGTTTGGTGTAAACCAGTTCAGCAATTTTCTTTTCGAACCAGTTCAGGCTACCCAATTCGTAATGCCAGCGCCCCATAACATGATAGGTTCCGTCGTAAGCCGGGTCAAGCTGGATGGCCCTTAGGGCATATTTGCGGACATCATACGAATTGATGATCTTCTGACGTGTGCCTTCCAGCATCCCCACCTGCCCCATGAGTACGGCATACCAGTGATTGGCTCTGGCGGAGGTGGAATCGGCCCTGAGGGCTGAACGGGCGGCTTCGAGTCCCGGATAGAGCTGAGCTCTGTCAATGTCAGCATCATCTGTCTGGTCCGCAATTTCAAAATGCGCCTGGGCCAGGCGCCAGAGAATTTCCACATTTCCGGGATCATTTTGAACCAGCCGGTTCAATTGAGTTAGTTCCACCTGATAAGCCCCGAGGGACTCCAGACTGTCGATCTCCGCCAGTTCAGCAGCCGTCGCAGAGAACAGCAGGCCGCTAAGGAGCAGTGCGAGCAGAAAAGGCTTCATAAGGTTCAATTTCCCTGACCTGATACTTAAAAGGACTCGGAATAGAGTATCTTTACCTCGCGGTTGGAGTAGCGGGAGGCGTTATTGTTCAATGTGATGTTGTTGACATCGAACTCCAGCATGAGCCCGGGAGCAATAGCCCAGCGCAAACCGGCATTCAAATAGCCTCGTCCCTTGCCAAAGGTGATTGTATTGATATCATACGCATCCGCATTATCGTTCAGAGCGGCATCATATTCCAGCAGCAGGGAAAAGGTGCGGTTGAGCTGTTTGTCAAAGCCGAAAAAGAAATCTATGTCACTGTCGCCGTCTTTGTTCTCCCAGTTGTTTTTACTGATGCCCACGTGCATTCCCAGATTCCCCAGCATGTTCCAGTTTTTGCTGGCAACCACATAAACGCCCCAGGCTTTCTGGTCATAGCGGTTAAGAACGGTGGTCGTATCATTTTCTGTGACTTTTTCATGGTAGGCCCCGCGTCCCTGGGTATCCAGACCGATCACAACGGCCGGCCAGGAAGTATTTTCTTCGTAAACACGGTATTTCAATTGAACTTCAGGCGTCTGCTTGTTGAGTTCCGCCTTGACATCGCCGATGAATTTCTGCACGCCGAAGGACATGCCGATGGTGAAATGATCCGTAAGACCCACGGCCAGTTTGGGCAGAATACCGCCATGGTTCTCCAACAGCATTTCCAGAGTGTAGGTGCCTTTCGGGAGTGTACCGGCAGTGGGGATCGAGACGAGGTACAACGGCGGATAGGGTTGTGCTTCCTGTGCGGAGAGCAATGCAATCAGGCTGAAGATCAAGGTTGTTAAAGTTGTTTTGGTTTTCATGAATGCCCCTTTAAAAATAAATTTTAAGAGAATTGCGTTCTTACGGTGATAAAATGTAATCAACAATCAGGACTAAATCCACCACATTTATTGTATCATCCTGATTGACATCAGCTTCACAAAGCTGGTTGGCATCAAACGACACTGAACCGGTAATGTAGCCTACAATGGCCACCAGATCTGCCACGTTGACAAGGCCGTCACCGGTCACCTCTCCGCTGGAGCTGCAACTACCACTGCCGGTGTTTTCCTGGCCGGGAGTTCCCAGGTCACCATCGGACATGGGGGTTACGGAAGTTGTCCAGTTTGTGCCCAGTGCATTATCCAGGGAAGGATCCGTGAGCATCATGCTGGCTCCGGCAGGGTCCGGAAAAGTGGCGCCGTTATCCCAGGCCACCGCATCAATGATGACACCTCCGGGATGCTGGATGATGAGCTCATCCCAAGTATTGCCCAAATTTATATTATCGTACACATAATCCAACTGCACACCGCCATTCAGGGCAGGATCGCCGTTTCGCCCCAGGACGAGGTAGTCACCGGGCGCCAGAAAAAGACCGCCGGGCTGTGTAATGGTATGCTGATCGCTGTCGTTATCTCTGAGGATGAGGCCGCTGAGATCAAACGTCTCCGTACCGTTATTGAACAATTCAAACCACTCTCCATAGGTGTCCGAGACTGCCGACGGATTGTTCATGATCTCATTGATCACCAGTCCGTCAGGAAAGCCAACAGAGGCCAGGGGGATTTTCCAGATCACAGGCCGATGGTCCGAGATATTGTTCTGGTAGGTACTGCTGCCTGTGTAGTCATCGATGCGTAGAGTCTGCACCGTCCCGGCAGTATTTTCATCAAACAGTCCGGATGAGATCATGACATGGTCCAGAAAGCTGGGATTCCAGTACCAGGGAAAGGACTGTTGACTGTTATCGTCCACGATGGGCGTGGTTGTGAAATATACTTCAGCAGTGTCGTTCACGAGAGGCCACAGGGAGTTATTCTGTTCGGACTCATTGATCTCATCGTTGAAATCCCCGGCGACAATAATATTTTGCTGTCCCTGGCCGACCATCTGGTTGTGGATATAATCCCTGAGAGTTTCAGCTGCCGCCAACCGACGGTCAAAACCGTCATTGCAGCATTTGAAATGGACGCAGATCATCTGAAAATTCAGGGTGGCTTCTCCACAGCCCCAGACAAGCTCTGCCTTCAGGGGATAGCGTCCGGCAAAGATATATCCGTCGCCGGGAAAAAGAGTAGAGTAATTGGTAATGCTGACGCAATCCCTGCGGACGGCCATCCCAAGGTCCATGCTGTAACCACCCGAAGCGGCATAGTCCGTGTGGATGAATTCATAGGCCGGCAGACCGGATGCCAGTGTGTTGAACAGGGAAAGGTCGGTGATTTCCTGAAAATTGATCACATCCGGCAGCAGATCGGAAATGATCTCATTGACATAGGTCAGAGTGTTGCCGCTCAGGGGAAACTGTTCCACATTCCAGGTCATCACTTCCAGTCCGTTCCAGTTGTTCTGGTAGGGGATGTCCCAATAATTCTGGAGAGGTTCCACGGCCGTCGTATCGGCCGGAGGACAGGTTTGACCGGTGAGCGGAACACACAGCGCTCCGAACAAGATACCAAAAATAAGGTTCCGTTTTAGCATGGCTTTACGCTCCCGGTGTTATCAAAATTCCACAAAGCAAGGTTCAAATTACCCGTCTGAACCGCATCGCCTGAAGCGCTCCAACCGTTGAAAGCAGACTAGTGTTTCTGAAGGCTGAAGCCGAACATAACCGGACGATGGTCTGAAATATATTCCTCATAGATTTCATAAGTTCCAAAATAGATGTTCATGGGCAGGGTCTGCACCCGGTATTTGGCCCCGGGAGAAACAAAAGCCCGGGTCACTAGAATATGATCCAGAAAGCTCACATAAGGTTCTTTGGGATAGGAAGCCTGGGCAATATCATAGGTGATGTCCATGGTGGGGAAAAAGAATCGCTGGTCATCAAAGAATGGCTGGAAGCAGTGCGCATTATCCGCATCTTTCAGATCGTCATTCCAGTCTCCGAGGACAATAAAATTCTCCCTGCCCCCGGCAATATCCTCAGCCAGTTTGTCATGGAGCATCACGGCAGCTTTCTGCCGGCGGCTAAGTCCGGAATCACAACATTTCATGTGCAGATCGATCACGCTGAATTCGGTGGTGTCCCCGTTGCAAATATAAAGGAAGTCGCCCTGAAGAGGCGGCCGCCCGGCAAAATTATAATCATTTTCAGGAAACAGTTCTACCTGCCGCACCAGCTGAAACATGTCTTTTTTATAGAGAATGGCCAAATCCATATAGGAAGAATTTTTGGAAATAATGAAATCATACTGAGGGAGTTCCGCCATCAGGGCGCTGAACCAGCCGGCATACCGGATCTCCTGCAGGGCATACATATCTGCATTGAGGTCATGGATTGCTTCGGATAGCGCCTTCACCGTTTCCTCATTATTTTTAGGAAAATTCTCACAATTCCAGGTTACAATTTCAAACTGATCCCGGCGGTCGATTTTAGGGATTTTCCAGTCATCGCGCCCTATGGGTATCTGCGGGACATCACAGAGGGTCGGTTTCTTTTCCAGGATTGGAGGATTCGGTGCCGTATATTGGGCAGACAGGGCTTGTGCATTTTTTAAGCGGATCCAGTCCAGCATCTGATTGTCCGGTGTAAAATCATCTGACAACATGGTCTGGGATACCCGGCCGTCCACAACCGTTTCGTAACCGATGAAGTCATGTGATGCACGGTCGATCAATAATTTGACATGGCCGAATTCAGTCCCGTTGCCATAATTCTGAAAGACGAAAGTGTGGGAGCGGGGATCGTACCAGGGCTTATTGTAGCCCTTACTGTTCCCTCCGGCCACAATAATATCCACCCCCTGAGCATAATATCCCATCTCCATGGCGTTCAACGGGGACTCCTCTGCATCCCAGCCCGTCTGCAGGCTGTCGAGAAAATCCTGATAAACCTGTTCCCGGTCCCAGGGGACGCCGCTGCTGGTGAGAACAATGATGACTTCAGCCCCCTTATTTCTTACTTCAGGAACCAGTTTCCTGAGAGCCCGGGCTTCACTGAGTGTGCTGATTCCCAGAATATTGCGGTACAGTGTTTTTTGAGTCAGATCAGAATCCACAATACCGATGATACCGATTTTCACGCCGTTGATCTCTTTGATGATATAGGGCAGGAAGCCCTCATCGGTAAGCTCACATTGTTCACAATCCAGGTTGCCCGTCAAGAACGGGAATGCAGCCTGTTGTGCTAATTGATTGAGTTGGGCGGCTCCCAGAATAAAGTCATAATAGCCCGGTGTAAGAGCGTCGTACCCAAGCTGGTTCATCCAATTGATGATCGTAGCACCGCCGTCGGTCATTCCCATGGGCGTTCCCTGGAAGAAATTTCCCCCGTCCAGCAGGAGCAGGCCTTCAGCAGTACTGCGATTCCGGTCCCGCAGGTCCGTAACATATTTGTACAATGCCGCTCCACCCAGGATTGTGGGCGGATAGGCGGGGTTCATGAAGGTGGCTTCCTGTTCGTAGATCACACCGTGCAGATCATTGGTGGTGATCAGATTGATGACGATGGGTTGTGTCTTCTCCGCTTCCAGCGGCAGCAGGAAAACTGTAAAGAAAAAGAGAGCCTTAATAATTGGATAAAGTTTTTTCACGGTAGTTTTTATTCATGTTTTGGATTGAGCATTTATTCGGGCCCGGGTCTGCACTTACCACTTCCCGTACATCGGATTCGGCAGAATGAATTTATTTACACCCCAGGATAATGTATCCCCGGCAGCCGGGAAGTCCCCCATTTGATCTCCGAAATATGCCAGAATGTTCCGGGGACCTGTCTGCGCCATGCGGCCGGTACCGCTGATCACTTCATGTCGTCTGACGGTTTTTGTATCATCACGGTCCTTCCGCAGCAGAAAAATATCGTTTTCATCAAAGATCCCCGCCTGCTTGAGATTCAACTTCGTCTCCATTGTCCGACTGGCCATACGGTTGGAGATGTAAACTATCCGGCCGTTTGTGCGGGTATGGATACTGTCAATGAAAGCCTCGACCCCGGGAACCAGCCCTGCTGAACTTCGGGTTACCCACACATCCCAGGATTCGGGTGTGTAATGCTCACCCTTTTCAAACAACTTCACCTGATAGAGGCTGATAGAGGCTGTTGTCCAGTACTGTTTCATCCAGATCCATGACGATCACCCAGGGAGTCGTCAGCTCTCCGGCCTCTTGTGAAATCTGACGCCACGCCACGGCATAGATCTGTTCATACAAAGCAGCGTGTTCAGCGGAATTCCTCACCCAGCGGATGTCATTGGGCAGTTTTCCGGGCTCAGCACCGAAAAGACAACCGAGCAGGAAGATAATCAGAATTTTTTTCATATCAGAACCCGTAGTTTACCGTGGTAATGAGGTTAAAGCGGGATTCGTTTACGCGGTCAAAGTCCGGGCGGATCTCTCCGGAGACCGGGAACAGGTCCGGGTAATCATAGGTCCCGAGAACACTGAACTGGCCTGCAAAATCGAAAGCAAAATGCCCATAAGTTTTACCGGCACCGAAAGTAAAGATGCTTTCAGGACTGAGGGTTTCGAGGGGAGCTTCCCGGAAGATCAGTCCGGCACGAACCGGCACAGTTCCCAGCGCCAGATATTCAAAACCGAATTTCCATTGCTTTATGTCTTTTAAGGGAATGACATCCGGTTTTTCCGACATGTAGATCGTTTCCACTTCGATGGCAAAGACCATGGGGACTTTTTCCCGGGGTGTGTACTTCAGACCGACTCTCAGCTTGGAGGGTTTTACATAATCGACACCCTGAATGAGCAGGGCTGTCCTGTAATCCGGATTTGTCGTGAGATATTCCGGCAGACCGGATTCGTTGTTAAAAGCCGGTTCGACGGCATTGCCGGAGGTGACTCGGGCGGATGATTCATAAGCAACTGCACCCTGGAGCCCTTTCAGAATAGTGAAGTCGGCACCCATTGAGAAGAAAAAATCTGAGGGGGTCGTATAGGTTTCCGAAGAGGGTTCAATATCCGCCAGGTAATTCTCGTCGTATTGAATAGTATCCACCCGTACCGTCTGCGTCACCTCGCCGCGCAAAATGGAATGCATACCCAACCCTATACTATAGGTGCCGCGGCCCCCGGTCTCGAAACCTACGGCACCGCCGAAGGATGCCGTATAGAGGGTGCCTTCAGATTTCAGATACTGAAATCCAACCAGGGGGTCTTTAATACCGATGATGCCATCCTGCAGACTTTGCGCCCCGCGGACCTCTTCTTCATAGCGGTAGTTGAATGTAGCCAGTGGGCTGATCGCCAGAGCTCCGGAGAAACTCAGCTGTTCCCGCTGGTGTTTATAAACCAGTCCGCCCTGATGAAAACCGTCGGAAAAACGGTTGGCTACATAGTCGCTGGTGGTGAGATAATCCCCGAAGCTGTCTTTCAGGTCATATCCCCGGCGTTCCAGCCCGGAAGTACCCCTGAACTGATAATCAAGGCTCAGCCGGTTTGTCTGCTGTGAGAGTTGGGCGGGGTTAAACAACAGCGCCGAACTTGACCGGTCGTTCTGCAGGCTCGTTCCCCCCATGGCGGCGGCTCGGCCTGAGCCGATATAGGTATCCGACCCCAGTATGGGATTAAAATAGGATTGTCCGAAGACGAGAGTTCCTGTGAACAGGAACAGTAATAAAAAGCTTTTTGTTGTTGTTTTCATAATTCTATTGTTTTTTCATCTGTTAAAATATTTCTTAATTCTTCAGGTGTACCCGTTTAGATGCCATAGTCGATCTGTAATCTGAAATCAGTCTCTTCCAGATGTTCCGTGGGATTCGACTCCCAGGTATCAAGACTGGTCTGCCCCTGGGTGATCCGTGTGAAGGGGTTGTCAGTGGTGTAGCTGGCTTTCAGACCGATCGTCAGATTGTCAGTGGGGCGAAAATTAAAAGCTACCCAGTTGTGCAAAGCACCGGCTTTCGTGTTGAAGATCCGGAAATCCGTATCTTCGAAATACCACAGGAAGGCTTCCTCACCAAGGATAAAAGTGCCAAATTTGAGGGTCAGATGTTCATCAAAATTATGGATGAAATCAATTCCCAGTACATCCGAAGGCTTGCCGATATTGCCCACTTTCATGCTGCCACCCAGGGGATTGTCCGTCAGCCGGGGCCGGGGTGAAAAGGTGGTGTATCCTCTGGAATAAAGGATCTGAGCAGAGTTGTAATTGGACATGCGGATTCTCAGGGTCACGCGGGTTTCCCGGGATTCAAAAGGACTCGGATGCCGGATATCAAAGGAACCCCGAGCCTGCCATTTCTGGCGTACTCTCAAGCGGTAATTGAAAACCGGGCGCCATTCGATGGTGGCTACGGTACGGTAATAGTGGGCTTCGTCCGCCTTGCGGGTCCAGGTGTCCCAGTTCAGTGTTCCCACGAACGACCTGTGAAACTGGTAGCGCGAGGAAAGATAAAACCCCCGCTCGGACTGGGGCTGCGGATTACCCGAATATAAATAGCTGTAAACCGGATCTTCCAGCCAGTAGTAATCCTCAAAAATAGTAGTTTTATAGCGCTGATAATTCGAAAAGGAACGCTGATAGGGATTGTCGAATTCGAGATCGTAATCCCGGTAGAGAGCCAGCAAGGTGAGATTGTCGAATTGCGTATAAAAATTCAGCACGAGAGCGTGGGGTTCATCGCCGACCTTGAGATGTGTGGAATTCGTTGTCAATTCGCCATATTCTCCCTGAAAAGCCATGTTGCCCGTGACGTACATGAAATCCATCCCGCTGACCCTGCGATAGGATTTGGCGGCAGACCAGAGGCTTGACTCACCCCGGGACCCGTACATGGCGGCAATTTCCGGATCTGCCGAATTGGTCATGTATGTCTGATAATAGGCGTCCCCTGAGTAGTTGTCGTAATCATTGGAATCGGGCCCGGGATTCGGATCGTCCAGACCGCCGGTGATGGTATTGACGACCTGCGGATCAAGAACCCGGTCGTACAGACTTTCATAAAAAGTGAATCCGATGTTGAGCCCGACGACCGGCGTAAAGCGGATGTTGCCTCCCCAGGTCATCTCATTGACCGAAGAGGTGAGCTTCTCATAGATCTTGGTCGTATCACCGTAAACACCGTAGGGCAGGCGCGGCTGCATGACGATGAGTGCTGAGAAACTCCCATCCTCATTGATGATGGCATCCCTGGCATGTTTCGAGGCAAACAGGGAGGTTCTGAAATGCGGGGTGGAGAATTGCGCTCCCACGCCGTCAAAGACATACTGTGTTGAACGGGTCAGGTCGGGGTAGATTCCCCTGGCCTGTTTTGAAAAACGAAACCCCGTTCTCCGGGGGGTGAAATAGTCCGAGGTTTCCAGAATGACACTCTGACCGAAGCTCGCGGTGAAATTCCCCAGTACCAGGCGGTCCAGCCTGAGATTTTCACCCAGCCTTACGTTTTCGATAGTGGCTGATCGTTTCTCGGCATAGATGCCATCCGGTTCACCCATGTTGCGGTGATAGGCATAGCCGGCTTTCAGATGATTCCCATAGGAGACGGACACTTTGCGGAACAGTTCCGGCCGGTCGGGTGAGCTGAAGGGCTGAGTGGCACCCTCGTAATCCGGATTGGTCGTTACCGGCACGGTTCTCACCAGGTTGCTGATACGAACATGAAAAGCCGGGGGCGCCAGCGTGTCCGTACTGAAGCGCACAAAATCAATGAGATTCCGGTAACCATAATGACTTATTCCCGGAGAATTGCGCAACTCAAAGGTTCCGTTAATGGGACCCCTTAGCTGCTGTTTCAAAACCGCCACGGCATCAACCGGGCTCAGATTGGGCAGAGAAATGAGATCATCAAAGCCCATTTTATTGACGTCCTTGGGCTCGTAGTAACGGTCCAGCCAAACTTCCGAGAGCCCTTCGGTGCTGCCCTCGGCTGTCAGCCACTGATTCACTTTATAGCTGGAGGCCTTTTGACCGGCAACAAATTCGGACTCTTTGGGAATTTCCACCGTGACCAGCGGTTTCAGGTTTTCAATATCTTCCGGTGAGATATTCTTAATTACCAGCAGATCATAGATCGTAGTGAAATAACCGTGGTTGTAGCGGTAATCTTCGATAGAAGTTACCTGCTCAGCCGAGAGGGGCAGGCTCTGTAATTCCTCCGTCGTCGCCGTGTTCAGGTTGAACGGCTCTCCAGCCGACAGCACTGCAAGCATCAGCAATCCCGGCAGGCAGGTTAATAAGATGCGCTTAACTGATGTAGCCATCGATCAGAACTTCCAGCCGAGAGTGAACTGCTGTGTGGCCGGCAGGACGGGATGCGTCAGCAGGCCGTAATCAAAATTGAACCCGCTGAAATTCAGACTGAGGCCGGCACCCATGCGGTTTGGATTCGACTGCAGCCCCAGCCGCAATGTGAGGCTGCTGTTGAAATTATAGGCCACACCGCCCTTGACCTCAATATCCCGGGCCAGAGGCTTGTCCACGGTGAGAGATGTTACCAGAGACTTCAGGGGAGTGTAGGAAACCCCAACAGATATCCGTCGGGGCAGATTCTGCTGGGACTCACCTTTACCCATCACCGGAGAATTGATGTTTTTCAGGTAGGCTCCGACACGATGTTTCCCCCGCAGGACTGCCTGGAGTCCAACATCTACGCCCACAGTGGAACCGGATGCACCGGGGAGTCCGTCTGAACCGTCGCCGCTGATGCCTGCGGTAGGCCCCAGAGACCAGTTCAGAAAATTCAACGTGTATCCAACCATGAAGCTCGAATTTCGGTCCTGCTGCAGGAAATAGCCGCCTGAAATTCCCAGAGAACGTTCTTCCGACAGAGTGGTCCCGCCGGCTTTGGTGGCCGACTGCTGCCAGGTGAATCCCAGATTGCCCAGCCAGGGTGTGGGCAGCAGAAAGCCAAGGTAATTGTAATCCACATCAAATAAACGGGTGCTGCCCACAGTAGCAAAACGTCTGTCGATTTCGGCCAAAGCCGCCGGATTGTGAAACAGGCTGGCCTCACTGCCGGGATTGGCCACGACGGCACCTGCCAGAGCAGTGGCTTCGGCGCCCGTATAAACGTAATCACTGGCCACCTGAGAAAAAGATAAAGCCCATAATAGTGATATCAGAAATAGTTTATTCATCAGAACCTCACTCCAACTACAACCGGGGCGGAAGCATTGGTTGTTTTACCGCTTTGAAAGTTACTGGCCTCAATATGCAGGATGTAGGTACCCGGCGGAACGATGCCCCCCAGATGATCCCGGCCATCCCAGTCGGAACGGCTGGCATCCCGTAAAACGGTCCCGGAGCTCTCAAAATATTTATCCACCAGCGTGGTGATGAAACGGCCTGAGAGATCAAAAACCCGCACGATGACCCGGGAATTTGCCGGGAAGGAATAGCTGAAATCGAGCCGCTCTCCCAGAGTGGGAATGATGACATAGGGCGCCGGTGTGATGGCTGCTTCCACAAAGTCACCTTCAACAAACTGACCATCAGGGTGGTCCACGGAATAGACAATGATGTCATCCGGAGAAGCCACGGTCAGCTGCCAGCCGAGATAGAAATCCAGCACACCGCGAACCTGTATCACATACTCAGAGAGGTTGTCATTGTCCACCATGTACCCGATTTCGGAGAGCACTACATCCCAGTCCCAAACCGTCAGAGACAGCTGATAATCATCGGCATCCTGTATGGTGATGATCTGGGGACCGTTACTGGGGCGGATATCCCGGAACTCTACAATAAGGCCCTGAACGATGAGTTCGTCACCCACCGCATACTGCTCGTCGTAGATATCTGCCAGAGGGGTTACCAGACCGGGATTATAAACGATCCGCCAGCCGGTCTCGAAATCCTCACTGGTTTCATCATGGCCCGTTATGCCGTTGCCGCCGGAAGTGAGCTCCGAAGCTTCATCCGGAGAGCTTCGGGTGTAGATCATATCGTTACTGATCGAAGGCATGAAATATTGATCATCAATGGGTGTATCATCTGCATATCCCGGAACACCGGTTTTATCAATGGCCAGAGAGGGATCCACCGCGCCCCAGAGGAAATAGTCCACATCCTCCACCGTTGAACTTAAGCCGTCCCAGTGAAACAGCATCAGCATCTCGATGGTATTGAGCATATCGATATTGTTGAAGGCCGGCCCCAGAGAGATGGTATTAACACCGTCTTCAGCATTGAGCATATCCCCAAACAGGGCCAGGTCCGGCGATTCGCCGTAATAGCTCTGGTAGATGTCGGAGCTGTGCATACTCAGGGTCACAGAGCCTCCTGCGGGTATGTCCATATCCGGGAAGCGGGCGATGAAATCGGAGATTCCCCCGCTCCAGTAATCGGAAAAGGACGGCAGGTGATAATAGAACTTATCATCCGACCCATTGGTGGCATCGGTGATATAATAATCAGCCAGATTGACGGCTGTATCGGTGGGATTCTGGATTATCACCATTTCAGCGGCAGTGGGCGCAATGGCAATCTTATTTAAGATCAGATGATCCGCCTGTCCGGCTGAAACCGCGACAGGCAGAACACCTAAAAGGAGTAGTAGTTTTTTCATCGAGTGATCATCTTAATAGGGTTAGTTTGCTGGTTATGACATCCCCGCCATTTTCCAAACGTGAGAAATAAATCCCGCTGGGGACGTCAACGCCGCGGGAGTCCTTGCCATTCCAAAGCACGCTGTAGCCGGTACCGGCTGTCTGGTAATCGTCCACGAGACGGGTGACTGTTTTTCCCAGCAGGTCGTAGATGGTCAGCCGCACCGTACCGGTTTCACCGGGCGTGTAGGAGATCATCGTGACGGGGTTGAAAGGGTTGGGATAATTCGTCATGAAGGCCACCGGTGTGGTAATGTTAACATCAACATAGCCCTCCTTTGTGGCAACAACGACACTTTCAACGGCAAAATCGCCATTGCAGGTGAAGAGAGCGGATTCAGGCTGCAGTACTATCAGGGTCGTTTCACCACCTTCCGTATGAGCCGCTGCATAATAGGCATCCTCAGTCAGATTAAGCTGAAAGTCAACGCCGTGTGTCAGGGTTATTTGTACACCGCCGACATAGCCGTCTGCATTCAGTACGGCACTGCGGCCGCCGACCTGAAGGGTCGCCCCGGTTGCCGGCTGCTGAAAGATCCGGCCGTTGAGGATCAGATCCACGATATTGACGATGTCCAGAATATCGATGGTCCCGCTGTCATCAAGATCGGCATGACAGATGATACTCCAGTCCAAAACAGTATTTCCCAGAACATGTGAAACAATCGCCACAATATCCAGAATATCCGTAGCACCGTCCAGGGTTACATCTCCGTCGGCGACACAGCCTGACCCTGTGGCAAAGTCATCAATATTGCGGGGATTGATGCCATATTCACTGAAACTGTAATCCACGACACCGGTAATGGAGGTGTACTCATCACCGGCCAGTGGAACGGGATAGGTACCGTCGAACATGCCGTCATCGATCTGGCAGGCGCCGGAGCCGTCATCCACATAAAATTGTCCGTAAGCATCCGTCTCTGTGGTAACGGTGACACTGTTCACTCTGACCAGCATGCCTTCAAGGCTTTCGCCGCTTTCGCTGCAGCCGCCTGCGAGTTCTGCCGTTGTGATATCCAGGGCCACGGTGGTATTCCCCTGGGAATTGACGGTTGTGCCGGATACATTACCCAGTTCGGTGAACCCGAAATATTCGCTCACTTCCGCAATCACCGTAAGATTGTCCCCTACTGCAGCCCCTGTAGCGGAATTAAAGACATACACACCAGCCCAGTCCGATGCTGCAGGATCCTGCAGGAAATAATTATAGGTCGTCTCGTTCACCGTTTCTGCAGCGGTGACGACACCGGTGACCTGAACCGTCTGCCCGGCGTATTCGGATGGGTAACAATCCTCGCCGGACCCGGCCGTGGTAGTGAATTGAAGATCGTGAATTGAGACCTCTACCGGACCGCTGCTGCCGCCCAGGTCCGCCTCATCCCGGGGATTGATGCCGTATTCGCTGTAACTGTAATCCACGGCACCGATGATCTCGGGATAAAAATCCCCTACTGCAGGCGTCAGATCACCGCCGACCCACATACCGTCATCGATCTGGCAGGGACCCGTACCGTCGTCCACATACCATTGACCGTGATTGTCCTGTGCCTGAGTGACGGTGACATTGGTCAACCGCACTAGCATGCCTTCGTAGGCTTCGGCCGTCATCGAACAGGCCTCGGAAAGTTCACCGGTGGTAATATCCACGGGGGCAACCGCATTGCCAGTGGAGTTCACAACAAAGGCGGAGACCGAACCCAGTTCGGTCAGGCCGTAATATTCGCTGATGGGCGCCGTGACGGTGAGTTCATCTCCCCGCGTTGGTCCCACGTTTGAGTCGTACACATAGATGCCGCCCCAGCTGTCAAAGGAGGGGTCTTCGAGAAAGAAACGTCCCGAACCGTTCACCGCTGTTACGATGCCGGTAACGGAGACCGTCTGCCCAACCATCGTGGACGGATAGCAGTCATTCCCGGAACCGGGGACGTCTGTATATTGAATATCGTACAGGGTCAGGGTCCCGCCGCTCACGACGACAGTGATGAGATCGGTGTCTGAATCTCCGTCGAAATCCACCACGGTCAGCTGAAAGACCAGGTTGGCATCTTCCGCCGGAGCCGTAAAGGTAACGATGGGTTCTTCGTAATCACTGAGCACGACAGTGGGGCCTTCAGTTTGGGACCAGAGATATCCTGCCAGTCCTGCTCCGTCGGGGTCATAGCTGGCGGAGCCGTCCAGCGTCACCAGATCACCGGGTTCCACCATTTGGTCTTCTCCTGCATCGGCATGGGGCAGTTGGTTACCGCCGGTGGGTACGAAATCCGTAACATACCGGGGCATGAGCTGATAGCTGTTGTACTGTCCGCCCACACCGGTAACATGGGAGGGCCAGACGGGTTCGTCCGAGCCGTCCAGTTCAGTGTCTGAATCTATGCGCATGGTCACTTCGGAAACGCCATCGTCCGTAATGGTGAGATTTGCCGAAGAACCTTCCAGGGGCCAGTCTCCGGATGTCACCGAGACATTCTCAATCCGTATCAGTTCACTCTCGTAGTCTTCCCCGTTGTTGGCCAGATCACTGACAGTGATGGTTTGAACAGCGGGAAGGTCGGCCGGACCCAGCACTGTAATATCATCGATGCCAGCAGGAACGATTTCCATCTTGCCGTTATATTCTTCAACGACTCCCATGACGCGCACTTCATCGCCTAAGGTCAGCAGCGGGTCAACGCCGACAATGAAGATGACCATGCCTGCCGTGGCATCCTGAATGGCATATTCTCCGTTGGTACTTTGAAAATTGGGGGAGATCACTACGCCCTCTACGACAGCGCTTGATCCGGTTGGCAGAGCCCGCGCTTCGGCGATGGTGAGAGTCCCGACGGTAACGGTAACTTCATCGGTATCCGAGTCGGCCAGGTCGTCATACACCGTGAGTGTAAACACCAGAGCACCTGCGGAGGCAGGAGCGGTAAAGGTAGCCACGGGGGATTCAGCGTTGGTCAAAACAACAGATGTACCGCTTAGCTGTTCCCAGATGTAATAGACAATGCTTCCGTCCGTGTCGTAGCTGGCGCTGCCATCGAGGGTTACAAGATCACCCGGTTCTACAAATTGATTGCCGCCGCCATCGGCAACGGGTGGCATGTTGATGTCACTGCTGAAAACCTGATCGACGTTGATCGTTCCGGGTGTAACCGGAGTGGATACCTGCCAGGGGCTTTCATCGAGTCCCAGCCGCCCGAGAGATTCGTTGTCGCCGTTTTCGAGCATACCCGCGTCGCTGGCCATTTCCATGGGATTTCCCTGTGAATCGTTCATGGGGCCTTCGTAGGAGACAGCATCCACGATGACACCGTCAACCCACAGTTCCATACCGTCAGGCGCACCGTTCTGGACGCCGTTGCTGGCGGGGAAGCCGGTTGAAAAATCTACATTGGGAATGGTCGTACCGCCAATGACGTACAGCCCATAGCCGTCACTTTCATTAGCGAGAACAATAGTGCCGAGCTCAAAGGTTCTGTAGGCCGAGCCGTTATTCCCGTTGAGCAGGACCAGGCTCACGTTATTATAGGTACCGGCAGGGCCGGCAAGTTCTATGAATTCTGAAGTATCTGTCCCGGGCTGGTCATAATCAATTTCGTTTATGAGTAGCTGACTGAACAGGCAGGAAGTGATCAGTATCGAGGTTATAAGTATTTTTTTCATCGTTGACTCCTCTTATAATTAATAAAAACTTTTATCGCAAGAGCCGGAAATTTACGGCAGATTAAGGAGAATTATTTACAGGAAATCCGCACTGAATACAGACCTGTGATGTGATTGAGACAGAATATTAATAACCCCGGAGGATGACCATCATAAAACCAAAACAGGTCAGGTGTCCTGGGATTCAACGATTTTTTTCGCTTCCTCCAATTGGCCTGAGAGTGACTTAACCCGTTTCTTCAAACGGTTAATTTCCTGATTGACAGCAGACTTTTTCCCGGCTGGAAGGGTCTTCTCCTGCTTCTCCAATTCCTCCAGTTTTTGCTGCGTTTCAAGAAATTCGGCTTTCAGTTTCTCATGTGCCTCCGCCGTTTCGGCCTTGTCAAAGATAATATCATCGGGTGCATCATCGCCAGAATCCGGGGCGGCGGTTCCCGGAGAAACCGGCGGGATGATCTTTTGGCCGGTCTGGATCCGTCTTTGATTCATGAAAGCCGGGGATACGATCTCGAAGCCGTTGGAATGCAAAGTGTCCAGTACTTTTTTCCGCAGGTCCGATTGCGCCGTGATGAGATGCTTCACATCCGTCAGGAAACCGGCGATCCGGTAGGTAACTGAAAAATCCCCCAGTTCTTTCACCTGCACGAAGGCTTCCTGCAGATTGATCGTCTCGGCGGCCTTTTTCAGCAGTTTTTCAATCCGGCCCCGGGGGAGATCATAACCCAGCGAGAGTGTGGCTGAGATGAATGTTCCCGAGCTCCGCACAACACGCACCGGATTCGTCACGAGATGTAAATTCGGGAAAGTGATCAGGTCCCGGTCTTCAGTCTGTATTTCGGTGTGCATCAGGCCCCGCTCGGTAACACGCCCGAAGAGTTCTCCCACGCGGATAAAGTCGCCAGGTCGAAAACTGTGAACCAGGCGGAGCATCAGTCCTGCCATCATATTGGCGACAAAGGTTGAGGACGACAGAGCGATGAGCGCCGTTAAGACGACCCCCAGCAGGCTCAAGACATTGCGTCGGGTTGACTCAGACATGGGGATGGATAAGACGACAATCAGAAGGCCCACGGCGGATAATAAAAGCATTATCAGCTGACGGGGAAACTTGGCTTCTGCACCCAGGGGCCTTTTCCCGTGCAGCAGTCTGCGGTTAAAAACCCACAAGAGTCCCCCCACGATGAGGCTGCTGAACAGCAGAGGGATCAATGCCGGCAGCTGAGAATAGAGGTTTGTGATAAAATCCATAGCGAAACGTACCCTTTTTATAACTGTATACAGACGAATTTAGCCAAGGCAATATTACCATGCCGGGACACACCGGAACAATCTCAATTGCGGTTGTCGGAATCGGTCAACCGGGGGTCAGCGCCGACATACCGGAATATGTTCTGATAATTGAAAATAATATGGATTAGATGATCGAAATTTAGCTGTAATTTTGGCATCCGCTTTTCAGGCGGATTTAGACTATTTGAGAATGGAAAACAGAAAATCAAAACTTTTAAGGAGATTTTAGATGTATAAATCTGTTGACGAGTTCATGGATTATGTAATTGCTAAAAATCCAGCAGAAAAAGAATTTCACCAGGCCGTTAGAGAAGTGATTGAATCTATCTGGGACTATCTTCAGGACAACCCGCAGTATCTGCACGCCAATATTCTTGAGAGAATTGTTGAGCCGGAAAGAACCATTATTTTCCGCGTTCCCTGGCGGAACGACCGCGGAGAAGTTATGGTTAACCGTGGATTCAGGGTTGAGTTCAATTCAGCCATCGGGCCTTACAAAGGTGGATTACGCTTTCATCCTTCGGTAAATCTGGGGATCCTGAAATTCTTAGGCTTTGAGCAGGTCTTTAAAAACAGTCTCACAACTCTGCCCATGGGCGGTGGTAAAGGTGGATCCGATTTTGATCCCAAGGGTAAATCGGACAATGAAGTCATGAGCTTTACTCAGGCCTTCATGTCGGAACTGTTCCGGCACATCGGTCCTTTCACGGATGTCCCGGCAGGAGATATTGGCGTGGGCGGTCGTGAAATCGGCTTCATGTTCGGGCAGTATAAAAAATTACGCGATGAATTCAGTGGTGTTCTCACCGGTAAAGCCCTGGGATGGGGCGGCAGCCTGATCAGACCGGAAGCCACCGGTTACGGCGCTACCTATTTCGCAGAAGAGATGCTGAACCACAGCGGTGACAGCCTGAAAGGCAAAACCGTTGCCATCTCCGGTTCCGGAAATGTCGCTCAGTATGCCGTTGAAAAGGTGACTGAGCTTGGCGGAAAGGCCATTACTTTGTCGGACTCCTCCGGCACCATTTATGACCCCGCCGGGATCGATGCCGACAAACTGGCTTTCGTCATGGAGCTTAAAAATGTGAAGCGCGGACGTATCAAGGAATATGCCGATAAATACGGCGTGGAATACTGGGAAGGCAAACGCCCCTGGGGTGTCAAATGCGATATAGCTATGCCCTGTGCCACTCAGAACGAGATCAACAAGGCCGAAGCTGAAACGCTGGTTAAAAACGGTTGTATCTGTGTCTCAGAAGGTGCAAACATGCCCTCAGAGCCGGGTGCTATCGATGTCTATCTGGAACATAAAATCCTCTTTGGACCCGGAAAAGCTGCCAATGCCGGCGGTGTTGCCGTCTCCGGTCTTGAGATGAGCCAGAACAGCATGCGCCTGAACTGGACCCGCGAAGAAGTTGACGAGAAACTGAAACATATCATGAAGAGCATTCACTCCGTCTGCGTACAGTACGGAACGGACGGTGAATTTGTAAATTACGTCAAAGGTGCAAACATTGGCGGATTTATTAAAGTTGCCGATGCCATGCTCGATCAGGGTGTCGTCTGATAATCACCATTTCACAAAATGGATTAGGGGCTCGCAAGAGCCCCTTTTTATTAGAGCTAGAGAATCCAGGGGGAATTAATAATATTATTGTAAACGAATCCTGTTATAAATTTGGGCAGGATTAACAGCCTGGAAACCCATTAATTATCTCACAGAAAATTCAATACGATTAAATAAAGGAAAACCCAAATGAAAACCAATTCCCGCATAATTCTCACAGCGATACTGGCCGGTATATTTACGATTCCTGTTTCTGCCGGTGAAGATGCTGCAGCAGCCCCGGGCTGGGAGAAAACAGCTGTCGGAACGTTGAATTTCACACAGAACAGCTTTGACAACTGGTCACAGGGTGGGGAAGATGCCTGGACCTGGATGCTGACCATCAACGCCGGATTTAACCGATCTGCCGAAGCATACACCTGGAATAACAGCGTTAAAATCGCCTACGGTAATACTAAGGTGGGGAGCGAGGGGTCCCGCAAAGCCGCTGACGAGATCAGCCTTGAGTCGGTTTATACGCGGTTGATGGGAACCACCATAAATCCATACATTGCGGGAACCGCAAAAACGCAGTTTTCCAAAGGCTATAACTACGGAGACGCACCTGATCCGGCCATTTCCGATTTTTCATGGATCCGGGATATTTCACGCAGAGTTTTGGCCTGGGGTTTGAACCCAATGGGAAAATCAAAACCCGGCTGGGTGCGGCAGTCAAAGAGACGGTTTCAAAAGATTATGGGTATGCGGATGACCCGGATACGGCAGAAATTGAAACCTCAAAAATAGAGTATGGCGCAGAATCGGTGACAGATATAAGCCTCACGGTGCTGGATAATATCCTGATGACCTCAAAGTTGGAGCTTTTCAGTAATCTGAAAAAACTGGACCAGACGGATGTTACATGGGATAATCTGTTCACCGCCAGTGTTTCGAAATATATCACGGTTAGTTTCAATATTAAAATTTTCTACGACCGGGATATTTCAAGGATCCGCCAGCTGCAGCAGACACTGGCTGTGGGTCTGACCTATAATTTGTTTTAAATCGCAATTAACTCATAAGAGGGGAAAACGATGGAAGATTTTATGATTAAATCACAGGAAATGGTCATGTTCTACGGCATGAAAGTCATCATAGCACTGGTCATTTTAATCTTCGGGAAATGGATTGCCGGGGCAATCCGGAACTCGCTTCAGAAGATGATGACCAAACGCAATGTGGATGCAACCCTGGTGCCCTTTGCGACCAATCTGATCTACACGCTGTTGATGGTTTTTGTGATCATTGCTGCTCTGGGACAATTGGGAATTCAGACAACATCCCTTGTAGCTATTCTCGGTGCCGCAGGTCTGGCCGTGGGTCTGGCTCTTCAGGGTTCTCTGTCAAATTTCGCCTCCGGTGTACTGATCATCATTTTCAGGCCTTTCAAAGTCGGTGATTATATTGAAGGGGGCGGTACGGCGGGAACCGTTGAAAGCATTCAGATCTTTATCACCAAACTGAAGACGCCGGACAATAAGGAGATCTATGTACCGAATTCGACCATGATGGGGGGCAATATCGTGAACTATTCCGCCCAGAAGACCCGCCGCGTGGATCTCTCCGCAGGCATTGGTTACAGTGACGATATTGATAAAGCCCGAAAAGTTCTGGAAGATATTCTCAAGGCCGATGAGCGCGTGTTGAAAGATCCTCCGGCACTGGTTGCAGTGACGGAACTGGCCGACAGCAGCGTTAACTTCGTCGTACGCCCCTGGGTAAAGAGTGAAGATTACTGGGGAGTCTATTATGACGTCACGGAGACCATCAAAAAGCGCTTTGACGAGGAAGGCATTTCGATCCCGTTCCCACAGCAGGATGTGCATCTCTTTCAGGAAAAGTAAATCCGGATCGCAGATACCTTCAGCACTTGAAAATCAGGAATCCCGGCAACTGTCGGGGTTCTTTTTATCCTAAAACATTTTTTTACAATCTGGCCAACTGCTTAGATTTGCAGGCTTGCCGTGGTGGTGGAATTGGTAGACACGCTGGTCTTAGGAACCAGTCTCGTAAGAGGTGGAGGTTCGAGTCCTCTCCGCGGCACGGAAAGAAGCCCGGAGCATTCCGGGTTTCTTACAATAGATGTGACCTGTCTTCACTTTGTTGCGGCAGGCAGGGAGTCTATATCCGCAGTGGTTAAATGCAGGCGTGTTAGCTGCGGTACAGTTCATCAAATCAAATAATAAGTAAAGAAATAATAGGAATATCGAAATGGCGACTTTGATTTTGCGGTCTACAT
>JAADGM010000023.1 GCA_013152375.1 FCB group bacterium | reverse complement strand
CAACTCATCAGAATTGATATTATGTTAAAGCAAGTTAATAAGCCAACGGATTTATTTTTTTGACTTCAACTCTTTTTTTACATCTTCCGGGTATGGATGGGCAATTTTCTTGACCATTTCACTATATTTGAATCCCTTTTCTTTATCAAAAGTAGGATTCTTTTCATTGTGGCATCCAAGGCAGGTTTTTTCATCCGGCATATTCAGGCCTACAGTTTCAGGTGCAGTTTCCCCCTTAAATACTGCAGTCATGACCTTTTTTGATTTGTATTTTGAACCGGGTCCATGACAAGCCTCGCAGCCAACATTTTGCAGGGAAGTCATTCTTTTAACTGCTTTGACTGGTTTACCTTTATCAGTAACCTGTGCCCAGAATTTAGCATCTTTGACTTCATATCCTCCCTTGCCGAAGCCTGTTGTATGACATACAAGACATTCAGGGGATTGGTCAGGTGATGTTTTTAGTCCGAGTTTTTTAGCAATTTCAACTGCTTTATCGGATTTAAGGGCTTCGAGTGATTTGGCGTGCAGGGTTTCTTCCCATTTACCATACTGATTCCCTTTGGAAGCTTTCTTGTGGCACATTTTGCATTTTGCAGCACCAACGTATTCGAATGTCTTTGATGCAGTGCCGTTATTAGCCCAAAGAAACAGGGTTAACGATAGAATTGGTATGATTAATTTAAGCATGATTCTCCTTTTAATTTCGATTTACTTCACCATTGATGTGTTTAGTTGGGTCAATGATCTCACCATTATCATCCACAACGGAAGCATGGCACCAGGTACACTCTGTCTGCGTATAAGAACCGAAATGTCCCTGTGGCGGTAAGCTGTGACACGTTCCACATTCGGCACCTTGTGGATCATTCCAAACCATTGAAACATTATTACCGGTTATCTCATCTCCGAGATAGCCCCAGGTTTCACTACTTTCAGATTTAGGAAAAGAAAATGCACCATGACAATAAACATTGGCGCAGGTAGCAGTGTCGTGGTCCCACGTCGGAGACCCCTCAGTGCTGTGATTATAATTGAGGTTAAACGTCACTTCTGCAATATTATCCGCACCAAGATGATTTTCGTCCAGGTAATTTTCCGGGACGATATGGCAGCTTTCACAAATAACAGTGGTGACCTCCGTCTCCATATGAGTCTGATGTGCTCCGACGGAGATGAGTCCAGGATCAGATTGATTTTTTATACTAAGTGGCGGATACGGAGTCCCGGCGATACGGTCGCCATGACAATTGGCGCAATAACCGATACCATTTTCTTCGGTGTGACAACTGGTGCATGCAACACCGGCAAAACCACCAGAGAGATCAGATCCATGACAATTCTGGCATCTGGTAAAATCCCAGCCACTATCCCACAGCACCTTCCCATGATAACTTGAATTCGAAGGATCAATAAAATTGGCTTCAGCCGGGTGTCCACTGTAACCGCCCTGATGACATTGACTGCAGGAGACACCGGATTTACCGCCGGTCAGGTCCTGTCCGTGACAATCTTTGCAATGGGTCAATCCTTCCGGGCCATTCTCCGAAAATGCCAGCCCGTGGAATCCCGAACTTTCAGGATTGAGTAAATCGTTGAAGGCTATGTGTCCACTGTAACCGCCCTCATGACATTGATAACAGGATACCTTCGCGGTTCCGCCGGTGTAGTCACGGCCGTGGCAAGTCTTACACCATTCAATTCCCTGAAGTCCCTGTTCATCATCGCCCTTTTGAGACAGATTATATCCATGAAAATCTTCACTGCCGGTGTCCATCCATTCCACGGGATGCATTTTAGGCGATGTCGATTCGGTACAACTCCAGATTACGATAAAAACAGCGATGCTGAAAAATAACAGTATGGAAGTCCTTGGTATTCTCATTCTGACCCTCCTGCGTGACACCCGCTGCGCTGACATGAATCTGAGGTATGACAGACTCGGCATAATTCGGGTGAATCCTCGACAGCCTCGCCATGCAGACCTCCCTCGTTAAAGGTGCTGTTTACCCAGGAAAAATTACTGTGAGAAACAGGCATGACGTTTTGTTGCTGATGACATTGACGACAATCATTATCGATTTGGTGGCAGGTCTCACATTCCAGCATTTCCATGCTGGCTTCAAAACCATGTTTCAGAAGATAAGCCGTTGGATGCTGCCTCGGCGTAAATTGCTGCATCTGGTGGCAATTATCGCAAAAATTTTCATTGTGGCAAATAGTACAACTTCTGGACTGTGGCAGCGAGACTTCTGCACCATGTTCGACTCTCCAATTCAGCGCATGACTAGACGGCTTGTTGTTGCGATGACAATCACTGCATTTCGAAGCGGGCCAGACCTGTCTTGGGATGCCTACACCGTCATTGACGACTTCTGCATGACAAGTATTACAGTCAGCAAATCGAATAAGGTGTGATTTGTGCGGAAAATCGAATCCGGAAGAATTTCCGTTGATCAGGTATGACTTCGGATTGTCAGGATTACTATGGCATACCCCGCAATCTTCCTCCACCTCATGACATTCACTGCAGACTTCCATTTCCGGCAGGAGACTTTCGGCCAGGGTTGTCGAACCGTCCACAGAGCTATGACAATCGGAGCAGACAAGTTCTGCGTCAACTATATGAATTTCATGGGGAAAAATAATTCGATCACGATCTTGCGAAATTCCAAAAGAAAAACAGAATAGTGCGATAATCAAACTAGAACGTATAAACAACATTGAGCCCTCCTCTTCCATCCTGGTTGAAATAGCCGTTCTGGTACGCTCTTGCGAAGATTTCAATCATTAAATTACGGACCGGCCTCCATTTCACCCAGGTATAAGCTCCTATTGAATCTTGTGATTCAATATTTTCCGCAAAATCTACAGAGTTTATTGAAAGGCTGCCTCCATAGGATATTGTGTTAAATAAATTGGCGGAAAATGAAAAACTGCCCCCGATGAAAAGATCATCAGAATTGTTTCCCGCCGTTACGGTGAACTGAACAGAGTGGGTGGAAAAAGATCCGGAATAATAAAACCGGGTATCTCTGGAGAAGCGGTAGCCGAACTTGTTCAGCAGCTGATATCCGCCGAGAAAATATGACTGAACCGAGAAAGTAGCAGTTGGAGATACAAACAGAGATTTCGAGATAAAAGGATAAATTTTCTTCAAATCAAAGTTACGATGAGTCAGGTCCAGAAGAATTCTGTGGTGCTTATATTTCCTGCTCAGACGGATGCGGTTGTAATAGGGTTCATTTTCTGAAATATTCCAGGAGATATATGTCTTTAGGTTAATTTGGTGGAATAATTTCTTTGTCATGATGAATCCTGTTTTAATGGACTCCTCATTACCGACATAATTACCCCAGAGATGTACGGTTACCTTCAGGTTCGGCGATTTAGAACCCCAGGAAGTGATAAAGAAAGTCTCGTCTTCATTACTCCCGGTAAAAGAAGGGACCTTACCGGCGGCAATATTCAGTTCTCCAAACCTAGTTGACTTAACAGAATAATCAAATCCATCAAAACGGGCATTGACAAGGGAATTCCATTGTGTCAACCGTCCGATTTTCAGGCTGTAGCCGGGATAATCGATCTGCCCGTATAGGGTATGAACCCTGAAGTCTTCGGTAAACCTGTAGTTTGGGGAACCATATGCCAGATGAGTGGCCAGCTTAATATGGCGCCCGAAATTTTGCTGAAATCTCAGATCCGTCTGGGCATGATAAACATCACCTGAAGAACCGAATATCCACTGATCAAGTGCCGTATCATTGAATATTGTCTGACGGGGTGTGATAAAGCTCTGGGAAAGCGTAATGTGCGGCAGGGCTCCGGTTCCCAGCTGGAGCATCAATAAAAATGATAACAACACGTATAAAGTTTTTACCGTTTTATACCTGATGATGTCCTCCTTTCCAAAGAAATATTATATTTAAATTCCAAAACTAAATTTTCCCTGAATTCAATTTGTCTTTATACATATTATCGGCAGATGCTTCCCCGACCTTAAATTGAATTATTAAGTAATTATGATAGTGATATCATAAAAACTTGATGTCAAATCAATCCATCAAATTTATATCGCTTTTAGTATTACGAAAAAAAATAATGTAGTTATTTTTTTCGTAACATTCGGGTTGACAATTCCGGTTATCAAGACCCGGTAAAACCAATCCATGTTACAGTAGTCTCATCGTTATAATGACGAGTCTCACGAGCATAAGGTGTGAAAATATTTCAAGGGAGGTAATAAAAGTTGAAAAGCCCCTTTTCAGGGGCTTTTCAATTACATTCATATGTGGCACCACTGCCAAGGTCGTAAAT
>JAADGM010000108.1 GCA_013152375.1 FCB group bacterium | reverse complement strand
TTCAGTGAGCTGATTTCCCTGAACATTGAACTGATACAAAGCGGCAAAATTCCCAAATCCAACCGGTAATACCGCAAGGTCGTTGTCAGAAAGGTCCAGGTTTCTAAGGGCCGTCAGATCGGTAAAAGAAGACGGCAGAGAGGCAAGAGAATTTGCACCCAGGTCGAGGAATTGCAGATTATTTAGCCCTCCGAAGGCTTCAGGCAGCGAGCTCATGTTATTGCCGTACAGGTCCAGTTCGACTAATTGTGTGAGAGAATCAATGCTTTCCGGGAGAATCGTCAAATCGTAATTTGTCTCCCAGCCTGCCTGCAAGGCAACAAGGCGGTCGTCAATCCAAATTTGTGTGCCCAGGTCCAGGGGAGCAATATCCAGGTCGTTGAGTGTTATGATATCCTGCAACACCTGCAGATCCCCTGCGTCAAAGTCCCTGTTATCAGTGATACCGGAAGATTCTGCCGCTCGTGGGGGCAGTAATTGACCTGTTGCGGATAAAATCCCCACAACGAGCACCCCAAACGCAATCAACATGTAAGAGGGAGAAGAAGATTGATGTCTGTGATGGCTCATATTACGGAGAACTCTGCAATTTGCTCTGAACTGCCTCCGGTTTTAGGGACCTCCCGCAGGAGCTAAGCTACGAACTTATCAGGGCGTCAGTATGATGCTCACGAGTTCGACGATGTCGAGTACATTCACCGATCCGTCCTGATTTATATCTGCTGCCCAGAGCTGATATTCCGTGGGGGTAATGTTCCCGAGAACAATCCCGACTACGCTCACAATATCCAGCACATCGAGACTATTATTCTGATCCATATCTCCCAGAATTCCGTATTCGCAGCTGCCGTTATCCACGTTTGCACCCGGTTCATAATTCAGGGCTGCAGGATCCGTACAGCCGAAAACAGGCGCTATGATTGAGAGGATATCAACGTCGGAAAAATCTTCCGGAGGGTCGCTGTAAACTTCGGGGACAAAGGTCGATGTTGCCATAAGATCACCCGCAGCAGGGTTGATAAATAGCCCCTGAAGTTCCATCGTGGAGACGAATCCCTGTGTAATGTTCCCTGAGTCCGGCTGAAGATAGGCGACATCGACTTCACAACCCGTCTCCAGATTGGTCAGGATAACTCCCGCAGGTGAAACACCCACAGGATATTCAGGATTGTTGGAACTGATAATGCTGACAAAAAAATAGGCTTCGCTGCCTGCAAGCTGATCGACCACAACCACAATCTGAAGTTCTGTATCATTTGACGGACCACATACATAGGCAGGCCCATAGCCGCCTTCCTCATTGGCGAAAGACTCATCACAGAGCCCGTCGGAAAAATTTGCTGTGCCTGACCCTGCTACCATTCCGGGCTGGAGACCGGTGAAATCCCAATGACCTTCATCGAGCACCACTGAAAACTGCAGGATGTCGGTTTCGTTCTGATTCTGAGAGACGACAATATCAAAATCAGAAGGCGTCAGCTCGTAATTCGGGTTCAGGGTGATATCGATATTAGGATTAAAACTATATTGCGTAAATGCGAGGGATATCAGAACGGCTATCCCAATCCAGGTTGTCTTTTTCATAAACTCCTCCCAAAGTATGAAAACAGATTATTGTAAAGGTTGCATCAGCCATGTTCTACGAGGGTCATCATTTATACACCAGATTGCTGACACTTTGTTGGAGAGGGGTACTTTCGATAAATGCAGAAACTAAATACGTAAAGCGAAATATCCGGTTGTGAGATGATGACAGCTTACAACGGATATATCCTACCTCTCCACTGCACAAATTTAGTGGAATACAACCTATTTTAAAAATGAAAATTAAGCCGATATTGGATTATATTCGACGAGAAAGACATTCCAAAATCTGAAATTGTGATTTGTGGGCATCCGTTTTAGGTTATAATTTTATCATTAGTAAAGAGCTTGATTTCAAATAATCTTATGTTTTTCCTCAAACTGTTAAAAAAATTGATCAAGGCTATCCGTTCCGGCGATACACCCGGCCGTCTGGCGGCCGGATTTATTATCGGGATGTATCTGGGACTGACGCCCGGTTGGGGCCTAATTGATTTCCTGCTGTTGCTGATCCTCATTCTGGTTGAAGTTAATATCAGTATGGCTCTCCTGGGATACCTGGTCTTCAGTATCTGCGGTTTTTTACTGGACCCTCTCTTTCACACACTGGGTTATCAACTCCTGATCTTCAGGAGGCTGGAAGGATTCTGGACGACCCTGTACAATCTCCCCTTATTACCCCTTACACGCTTTAATAATACAACCTATCTTGGAAGCTTCATAGTTTCAGCGATCCTGGCGGTACCGGTATATTATCTCACAAAATATCTCGTTGTGCTTTACAGGAGTAAATTAGAGGCCCACATCGAAAAATGGAAATTCGTAAAACTGCTTAAAGGATCAAAACTCTTTTCTTTGTACAATAGTATCAATTTAGGGAAATCTTTCAAATGAGGAAAAAAGGGTTCGCACTCCTCGGATTTGCTGCGCTTCTGTTTATCGTGCTGCCCTATTTATTCCTTGGCGCATGGGTAGAGAATTCCCTGGAGGAGTATGCCTCTTCTGTCAATGGGGCAAAAGTCGAGATTGAAAATTTGAGCCTGTCCCTTCTGCACCCTTCTATGAAATGGAGCAGATTACAGATTGCCGACCGGGAGAACACCTCCAGAAATATTCTCGAAACCGGTGAATGCAGGATCAGTTTTGACCTCCTGCCGCTGCTGGAGGGGAAGTTCAGTGCAGATGAATTCAAGGTTCGGGGGTTAAGGTTCAACACTTCCCGAAGTAGCAGCGGTGCTCTCACTCCCGCACAAACCTCTGCATCCTCCGGTGAACCGGAAGGGCAATCCGGTACTCAAACTCTGCAGCCGTCAAAACTTTTCCGTAAGATCAACACAGACAGCCTGCTGGCTGAGGTCAAACTCACTTCACCGGAAAAGATGGACTCTATAAAGCAAACCTACAGTGCAGACATGGCGTCTCTCCAAAAGCAGATAGACCAGTTACCAGACACGGCCGAGTTAGACAGCGCAAGGGCAGAGTTAAAACGACTCAGGCTAAAAGACATCAAGACGCTTGATGACGCCAAAGCCGCTTTAGATAAGATCGCACAGATTTATGCTAAACTGGATAAAACGGGTGATACAATAACCTCGCTGCAAAATGAGGTCAAACAAAAATACGCTGAACTTCGGGAACTGCCCAGCTCGATCAGGGACTGGACCGCAGCAGATTATCAGAATATAAAGCAATTTTCCGGAGATACCTTTTCACGGAAGTCAGCAACGACCCTGCTGCTGGGGCCGGAAATCTCGAGGAAGATTGAACGTACAGAGAAGATCGTCCGGGGTGTTCGTCAATTTTATCAAAAATATCACCAGAACCGACCCCCAAAGGAAAAACCACCCCGGGGAGCTGGCCAAACAATTCACTTCAGTAACCGAAGGGGGCTGCCAACAATCCTGATCCGCCGGATTGAACTTTCCGGCCTGGATAACACAAACCGGGAATTCACAGGTTCCATAGAAAATCTCACGACAGATCAGAACCTTGTGGGTGCAGTGACCACCTTTTTAGCAGTCAGCAGGCAGGATGCAGATACATCACTGACCTTCTCGGCAGTTCTTGACTACCGGGATTTGTCAAAGCGAGAATCTGCTGATCTTATTTACAGGGGTCTGTCGCTTAAAGGAATGGAATTCGATGGAGGGACACTTTTACCTCACCGTTTCTCAAATGGTTCTGCAGATATCTCGGCACAATTTAATTTCGATGGTGAAGATTATACAGGCACACTGGATGCCGCCGGCTCAAATATCGAATTTGATTTCGGCACCCTGGATTCGGCAGCGCAGGATGCCCGTCGAATAAATATCATAACTGAAACAGCAGCTGCCATGAAAAACATACGACTGCATGCAGTGGCTGAAAAACGAGGGCCGGACAGATCATTGAACATTACAAGCAATGTGGATGACCTCATTGCAGACAAACTGGCTACAATCATCGGAGGAAGCACTGATGAACTCGATCAGGCCATTACACAGCGGGTTCAATCCAATCGGAAGAAATACGGAGCTGTAATCGATTCCCTCAAATCCACTCTGGGAGCAAAGGCGTCGGCCCCCCTGACAGCAAAAGACGCTGATCTTAAAGATGTTCAAAAGCTTCTGAAAGAGAAGCGGGCTCAGCTCCAGCAGGAGCTCACAAAAAAACAAGGCGATTTATTAAAGAACCTGTTTCATTAGATAAACTCATGGCGAAGATTCCAGCAGGTTGCGGTATTATTTATTCCCCGGTCATCGTAAACAACTCCTGTTCCAAACTGACGGCGGCCTGCTTTGGATAATTTGCTGCTCTACCTCAGCCCTGTCTATTTTTTGATCTGTCTTCTCTCGCCTGAAATCAATCTGGCGCTGCTGCTGTACATCGGCAGAATCGGGTTTGAGCCGAGACTGGCTTTGATTGAACCGTTCAGTCTCAACCAGCTGAATCTGCTGATCTTTGCCTGGCATTTCTGGAAAGTTCAAAAAGACGCCCCGGACGGTCTGACCTCGGAATATCAATTTATTAAACCCTATCTGCCCTTTATTTTATATCTGGGCTTAAATGCATTGATTTTCAGTCATTACCCAGACTACGCTCTCAGAAAACTGACCAGCCTGTTCTTTATGGGCACGATCGCCGCGATGTTCCTGCACCTAATATATCGGACAAAAGGGCGTCGGGCACTCGCCAGAACTTTGACCGCCTTCGCATTAATCGCCTTTGCAATCTCCGGTTTGGCTTTCATAAAGATCATTGCAGGACTTTCAGAAACCCGTCTGACGGTTCTCCAGGGCGGACCCATTGTACTGGGGCGGATCAATGGTCTGGCAATTCTAATGATTGCAGGATATTATTATTATACGAACAGCAGAAAGCTGAAATTTGGACTCATAGCCATCGGAACAATCATATTTTTCACACAGATATGGACACTCTCAAAAGGTCCTGTACTTGCACTTTATCTCACTTTGGGCCTGGCAATTCTGATTTTCAATAAAAAAGGACGACTCACCGGAATCATGATCATGACCATCGGTGCTGCGCTCATTTTGACCTTTACACTTTCCTCTTTTGATCTGGACAGCCGGTATTTTATGAACCCTTTTACTCAAAGCACGGAGAACACTTACCGTATCCGCTGGCTGCTTTTTACGCAGGCTTTTGAAAATATAAGACACCATTTTCTTTTGGGTACCGGACTGGGGAATTTCATCGATCAGGGGGTTGTTTACGGAGTGCTCTATAAATACCCCCACAATCTGTTTCTGGAAATATTCTCTGAAACGGGGGTTATCGGTTTTCTGCTTTTTGGAACTATTCTGGTCGGCTGGTTCAGAAGAATACAACAATACCTTAGCCATCAGAGGGCCAGAGATCCTCTAACGGTCGTCATTTTACTGATCTGTGTTTATATGGGCGTGAACCAAATGGTCAGCGGTGATCTGACAGCGGCAAGATTTTTCTGGTTTTTTCTATTCTGGAGCGACCTGATGCTGAAAGAAGAAAATAACAATTTCCTAACGAGATGAACCGTCAGGGAACCAAATCTGAAATCCTGAAAGATCTCAGCCCCAGTTCGTGGGCGCTTTTGAGAATCTTTTCAAGATACGGAATGTTGATGGTATATGCCGAATCACCATAGGACGGTTTATGGGCATAGAGAATTAAAACTTCTCTACGGTCCAGCGCCCTTCTGAAACCGGTCGTCAGATCATCAACGCTGATTGCGAGGTGATTATCAATCCCGAGACCGTTCACAATCCGGTTACCGTCAAAATCATAAAACACATCGTCAATTTTATCCACATTGTGGGCCGGTACATGCCGCTGGGATTCGGAAACTCCACGTATGATCTTGAAATATTTAAGTAACTCCTCGTCTGCCGTTTTGTTACGGCTCCCTCCCGGATAAGCAAAGCTGGTGGGCGCAAAGCCATCCGCAACCATTTCTTCATAGCCCGGTATGACTTCTGTCCGAATGTAATCATCCAGGGAATTCTCCCGGATATACTGGTTCAATTCAAGGTGGTTTCTCCCATGAAACCCGATCTCATGTCCGTCAAATTCCAGCTTAAAGAGCATCTCAATCTGGGAGTTGCTCAGCTGTTCGACATTGGTCACAAAAAAGGTGGCTCTGACCTGATATTTTTTCAGCAGATCCCGGATGCCATACCAGGCTTCGATGCTGTCATCATCGAAAGTCAGTGCATAGCCACCGGCGGGAGCGACCTTAAACATTCCCCTGGCATCTCCGGTGCAGCGGAGCACCGGAAAAAGACTAAGCACCAATAGAAATCTAAGTAGTGAAGATTTCATTTCAGTAATTCATACTTCATATGCGGACAGGCAGACTTATAAACTGAAACAAAAGAGCTGCTTATTTAAGCAGCATGAGCTTGCGCGTAAAGTGGGTCTCCCCCGCATCCATTCTTACAAAATATAAACCGCTGGCCTGATTTGAGGCATCCCAGCTGATCACATATTCCCCGGCTGGCGTCTGTGAGTTTATTAAAGTTTCAACCTGTCTGCCTAACAGGCTGTAAATGGTGATTTTTACTTTTGCAGGCTGAGCCGTTGAATATCGAATATTGACCACGGGATTAAAAGGATTCGGATAAGGGTTGTAAAGGTCAAATTGATCTGGAACATAGGAAATATTGACCCCTTTTGCGGACCAGTCACTGATGATCGCTGATTTTACCGAGATATTGCCTTCATAACGACACAAGGTAAGTTCCTCTGCAGTCGTCGGGTGCATGGTGAAGGCCAGGATCACATCATCCCCACTGTATATTTCCCACCCCGGAGGGAGTTCGTTCCCAAGGATCGTGAAATCCCCGGCAATGGATAATTGGACGCCGGCAATGGGACCATCTGCACTTACGGTGATGATCCCTCCTTCATTTCTGACTTCTGCGCTGGAGATATCTGTAATGTCCGATCGCTGCATTCCCAGTATGATGCCTATGATATTAATGATGTCCGTCACATCCAGTGCACCGCTAATATCCATATCAGCATAATCAATTGTATAGCCTGCTTCCACCGGATCAAGCTCACCCAGGATGATAAAAACACAGATAACAATATCGTTTACATTCACCATACCGTCCTGATTGATATCCCCCGTCGGTACGATTGGCAGCGGCGGAATTTGCGCCAGATCGAAGGATGAGATCCCTTTTTCTGTGGCAAAATAGGCGGTCTCACCTGTATTATCAAACGCAACGTCGTAAACAACGTCTGACAGTAATCCGCTGTTGCCCGCAGTAAATCCGTTGCCGTCCGGCCAGAGGGAGAGATTTTCCCGGATCACAAAAATACCACTGTGCTGCGTCGTGACCCATTTATTATTTTGAGAGTCCACCCGGATGCGGTCGCCCTTGAACAACGGTACATAAGTCAGCATGGGCGAGTCGGCAAGTGGTACCAGAGTCAGGCCCGTCACATCTTCTTCAACTGTATAACCCTGCACTCCGCCGCTGGTTATCAGCCAGAGCTGTCCGGTCTGATCGAAGGTGATAGACCAGACTGATTCCCCGGGTAAAATGTCCATGTTCAGAACATCCAACCATACATCATCCGATTCGTCACCAATGGTTCCGTTTGTGTCAACCACCCGCAGTCCTCCGTCAGCATACTCATTGATATTGTCATTCATGGGGACATCCCAACGCAACCCGAACCAGGCCCTCCCGAAACTGTCGAAAGCGACTTCCTGCGGCAGATGTGACCCCATATCAGGCGCCGTCACATGACTCCAGGTGAGACCGTCAGTCTCCTGAATGGCAGCTATATGATTGAAAGTCTCAGAATACGGATTCACCACCCAGATATTTCCATCGGGATCTTTTTGCATTTGGTGGATGGTGAGATATAAGTTCGACCAATATTGATTGTAGATGCCGTTGAGACCATCCAATATGCCATTTGTCGTATCATACACTGTAAACTCATAACTCACCGGATTGATCTCGATCGCTCCTCCCCGCGTTGCGGGATTACTCGGACGGATACCACTGTTGCTGAAGATAAGATTCCCGGTTTCGTTTTCCAGAATGCTCCACGGTGTATTGGAACCCCTAACATAATTGATCGACATTCCGGAGAATTCATCAGGCCCCAGTTCATCCAACAGGTAGGAACCGGCTTTTGCAGCCGGAATAAAATGCAGATACTGACCGTTAGAATTAATGAAAGCGCCAAGTCGGCTCACACCGGCCATCTCATTTTGAGCAGTGAAAGTCAGAGCGTTGAATCTGTTACTGATGAAAGTATTGGGAACATGCTGCTCAAAGGTGCGGCTGGTCATATCCCAGATCAAAATACCCTGGTTCTGAACACCGAAAACGACGGAATCGGTTCCCCGTGTGAAACACGAAAAGGTCGAATTAACAGGAATATGAAATGGAAATCCTCCCAGCAGAGAAAAGGCCGCGTCAAATTCGTAATAATTGGTGGTCGTTAAAACCGCGTAAGTCCCGCTGTCGATGTCAAAGGCCGCATCCAGTATATCTCCGGAAAAACCGCTGTACTGCTGCGTCCATACGCCCCCTGCATCCCGCGTCCACAATCCGCCGCTCGTAACCACAACAGGCTGATCTCCGGAGATGAATTGCTCAGGGATGAGAGAGTTGGTGATCATCTGCCAGTTAGAACTTGAAGTGAGTATGTCCTGGGTGAAGTCACCTGCCAAAACTCCCATCGAAGTCGTCACATAAACGGAATCTCCGAATTGGTCCACATCCAGTATATTGGGCAACTGGATGGGAAAATTACTAAAATGATTCTGGAAATAGGGCAGGTTATTTTCGTCCATCCGGAATTCGAGAATCCCCAGTTCGTTGTCCACCTGATAGGCTGCAAAGGCTGTGCTCCCGTCCAGGCTGAATTTTCGGATCATCTGAATATCAAGATGGTCAATTGTTCTCTGCAAACCGAATTGGGGGTGATAAACCTGAATGGATCCATCGGGTGTATTACTTCCCAGCCAGAGGTTTCCAGGACCATCTTTTGCCAGTGAATAGATGTCAAGTGCCCCAAGCCCTTCGTCCTTGCCAATGGTAGAGAATTGATTGGAGGCGGGATCATATGCCAGGATACCACCGGCAGTAGATGCATAGATCTGATCGTCGGTGCCCAGTGTGATGCCGGTGGGTGTCAGCAGTGAGGTCATACCGCCCCAGGTATATTCAGAGGGAATCTCTCCCGGAGAGCAATCCGTAAAACAAAGTGCGATCTCAAATAAGGTTCTGTTATTCGCATTATCCCAGGCTTCTACACTCAGTGTATGCAAGCCGGAGAGTTCAGTGTCAAGCTGCACTTCGAGGCTCCCTGCGGTATTGTCCCCATAAAAATAGCTGAACTCTCCCGTAATGATCCGGGAGTTCGATTCGGAATCAACCCAGTAGCGGATATTATGGCCCAAAGCCCCCATCAGGTTGATACCGGCCTCATCCTCGAAAACCAAAGTCAGGTCAAATGGCGTCTGCAGTATGTCGTTATCCGATAAGGAACTGCCATCATACTCAACGGATATCATGGGTCCTGTGGCATCTTCGATGACACCGGAAGGTTCCGCAATGGGAATATCAAAGATCAGTTGGTTGTTTCCGGTATAGCTGCCATCGTTTGAATAGACGCTTATGCTGGCCGTACAGTCATCACAGAAGGGCATATCGAGGGGAGCAATAAAATCAACAGAATTGGTGAAATCACCCTGGTAGGTGACTGAACCGGGGAGCGTGTAGGAAAGAATCGCATTGTCGCCATAGATCTGGACAACCTCCGTCTCCGGACCCTTCACTATGATGTGAGAATCCATAAGGTCATACGGTGAGTTGAGACCAACCTGGGATACCGCCAGTATCTCGATCTGATCCGGATAGGTATCCACAACGGGCTGAATTCTGGGAAACGGCAATCGCATGGCGGGATCTCCCATGAGATGATAGTGGAATTCCGTGCTTCCTAATTTGGATTCACTCAGTAATTCACCCATGCGGTAATCATTCAGACCATATTGATAATCCCTTACGTTCTGATAAAACCGATCGATAAAATTCGCGACAACATCGATGAACAGAGCTCTCGTAGGGGTAACCATGGCGATCACACCGTCCGGTTTCTTGATCAATTCTTCGGACATGCAGTCGGCATTATCATAATGCCCAAAATCACAGGAGCCGATAACCCAGACCGGCAATTTCCCTTCCGGAGCGGACATGATATCAATATCCCTGCCCATGTTTATGATGAGTTCGTCTGCGAGGGTGGTCTCATTGCCGTGACCGATATAATTGATCCAGCCGACACCGGAGTTGAATCTGTCGATGAAATCATTCGTCAGATCCGGCAGGGTTGGCCATCCACCGCCTGAGTAATCCGGAGTGTATTCGGTGCCGTACAAACATTCCACATTGAGAGAAGACCGCAGGTCCTGATAAATTTGATTGGAATTGGCGACATGGGTGATCTCAGCGCTGTAACTCCCACCGGATTTGTGGGCATCATCTGCCAGAAGAACAACATCACTCCGCCAGTCGCCAGTATCTCCGTTTAAGATATAATCCCTGATCTTATTCGCGACGCTGAGCGCATCAGTCAAATTCGCAACTACAATGCGCCCCGTTCCGAGCTGAGGGTGAGCCTGGTAAACTTCCGGGGTCGTGTAAAAGTCATCTGAGAGATTCCCGTACCAGTCATAAATGGGCGGCACAAGATTTTCATCTCCAAAAAATAAGGCCAGCCGTAAATTAGCATTATTTTCAATTTCATTAAGGAGATATAAACGAATGGCCTGGCTTTCGGTTGTATCCGGATAAGCGGCGAATATTGACTGGGTCGTAACAATAGCCGTTGTTAACTGATATTCCGGATCGACTTCGGTGCTGTGGAGTGTACTGATGATCTCCGCTGCAGGAATAAGTGATTCATCCGCAATGATCACATATTCCTCATCTGTTGCGAATAACCCTGAGACTAATAAAATGATGCTGATTAATACGAACGATCTTATTCTCATAACTTCCTCGTTTAAATTTTCAATTTATGTTCATGGAGATTGATTAGCCGGGAGATTCGATTTAAGCTTAAGCATCAAGTATGTTTCACAGGTTCTCAACAATCTGAAATTAAGCTCAATCCGCATGGCTAATTTAAAGTTCTATCCTGCTATGTACTAACAAATAAATGTAATAATTGATTGTCAGTTCATTCTGCCAAGGTCGCTGCCAAATCAATCTGAACTGTTTAACAGATCATTCATCCACCATTCCAGTGTTTCTGAAAGTCCCTGCGAATAGCCTATCTCTTCATAGCGAATATCTCCCTTTTTATCGATCACACAAATATATGGGATGCTTCCTATTTGATAGTTCTCCGCAAGTTCATCATTCCCGAAGAGCAGCGTCATACTGTAATCGTTGTCTTCCATAGTGGTCCGGGCCTTCTCAAGGTCTCTCTCCCAGATGTTTACAGAATACACGCGCACCTCATCAGGATTTTGAGTACGATACCAGGAATCGATGACGGGCATGGCCATTCTGCAGGGACCGCACCAGGTGGCCCAGAAATCCAGTACAACAACTTTTCCCTTAAGATCTGAAAGCCTGACTGTGTCACCCCGGACATCCTGCAGGGTCCAGTTATAGGCCGGTTTTCTGATTTTTTCACTCCGGACTTCGACCCGCCTTGAATCTGCACCCTGGGCCCAGGCCTTTTTCATTTTATCCAGAGAATCCTGCCACCGCGGGTCCTCTTTCAGAGGAGCCAGGTCTCTGCTTTTCTCAGCCGACTCATAATTACCCCATCCTTTTTCGGCTGCAGCATTTAAATAACCAAAAGCCTGGTCGAGGCTATCCAGTTTTGCATAAATCCTCGCCAGAGCATAAAGTGCGTCCATGTCCTCCATATAATCGGGAAAAGATTGATAATAAGCGATGATCCTGTCGTACTCTTTTTCCATTTGCAGCAGATTTGTATAATATGCATTTATCTTCCGTTGGCGTTTGGCAGCCTCTATATCGCCCTTCTCAATTTTCTGATCAACAGATTCTGCCACAGAATTCAGAGCTGACTGATAATTTTTTAATTTCATATAAATTTTCGCAAATTCGTAGGGATTAACCCAGGCTGCGCCGATATCCTGTGCCCTGTTCAACACTTCCAAAACACCTTCATAGTCTTTGATATAACGCAAATAACTGCTCATAAATTTCAGGGAATAATCCTGATCCCCATCTATCTCCAGCAACTTGTAAAAATTGGGAATGTCATTTTCATATTGTTTGGCAAGTTGTTTTTTTTCCTCCGTATTTTTGCGTTGGTCGAACAACCCGATGACATAACCGGCAAAAATTAGTCGGTAGCCATAGGGCCAGAGAGGGTCAAGCTCAACTACCTCCCGTCCAAGCCTAACCTGTTCGAGTTGAGAACCGGATATGCGTCCTTTCAAATACAGGTATCTGGCGGAATCCGGATTTTGATCTGCAAGACTGTCAAAATACAGGCCGGCACCGTCCGGATCAATACGGTTCCATTTGTTTTGGGCTGCCCGTATCACATCCATATCTTTGGCATTTTCAACAAATTCTCTACAAATCGAGATCGTCGTTGAATCATCGGCACTGTCTGTTAATTTTTGATCAAGTTCGGCTTGTGTATAACCTCCCGCGAGGACTAATCTGACGAGCAGTGTAAAAAATAGAAGTTTAAATTGTTTCATCTGTGCTTGTAATCCAGTCTTATTTTAGTTTTATCCTGTTGAAATTTAACACGGCGGCGTTTTTACTTTTCACCGGTTTTATCTGCCGGGAATTGCAACGGCGTGCTTAAAAAGATGAATTCATTTTCAGGATTATTATTCAACGAACGGTATCAGTCCAGAGATGCCAGGTATTTTCGCATCTCCGCAACCATGAAAGAACTGTGTGTCCCGCGGTTTGTTTCCAGATCAATTAGCGTAGAAGCCGGCAGAATTTCGTGCATTCGTTTTAAATTTTCCGGTTCATGCATGACATCCTTTGACGCTGATACAATAAGAGTTGGAATTTTTACCTCCGGCAGAAATTCCCACACACTGTATTTTGAGAGAGGAATGACCGCTTTTTTCAATTTTGCGGGATCGGCATTATCCAGTGCCGTGCAATATTTTTTATATTGTGATGGATCGCTGCGCACGTCCAGGCGGAAATGGCGGAGATACCATTTTACGAAGGGTTTTACAATGGAATAGAGGGGCGGATAAACTAGATAGACCAGTACAATCCCGAAACGCGGTACCCGGATCACGGCATTGGGACCGATCAGAACCAGGCATTTTGGTGCTGTTTTCAAGCGGCGGACACAATCAAGAATCGCAGTTGCTCCGAGTGAGCTTCCAAAGAGGATATAATTGTGTGACGTCAAACCTAAAAGCTCAACGTAGCGGACAATATCATTCCCGATCGACTCGACGTCCAACTTTTCTGCCGGTCCAAGCAGAGAAGATTTTTTTTCCCGGGTTTCCAGATAATAAATTCGATGATCTTCGGATAGCGCCACTAAGACATCATGCCAACCGGCCATGACCGAGATCCACCCTGGCACAAAAACTACCGGAGGATTATTATTATCTCCCGGAGGAATAAATTCAACGGTTCTGAGATGCACCGTTGGGGAAAGTTCGACAGTTCTCTCTGTTGCCGTAGCGCCGGGGGCACAGAACTGCTTTAAATCTGTTAATTGAAAATCCATCACGACGGAACGCCTTTGATCCTGTTCATTCTGTGATACCATTTTTTATTCTGTTTATAAATATTTTTAAATTCGCGAAACAGGTTATCGTATAATGTACGATTTTCGCGGGCCGGGAGAAAGGTTTTGTCTATTCCAATCAGTTCTTTAATCTCTTTAAAAGAAGTCAGGTAGCCCAGGGACTTACTCGCCAGAAGTGCCATCCCCCGGGCACCGGCCTGTTGAGGGTGAGCAACCCGGTTAATCTTTCGGTTCAGGATATCGGCAAATATCTGACACCAGATATTACTTTTCCCGCCTCCGCCAATAATATTTATCTCCTCAACCGGATTGTATAAATTTTCCAGTGTCTCAAGGGCCCAGCGTGTATTCAGGGCAACTCCTTCAAAAACAGCCCTAACGATGTGCGCAATGGAGTGATTCAGCCTTAAATTGAACAGACCCGCCCTTACGAACTCATCATCCAGAGGGCATCGCTCACCGAACATCCAGGGCGTAAACATCAGACCTGCTGCACCTGGTTCAACTGTTGCGGCAAGTTCATCAAATTTTTCAAATATGCCGGATGCATGATCTTGTTCTGCCTCATGCGGACCGGAAGTGATAATCGTATGTTTTAGCCATTCCAAACAGGCACCGGCTGTTTCCTGATGCGCCATCGCAAGATAATATTTATCCGGATTTGTACTGCCGATACAGCCTGTGTAATGGGCAATATCAATTTTGCGTTTTCGGTAATGACCCGCTACCCAACCACTTGTCCCCAGCGAAATGTGTAACTCCCCCTCATCAATTGCACCGGAACCAAGAGCTGCCGCTGCCAGGTCTCCGGCCCCGTTAATGACAGGTGTGCCAGGTACCAAACCGGTCTTTTCTGCGGCTTTCACTGTAAGCCTGCCCACAATTTCTGCACTGGGCTTTACAGCAGGTAAAACCTCCGGCGTGATCCCCGCCAGCGCGCACAGGTCGGGATGCCAGGTATTCCTGTTCCGGCGTGTATCCAGCAACCACCAGATCACGGCTACATCTACTGATGTTACCATTTCGCCTGTCAGCTTGAAAATAAGATAATCCTTTGCATCGACGAACTTCGCTGTTCGCTGAAATATCTCCGGTTCATTTTTTTTCAACCAGAGCATTCTTCCAATCTGATCTTTGCCGGACTGTCCGGGACTTCCACCGGTGATCCGTAAAAATTTCAAGACGTTGAAAATATTATATCCCATGATCCGCGGAGGTTTCCATATGGTTTCCCTGATGATGTCCGCTGCACGCGAATCCATCCAACTGATTGCGGGTCTGAGTGGTATCCCTGATGAGTCAACGGAAACCAGACATTGATTCTGTGCGGAAAATGTTACCCCAACCACGTCCTCCGGATCAATCTCTGATTTCATCAAAACGGATTTTGTGGTCTTTTGGATTGCCTTCCACCAATCTTCAGGATCCTGTTCAGCCCAGGCTGGCCTGGGATGCAAAAGCGGATAGGTTACGCTGGCAATATTGATAATTTCACCCCGTGTCGTAACCAGGATGGCTTTATCTGAGCTCGTTCCCATGTCATGGGAAATGATATATTTTACAGGCTTATCTGCAATCATCAATCAGTAAGAGTGATATCTTCAAAATAAATTGGTATGGATCCCGGTGAAAACCACTGACCCAAGATTCCGGGCAGGGCTTCGGATGTATTAACAAACTGCCTTTGCGCATCGATAGATTTTCCATCCAAACACCATCTAAAGTTATTTTTTCTTTCCAACAGGATTTGCAATTTTCATCGACTGATAGACGGCTTCTTCAATCTCTTCCACCGTGAAGGGTTTACTCACGACGATGTCAATAACTGACTGAATTGAAGAATCATCTTCAGCGCGCATTGCCCATCCTGATAATAAGATCACCGGAATGCCAGGACGAACAGACTTTATTTTTGCGGCAACTTCTTTACCGCTCATCTCCGGCATGCCCAGGTCCGTAATTACCAGGTTGTACTCATTTTCAGAAAAATCCTTAATTGCATCACCGGCGGATAAATGCGTGGTCACCGTATGACCGAATCGAACCAGCAAGGTGCTGAGAACCTCAAGAACATAACTTTCATCATCGACAGCCAGGATATTCAGAGGTATAAAATTCTCTTTCCCCCGCTGTTTTAAGACGGCAGGTCTTTTCTTACTGAGTGGAAAACGAAGCGTAAACTGTGTTCCCTTACCTTCCTGGCTGCTGACTTTTATCTCACCATTGTGGCGCTGAACTACGCCAAATACTTCGCTCATTCCCAGACCAACCCCGTTAACGCCTTTGGTTGTAAAAAAAGGATCAAATATTTTTTCCTGGATTTCTTTGGTCATGCCAATTCCGGTGTCTTTGATCTGCAGGATTGCATAACCATCCCTGGCTCTGGTTGAGATTGTTATAACACCGCCATCCGGCATTGCATCCGTAGCATTGAACAGCATATTGGTAATGGCATTACTTAGATCAGATTTGTTACCGGAGATATTAACTTCATCTTTAAGATTAAGCACGGGCTCAACAATAATTCCGTTTTCCATCAAAGCCTTGGACCAGCGGGGCTTGGCGAGGGCAACAACATCCAGTATCAGATGCTTCAAATCTATGATCTTGTGGAATTTATCCTTCTTCTGACGAGTGAAGTCCTGCATTTGCCTGACGGTCGCTTTCCCGTCCTGCACGGCAAGTTCGATCATTTTCAGATGGTTCAGCATTTCGGGATGGGGATTTTTTAATTTCATCAATTCCACATGCCCCAGTACACCTGTGAGAACATTGTTAAAGTCGTGTGCAATTCCAGAACTGATCTGTCCGATGGCAGCTAATTTTTTTTGCTGGGCGGACTGATCGACAATTTCGTGCGTTTTGGTAATATTCCGCAAAACCAGCAGGAAACCTTCCAAAGTATTGTCGCCAGTCATGACCGGATGGGTACGCTCCTCAAAATATTCACCGAAACGTTTATCCAGATAGTCAACGGGAATTAAACTGCCGCTTTCAAGTGTCGGAACCAAAGGGCAGTCCTCACAGGGTTTTTCACGGTCCCGCAGCACTTCGAAGCACTTCTTTCCGGCTATTGATTCATTGTCCGTGTACATGAATTCAGTCGAATGATTATATTCGCGAATGATAAAATTCTCATCACACAACAACATGACATCCCGTAAATTTTCCAGGACAGTTTTAAAATTCAAATGTGACATTCGACCATATTTATTAATCAGAATTTCTGAATTGCATCATTGAAGGGTATTATTTTTACCGATGAATTATGATAAGTAATTTACATGATTCAATTAATTATGCAATCATGGAATCTGTATGGCAGGAATAATATATAACAAAATAATTTATCAGAGTTCAACTCGTTCAAAATTTAGTCCTTCCGTGCCCGGCACCTGCCGGATTAAGCCGGACGAGACGATTTGGTTAATTCCCCCCGGGGCTTACCCTGGGGTTAATACCAATTAATTAACTCAGCGAATGAAAATACGGTTCAGAGGAGAATGACCGAAAATGTTTAACATTTATGTAGTCGATGATGATGACCAGATCAGACAGAGTTTAAATGAATTCCTGACCCTCGAAGGTTATGAGGTCAAGACCTTTCAAAGCGGTGAAGAGGTGTTGTCCGCGATCGATCTGGCAGCGCCCGACGTGATCCTGCTGGATCTTATCCTGCCCGGGATGGGCGGTCTCGACATTTTGAAAGAAGTCAGAAAATCATCTCCTGATACGATGGTGATAATGATTACAGGGCACGCCGATGTTTCTTCTTCCGTCGAGGCGATGAAACTGGGTGCCATGGATTATATCAAGAAACCATTTGATCTGGAAGAAATCCGCCTGTGTATTCTTAAAGCCGAGAAATCAAAATCAAAAGACGAGCAGTTGGCCTACCTTAAAAGAGAAAATATGCGCGGATTTGATGAATTCATTGGAAATTCTGCCCAGATCAAATCCGTATTCAAGTTCATTAAAACGGTAGCCGACTCTCCGCAAACGTCCGTTTTGATCACCGGTGAAACAGGTACGGGAAAAGAACTGGTTGCAAAAGCTATCCATTACAACAGTATAAGGGCGGACAAACCCTTAATTGAGTTGAATTGTTCAGCTTTCCAGGAAAACCTGCTTGAGTCAGAACTCTTCGGCTACGAACCGGGGGCATTTACGGGGGCACGCAAGCGGAAAAAAGGACTGATAGAACTGGCACAGGGAGGCACCCTGTTCCTGGATGAAGTTGGTGACATGAGCTTGAATCTCCAATCCAAATTATTAAAAGTAATTGAAGAAAAAAAACTTTATCGTCTGGGTGGCGTCAAGGAAATTTCAGTTGATGTGAGGATTTTGAGCGCCACCTCCAGTGATTTAATGGCCTCCATTGCAAAAGGACAATTCAGGCAGGACCTGCTTTATCGCCTGAACGTGACTTCCATCGAATTGCCCCCTCTCAGAGATCGGGGCGATGACGTCATACAACTGGCTGAATTTTTCCTGTCTAATTTTGCCAGTGAGTTTAAAAGGCATATTACGGGGATCAACATTGAAGGCAAATCCAAACTGTTGCTGCATCATTGGCCAGGGAATGTGAGGGAACTGAAAAATGTTATTGAAAGGGCAGTTCTTTTTGAAACGAAATCCGAATTAGGTCCTGAAAGTATTTCTATCTTCAAGAATATATCAGCTCAGGTTAACCGGGAGGACCCAACGGATATGAAATCACCCATAATCAATATCCCCCAATCCGGGATTTCCCTTGAACAGGTGGAAAAGGGATTAATTATTAAAGCACTTGAGATTGCACATGGAAACAAGACGAAAGCGGCACAACTTTTGAACATATCAAGGGATAAAATGCGCTATAAAATTAAAAAAATGAAAATCCGGAATTAACAAAAACCATATATTATTGCTACTCTGAACTATAATTTATCAACAAAGGGTGATGGAAGCCGATAAGCTGAAAGCGTTTGACAGACTGCTGAACCTTGTGGTGCAGTACTCGAGAAAGATCATGGCCAGGGATATCTCCCACTCCCTTAACAATTTTCTCACACCGCTTCAGATAAAACAACAATTACTGACCATGTCAATTGACGCTGAAGAGCTACCCGCCGAAGCCCTCAGGGTTAAAGAGATCGGGGACAATCTCCACAGGCTTAAAATATTCTCTTCCGAGCTGATTTCCGGACAACTGAGTGAGGATGAATCAGTACATCTGCAGCTTAACAACTTCATATCACAAATCTCCGAAACCATGGGTGCATTATGCATGTCTGAATTCACTACTTTGACAAATAGTGTTAAAAAGAACCTGCCTGAAATAAATATAAACGCAAATTGTCTTGAAATATTAATACTTTCCTTTACTGCCAAGGCGATAAGTAATTATGGATCTGCCGACTTGGTTATATCTGCTGATCTGGATGAAAATCGTCAACATGTGATGCTGTTGCTTGAATCCACGCAATCAGGAAGAATGAACATAAAAAACCATCCCCGATTGATTGCAGCCCTGACATCTTTAATACCACTAAACAGACTGATCAGATTGGCAGAATCCGAAATTGGAACCGTGTCAATAAACCTTGAAGAGGACAAGAGGTTCGAGATGGCCATACAGATTAAATATTGATAATATGTATATGGGGCATGTGCCCCGGGTTATATGCCCCTATTTGTGTGATATGACCTAATAATCTCACTTTTTCTCATGGTCAATTTGATCGAGAATAAATTTTTATTAAAATCAGGTATTTATTATACTATTTTCATTAATTATCCTCAAAGTTTTCTAATTCTTTATATATTAGAGATATATAGGCTTCTCTGTTGCACCGCTTGCATGCATTAAATTCCCCAAGTAGCTTAAAATAGTGAATTAATGCCGAATATTACCACTTTCTTGCACGATATTTGTTATTATGCGAATGCTGTATTTATTATATTAATGGAGACCAAATAATGAACACATCTATCAAATACAAAAGAAAATTGCTTTTAATCTTCAGTTTTCTAACCGGCGCATTCCTGATCGTATCCTGCGGGACCGATACAATCACCGGCGGTGACACCGTTGATACAATTGCCTTAACCGGCAGCGGTCAGGGAATCCCCACGGATCAAATTAACTGGATCGGCTGGAATGCCGAAGCCATGGAGCAATTTAATACCCTCGCGAGAAAAGGACATCAAACAAAGCATATCAGAGCCGAGCGCGGCGGTCATGTCGGCGGTCATAAAACCTTTGATAACAAAGTTGATATACCTGCAAATGCGCTGCTTGAAGATACGGATATTACGGTAGATGTGGTCTGTGTCGAGGATAATCAGCAATGCGGTGCCGGAGTTGATTTCTTACCTTCAATGAACTTTGAGTCTGATGTTCAAATCACACTGTCATATAAATACCTTAACCAGAATCATGACGAAGATCATCATGACGACGATGAAGATGGGGATGAGGACGATGACAACGACGATGAAGATGATGGTGATGGATCAAATTTCAATTTCAGCCTATTTTTCAGTCAGGATGGCGGCAACCTTTGGTACCCGCTGGAAGGAAATTATGAAATTGATTATGACAAGCAGACCATATCTTTTTGGGTTGATCATTTTACCCGTTTTGCCTGGGGACTTGACGGCAATAACGACGGTGACGGTGGTTACTAATATAACATAACTGGAAAATTGAATCACATTTGTAAACAAAGCAAAAGTAATATCATTTTGCAAAATTCTCAAATCCAAATATTATGTTAGGGTAACATGAATAACTCAGAACTGCAAAAATTTGTCAAAGCTGTCTTTGACCTTGCTGCAGAAAGGTGTGGCCCGGAATTCTCCGAGAGACTGAATATGATCCGGCTTGAGCGGGAAATGGTGCTGAGTAACGCCTGGAAAGAGACTCTTTCTTCAGAAGAGTCGGCCGCTGCAGAAGGAATACTGTTCAGAGAGATAGATTTTGATACCATTATTGTTCAAGCTGTCCGGCATATCAATGAGAAGGACTATGTTCTCCTGTTGCTTGAAATAGCTACAACCGCGCGGAAATTCGGCCGCTTTGGTAAAGTCGAATATCTTACAAATCTAATCCTTGAAAAGTATTCCCGATCAGCAACACAGGCAATTCTGGCTGCCGTCCATCAGATCAGAGGTGGTACAAACTTCTACAAGGGTGATTTTAAAAATGCCCGGATTGAATATGGCCGATCTCTGGAGATATTCGAAGATCTCAAAGACGAGATCGGTGTCGCCTCAGTACGAAACTCTCTCGGGGTCTTGAAAATTGAAAGCGGCGAACCGATCAATGAGGCCGAAAGAGATTTCAGTGAAGCAAAAAATATTGCCCGTAAGCANNNATCGCAAACTGCTCCTGTCACAGACCCTGCTCAATTTGGCAAATGTGTACAGCATTGAGGGTTCCTGGACAAAAGCTCTTGATCATTATGAAGAATTGATCAGCATTCTGAATCCTGAAACTCAGAAAGGAACACTGGCCCGGGCAAGATACGGAATTGCTATTGTCTATAAATTTCGCAGAGATTATGATAAGGCATCCGAATATCTTCAGAAATGCATTAATCTGTCCAATGAGCTTCATAACTCACAATTAAAAGCATTATCCTATTTAGAGCAAGCGGAGGTTCTCTACTACAAAGGAGATTTTGCTGCCAGTACAGCCCTGGCGACGACAGCTTTTCAGATATTTTCTGAAATCGGAGATCGTCTTAGTCTCGCAGATGTTTATAAGGTTATGGGGATGATTAACCGCAAGGCCGAACGCTTTGATCTGGCACTTTCTTATTTTGAAAACAGTCTTAAGATTAATCAGAACTTTAATTATCCACTGAGCCTGGGGGAAACCCGCTTCGAGATGGGTCAGTATTTCACACAAACCGGGAAAAAGGACAATGCCCTCGAAAATTTCCAGTCAGCTTTAAAATCTTTTAAACAGATCAATGCTCGTTGGAAGATAAATGAGGTTGAAAAGGCAATTCAGGCAATATCCGTTTAAGCCATTGACCAGAGACTTTCCGGGGCATCTTTCCAGAAATATTAAAGGATTTTATCTTGATCGAAAACCCTTTCATCTCTGGCAACCCTAAAACTTTTTTCGAGGATGAAAGACTCTCGGAAATACATTTTAGCAAGCTCGAACTAAATCTGAGGTCCGATCGTCGTGCAGCGCTCACCAGCAATCCGACGTCAAATATACTGATCATCGATGATTTTCAGGAAAACCTGGATTCCATTGAAGAACTTCTCACGACTCTAATCCCAGATAGCAGGATCTATAAAGCAAACACAGGAAACAAGGGTATCAAGATTGCCCGACAGAAGCTTCCTGACGTCATTCTGCTCGATATTCAGCTGCCTGATATCGATGGATACACTGTCTGCAAAAATCTGAAGACGAATGTTCAGACCGCTAATATTCCCATCATCTTTCTAACCGGACAGAAGACGCAGACAGTTGACAAAGTCAGGGGATTACAACTGGGTGGAGACGCCTACTTGACGAAACCAATCGATGCCGGTGAATTGACTGCTCAGGTCAATGCGATGCTCCGGATAAAACGAGCCGAGGATCTTCTGCGAAAAGAAAAAGAGCATCTGAAGGATACGGTTCAATCGAGAACTCAGGAGCTCCGCGAGAGTTGGGAGCGGTATCATCGAATTTTTGAAAACATCAAAGACGTTTACTACGAGATATTCCTCGACGGTACCATCCTGGAATTAAGTCCTTCAATTCGTGAGATAAGTCAATTCGAAAAAGAAAACCTCATCGGTCTCTCTTTCTTTGATCTTTTCAAGGATTCAGATCAGAAAAAACGACTCACTGAGGAGATTCAAAGCGGTCGTCAACTCTGCGATTTTGAAATTGAACTCTCCGATCAAAACGGCAGACCGATTATCTGTTCAATCAATTCAAGATTAGTCCAGGATGAGCATGGAAATTTAAAAAATATCGGCTCAATTCGGGATGTTACGCAACGCAAAATAGCGGAAAAAAAACTCGAAGATTATCGCAGCCATCTAGAAGAACTAATCCGGGTGAGGACCAAAGAAGTAAAAGAAAAACAGGCCCAGTTAGCGCACTCCGGCAGACTGGCTTCTCTGGGTGAGATGGCCACCGGCATTGCGCATGAATTGAACCAACCCCTATCCATAATCCGGGTCCAGGCAGAAGTGCTGTCAAGCCCTCTGTTAGTCAATAAACTGGATTTAACTTCTGTCAAAGAGGGTCTGAAATTGATCATATCTGAGGTTGACAGAGCTGCTTTGATCATCAATCATATGAGAGGATATGCCCGTAAACAAGGTACCGAACAGGAAGAAGTTGATATCCTCCAGCCACTGAACAGAAGTCTTGTCTTCTTTAATGAACAATTTAAAAATAATCAGATTACTTTTACAGTCAAAACTCCTGAAGCGTTACCGCCGGTGAGATTCGCACCGCAGCAATTTGAACAGGTCATCGTCAATTTCTTATCGAATGCACAATACGCCGTAAATAAACAGGCCCGTAAATCGAAGACTGCCGATTACACCAAGACAATCTCTATAACCCTGTCGGTGGATAATGCCGGTGAGATGGTGGTCTGTGAAGTATCAGATAACGGTATTGGGATGACCACAGAAGAAATTGACCGATGTCTGGAGCCTTTTTATACAACAAAAAAAGTGGGACAAGGGACAGGACTAGGCCTTTCAATCGTCCATAGTATCATCAACGATTTTGACAGTGAATTGAGTATATCAAGTAAAATTGGGCAGGGCACCACAATGTGTGTCAGGATTCCTATTTTCAAAAGAAAATAATTCTCCAGTTATTTTTCTGGAAATTTATTTAAAAGATATTCCGCCAGTGCGGTAATCGTCAAACTGGGATTCACCCCTAAATTCACAGGGACGATTGAACCATCAATAACATACAAATCCTCATAGCCATGTATCTTTCCTGTAATATCAACAACTCCATTGGCCTTTGAGTCGGATAACACACAGCCACCGAGAATATGGGCCGTCGAAGAAGTATTCATCAGAACCTCAGGGAGTACACTGAGCGGCTCTCCCCCTATTTTCTCGGACATACGCCGCGCAAAATCATTTGCCACGGGATTATAGGCGGGAACCCTGCTTTCCTTTTGACACCGTGAATTAAGTGAGTACCCACCGAATCTCCACCAGCGTCGGCGGTAATCAAGTGTCAGGTAATTTGATAACGTCTGCATTACTAATAAAATAGTAGTTCTTTCAGACCAGCCGCTGAATTTAAGACTTTTGATAAACTTGCCGGGGTGTTTTATTATTTGTCCGAGATACACCAGTGATCTGTGAAATATTGGACTGTCATCAACAAGCAGCGTGCCCAAAAGTGCCATTGCATTATGTCCTTTACCATACCTCACCGTTTCAATATGGGTGTGTTCGTCAGGATATATCCCGGATGTAATAGCAATTCCTTTTGAGTAATCTTCGGTCGATTCATTTGCAACTGCCCCGACCAAAGCCTCGCTGTTTGTCCTGACAAATGCTCCCAGTTGGTCTGATATTGCGGGTAATGCTCCATTATTCTTCAGTTTCAGGAGCAGCTTCACCGTTCCCATCACTCCACCGGAAAAAATGACACCTTTTGACGCAAGTTTTCCTTTAGCCGCCCGAAAACCGGTTGATTTTTTAATCTTGATCAGATATCCTCCCTCACGTGCGGGAGTCACCGAGATTGCCTCTGTTTCGGGAAAAATTTTTACTCCCTTTTTCCTGGCAAGAAATAAGTAATTTTTATCGAGCGTGTTTTTTCCTCCGTCACGACATCCCGTCATGCAGGATCCGCAAAGCGTACAACCGGTGCGCGGCGGGCCTTCTCCGTCAAAGTACGGGTCGGTGACGGTAATACCCGGTTCACCGAAAAATATCCCCACATCGTTGACATGAAAGGTCTCCCCCCTCCCGATGTCGTCAGCGCATGCTTTTAGGTATTGGTCTGCTTTCGTGAGCACTTTGCTCTTTGTGGCACCTAACATTTCTTTTGCCAGCTGGTAATACGGCTCCAGTTCTGCCTGAACATTTTTGATATGCCAGATACTGTCTTTAAAGACCTTGTCCGGTGGGATCAGGAGATTATTGGCATAGACAAGACTCCCGCCTCCGACGCCACTGCCATGCAGCACAAAAACATCTTTTAAGAGAGTTAGTGCCTGGATGCCGTATAAATGAAATTTAGGCAGCCAAAGGAATTTACGTAAATTCCAGTTGGATTCCGGGAAAGCCTCAGGCGTATATTCCCGACCTTTCTCCAGAACTGCAACGGAATAGCCTTTTTCAGCGAGCCTTAGTGCAGAAACGGACCCGCCAAACCCGGATCCGATGATGATATAGTCATAATCAGGTTTCATTTAATTTAGAACGTACCAATTGCGGCTCCCATTTCAGCCCCGGGATTTTGGAATATCTCCCTAAGGATCAGATCAACAGTCCGTACGTTATTTATCCCGGATGACTGAACCGTTGATCAAATACCAGTTTTGGACATAATACTCGGCAGGATCAAGAACTTTTTTTTGCCGCACATATTCAATCATATAATCTCTGATCTCTGTTGTGGATTTCCAGATATTGACGGCATTTTTAAACATCTCGTATCCACCCCCGCCGCCGGCCCGATAATTATTAACTGCTACTCTGAATTTCTGATTCGATCTGACTTCTGAGCCTTGAAAAGTTAATTTTACAACGCGCTGCCCAACGGGTCTGGAAATATCAATGGCATATTCGATTCCTGAGTACATATCCCAATTATAATCCCTCACCTTGCCGGATGGTTGAAACTGATCCTCTCCCGGTTCGCTGCTCAAGGTCCAATACTCAGCATCATGCTCCAATGCTGCCACCAAATCCGATCCTGTGATCTCAATGATATTTAAGGTATTGTCAAATTGATAGATGCCATAAAGGTCAGAAATTTCAATTGGACCTTTTCTTAGCATGCTCCGATTATTAAAAATAGCCGACAGGGAGATATCAGCCGGATAGCCGGCTGCTTTCGCAATTTCAAATTGCACTGCGTTTATGAAATCGGCCAGGGGACCGTCCGCCATTCTGGCCTGCCTGCCGCCCGGAAAGTCGCCTACGGCCGTGCCGATTTCAGAATTAACATACTCAAGGGCAGTTTCCTGGTATTTTTTTGCAAGCTGAAGTATTCCGGAATCTGGGGCAATCCCCTTGACACTGATATACTCGCTGTGTTTTTCAATAACTTTCCCCGCTGGATTTATGGTCAATGTAACTTTTGAGATACCTCTTCCCCATTTGTACGGTTCGGTCAGCAAAGTACCATCGATCATGGCCATGGGAATTGTTGAATGAGCGTGTCCGGCCAGAATGACATCCACTTCAGGAACTTTTTCAGCCAGTTTTATCGCAAAATTTTCATCCGAAAGATCAGCATATCCTTTATCCACCCAGGAATGATAATCCGTTAACCATTCACCGGCGTCTCTGGAATTCAACGGTTCCACATGAGGGCCCGTATGGGCAAGGGCAATGATCACCTGCACACCCTGTTGCTTGAGTTCTTTCACCATTTGCTGAGCTGTGGCGACGGCGTCTTTGAATTGTAATCCTTCAATATTTTCTGGTTTTTCCCAGATGGGAACTCCCGGTGTAGTCAGTCCGATGATACCGATTTTTATGCCTTTGACAGTTTTGATCAAATAAGGCTGATATTTTGGCTGCCCGTTTCCGGTTTTGACAATATTTGCCGAGATTACCGGAAATTCGCAATCGTTAATGAATTTATCAAGTACCTTTTGTCCATAATTAAATTCATGGTTACCGATGGTCATGGCATCATATTTCATATTGTTCATGACCAATGCCATTGGATTTGGGTCAGCGAACCCGGGAGTGTTGTAATAGTAGATAAGAGGCGTACCCTGGATAGTATCCCCGTCATCCAACAGGATGAGGTCCTTGTCTGACTGACGCTCCCGTTTTACAAGCGTGGTAACCATGGCAAGTCCCTGGTCATATTCTTTTTCACCAAAAAAATCCCAGTTGTATATGTTACCATGAACATCGGAGGTTTCAAGGATGGTGATCGTCGTATTCTGCCTGGGTGTCCCCGGCTGCAGGTAACATCCCCAAGCTATGAAAAAGACCATCAGCGAAATCGGGAATTTCAATTTAAAGGAGTTTTTAATCATAAATGCCATCTGTTCTTTGATTTTGTATGTTTTAACTTACACCTAATTTGATTTTAAAGACCCAATGTATCTGATATGTGCTGCATAGCATTGATCACAAACTGGATGTGTTCCGTCAGGTCAACACCTAATTCGGCGGCTCCGTTACGGATGTCATCCCGATTCACAGAAGCGGCAAAGCGCTTATCTTTCATCTTTTTCTTAACGGAACCAGCTTTCACATCGGCTATTTTCTTACCGGGTCTCACCAGGGCGGTCGCTGTTATGAGACCGGTTAATTCATCCACGGCATACAGCGTTTTGGCAAGCGTAGTTTCTCTTTTTACGCCTGTGTAGTCAGCATGTCCCAGAATGGCAGTAATCAATTCTTCACGGACACCTTTTTCCCGTAAAATTTCTGCCCCTTTATACGGATGTTCTTCAGGAGTGGGATATCTCTCATAATCAAAGTCATGGAGCAACCCGACGAGTCCCCATTCATCCCTGTCTTCTCCGAACTTGTCTGCATAAGCGATCATTACAGCTTCTACAGCCAGCGCATGCTTGATGAGTCCGGGTTTGGTGGTGTATTCAGTGAGTAATTTGTAGGCTTCAGTTCGGTTCATAATCCTCCTTTATTAATCAAATGGGTAAGGCGATGATCAAACAAAGATTACCGCTAAACCGGGATGAATTTATGATACTGCAGTTCCATGGAAGAAACAGAAAAAGCTCACGACGTGAGCTTTTTCCAGATTGTCTATGATCAGAGAACTATCTTTTGAAAAGATAGCTTAGTTTAATCGCGCCACATATTACGCCGGCGATTTTTAGCGGATTTTTGAGCTGCAATCCGTTTGGCTTCACTGGGCTTCAAATAATAAGCTCTTTTTTTAATATCACGTAAGACGCCTGCTTTGATAAATTTGTTTTTAAAGCGCTTTAAGGCTCTTTCGAAAGGTTCATTACCATTAACATTTACTATGATCAAAAAAATTCCT